>CAVPKR010000076.1:0-17055 GCA_963705675.1 Terriglobia bacterium
CCCGCATTTCGTGGAGAGTCTCTCGGACGCACGGACACTAGATTTCATGCCAAGACTCGCGCGGCCGTTATCCCCCAGTGTCCGCATCACATCACGCAGCGGGGAAATGAGCGCCGCGAGATTTTCTTTACGCCCGCGGATCGCGAAGTCTACCTTGGTCTGCTGAAGCACCACGCGGAGTTCTATCCGACCGACGTCTCATGACCAAACACGTGCATCTGGTGCTGCGGCCGCATTCCGCGCCATCGCTGGCCCAGCTTATGCGAATGGTGCAGATGCGGTACTCCCAGTATCGTCATGCGGTGGAGGGCGGAAATGGGCACCTGTGGCAGAGCCGCTACTATTCGTGCGCGGTTGAGCCGCAGAGGCTCGGAGCGGTGATGCGGTATGTGGAGACCTAATCAGATGATAATCAGTTTGTCGGTCAGCTCGCGGGCTTCTCCCACAGGACTAGTCCAGGGTCGTGTCCATCGGCTGAGCGTGTAGATCCAACGCCGTGCAGCAGCGATCGTGCACGTCGTCGGGAAAAACGACCAGCTCGTAATACACGTCGCGCTGGCGCAGCAGTTGACCAGGCCGGTCATCTGTTGGAAGGCCACGTTGCGGTCGTCGTCGCCCTGGATCAGCAGTACCGGCGATTTCCAGCCGTCAATCGCGCCAATCGTCGAGGACTGGTAGGCGACGTCTTCGGGACGACCGAGCTGCCCCATAGGTGCACGCCCGCAAGGTCGACGCTGGCTGGGAAGATATCGGAGTTGCGCGCCAGGGCCTGTGACGTGAGAAACGCCGCCTGTATGAAAGCCCCCAGATCCCGATCCGGTTCGGATCGACATCGGGTCTCGACTGCAAATACTTGCCGCCAGCGACGACGTCCTGATACTCGCTGTTGCCGGCGCCAGCGGTCTTAGGAGGGGTGCGGAAGGATCGGCCGTACCCGACGCCACTGCGGTAGTTAATCGACATCACGACATAGCCCTGGCTGGCCAGCCATTCGTTGATGCCGTAGGCCCAGTGATAAAACTGGGCACGTCGAAACAGGTGCGGATCATTTGCCGCGGACGCCCCGGCCATGCACGAGAACGATGGCGGGACGCCGGTCGCCCGTTTTACACTTTGTAGAGGAATAGCTGATTGTGGATCTCCATGCCATCGGCGGCCTTGGTGATCACGATCTCCGGTTTCACGTGCGCGTCCGTGGGGAAGCCCGGTACGCGAGGTGGGGAAGACGATCTTCTGTGCGGCGGCCGCGGCGGTGGGTCTGCTCGCCAAGCTTCCACACACCTATCGATTGCGGCATGTTCCAACTGGCGCTAAGTGTCGCCAGATACTTCCCGGATGCGACCGGGAGCCGGGTATGTCTCAACGCCTTCACCGGACGTGAGCTGTACCGGCGTGCCGCCTGAGGCTGGCACAGCCCAGATGTCGGGGCGCTCGATATCCTTGGCGTTGGTGCAGTAATAGAAGGTCTTGCCGTCGGCCGAGGGTCGCGACGGATGTCTGATTCTCAATGAGCCCGTCGGTGGTGGTCAGCAGCACGGGCCGCGCGGACGCGTCGGTGAGGTTGATCGAGTAATAGCGCTCCCATTCATCCACCGGCCGCGCCGGGCTTTGAGCCGAGGCTGGTTCCGGTTCCGCGACGGGGGGCGCCGCCGCTGCGTCCACCACGGCCACCCCGCCCGCCTCTGCCGCCGCGTCCACCATCCGCGAGAAACTCGAAGATGACGAGATCGCCAGCGAGCCGGACATTTCCAATATTGGAGGCGATGGCATCGTTGGGCTGGTTATGCCAAGTCTCGCGCGCGTCGCCGGTCGTGACATCGGCTTTATAGAACGCCAGTGTGTAGCCGCCTTTGAACGTGGCTCGCATCAAGCCGGGGGAATTGTTAACGACCGCTGGAGCCGAAGGGGCCGCGCCGCCTGCGCTGCTCCGCCCGCCGCCACGCAGGCCGGCCGCTGCCGCCGCGGGAGGTTCGAACGCCGGTCCGTTGGGTCCACCAAGTCCGCCTGAGCCCTGTTGCGCCTGCTGCCCGAACGGGAGGCCCGGCTGCCGCATGAATATCAAATGCTTGCTATCGGGAAGCCACATCGGGGTGGTGTCGAAGTCCACGCTGGGCGACATATACTTCACCGCTCGCGTCGCGACGTCGTACACCACGATGAAGCTGTGATCGGTGCGGGTGGTGACGAACGCAATCTTGCGGCCGTCGGGCGACCACTTGGGGTCGCTCTGCACGCCCCATTCGGTGATGAAGCCTTCTCGCCGCGATCCACCTCGCTGGCCGGTTTCGCGGGCGTAAGCTTCGCTCGATAGATCTGCCCGTCCTTGACGAAGAGAATCGCGCCGCCATCCGGCGCCAGTTCGGGGTTGGTGGCATCGACCACACGCCACGCGCCTCCGCTACCGCTGGTGCGCGCCGCCCAGACCGCATGTTCCGGACCATTGGGATCGGCGGTGGGGTTGGGCGACCAGCCTTCGCGGTTCGCCGCCTCGCCGCGCATGAACACGACCGTGCTGCCGTCATCCGAGATCCGGATTCCCGACATCATGATGCCGTCGTCTTTCAGGAAGCTGGTGAGCCGCACGGGCGCGAAAAGAGGCGCCGCCGCAGCGTAGGCATTTCGCTTGCCTTCGGCATAGTCCACCCAGGCGATCCGATCGGCCTTGCGCGCGGAGACCACCTCCTGCGGCGACGCCGGACTCAGGTATTGCTGGTAGGACGCGACGCGAGGCGGAGCCGAAGCCAACGGCTTCGAAAGGAAAACGGCCGCGGCAATAGAGATCACGGAGAGGTGGGTTAAGATGCGCATGGAAACTCCTGTCATACAACAGCCCTGACGATCAGGGAGTATAACACGCGGCGCGGTTTCTTACATGCGCGCTAAGTCGCCTGCGGGCCGCGGTATATCGATTTCGACAATCAATCCGCCTCCCTCGGCGTTCCGCGCACAAATCGTTCCTCGATGAACGTGAACCGCACGTTCGGCGATGGCGAGCCCCAATCCCGCGCCGTCGGAATTTCCATTCGCGACTCTACGGAAGGGCAGGAAGATATCGGACAGCATACTCTCCGGAACTCCAGCACCGTAATCGCGAACTCGAAGGAGAATCCGCGAATCGTGGACCTGAAGGGAAATTTCGACATCGGTTCCTTCGGCTGTATACCGGATCGCATTGCGCGCGACGTTCTCCACTGCGCTTCTCAGCAGCTCTTCGAAGCCATCGACCGTGCACGAATCCGCGCGCTGGATCACGACGCCGCAATTGCGGCCGCGAGCTTCGAAGTCGCCGTCGTTGGCCACTTCCTGCACCAGATTGGTCAGATCGACTTTAGCGAGAAAGCCTCGATCGACGCCGCTATCGATGCGCGCCAGCGTCAGCAGTTGACCGATTAAATTGTCCAGACGTCTGGCTTCCACGCCGATGCGCTCCAGGTTTTCCTCGACTTCGCCAGGAGGGTCCTGTTTAAGGCCTCGCTTTAAAAGGCTGAGCGCGACGATCAGCCGTGACAGAGGCGAGCGTAACTCATGGGAGACGTCGCCCAGCAGTTTTCGCTGCCCGGTAATCAAGGCCTCAATCCGTTCCGCCATACGATCGAAGTTGCGAGCGAGATCGGCAATCTCATCCCGGCGCTTCGTCAAAGACGGATCGACCCGCGTCTCCAGGCGGCCTTCGGCGATTTTCGCGGCGGCCTCGCCCAACTTATTCAGGGGCTTGGTCAGGTAACGGATGATGAGATAACAGAAAATGCCGCCGGCGAGGGAGAACAGCAGAAGATCATGCAGCGACAACCGCATCAGAGATCGGACGCTAAATCCCGCATGCGCGAACACCGAGACGAAGACCAGCGCGACGCCCAGAAGTGTGAGCCAGAACCATAGAAATATGGTGAAAAATAGCCTTCTCATCGCATCCCTGGCTTCGCTGGCGAAGCGTAAAGATACCCCGCGCCGCGAACTCCCTTGATTCGCTCTCCGCCATCCGCCAGCGGGCCAAGCTTCCGCCGGAGATTGCAGACATGCGTGTCGATACTGCGGTCGAACGGTGAGAATTCACGCCCCAGAACGCTGCGAACCAGTTCTTGCCGGCTCACCGTACTCCCCGCGACCCGCATCAATGCGACCAGCAGATCGAACTCCACCGTCGTGAGGTCCACGGGCGTCGCGCCGCGACGCACCGAACGAGTCCCTTCATCCGCTTCGATGTCTCCGACGGCGATCATCGCGCAGCTCGGCCGTTGCGGAGCGGATCTTCGCAGGATCGCGCGAATGCGAGCCAATAGCTCTGCGGGATCGAACGGTTTCGGCAAATAGTCATCCGCTCCCAGTTCAAGGCCGCGGATGCGGTCATGGGTATCGCCGCGCGCCGTCAGCATCAGGACCGGCGTGCGGGAATGCTGGCGGATTTGGCGCAGGACGTCGAAGCCGTCCGTGTCGGGCAGCATCACGTCAAGCATGATCAGGGAATAGTCTTCGGTGATTGCACGCTCGACGCCGGCGGCGCCGTCGGAGGCCCAACTGATCGCGAAACCTTCGCGCGCCAGGAATCGCGTGACCAGCTGACATAGCTCGGCGTCGTCGTCGACAACCAACACGCGTTCCATGGGGGATTGAGACGCCTCTATTGTAAAGCCCAGGCTTTCCGCCAGATCGTTAAGATCTGTCAAGAGCTTGACAGATCTTGGCAAAGCTTGGCATTTCTAAACCGCCTGCGACGCGGAATGCATTTATAGTCGACTTATGAAAATTCTCCTGCCCGTTGTCCTGTTGTTTTTTGCGCTTCACGCCCATTGTCAGGACCTGGCTAGCGCGCCAACGTTTGAAGTCGCATCCATCACTCCGTGCAAGCCGGAGACTCCGGCGCCTCCCGGGGAGCACATGGGGATGGTTCAGTTCACTTATCCGGGAGGACGGTTCACGGCGAAAGCTACGACGCTGAAGTACCTGTTCGAATGGGCCTACGGAATTCTGCCCTCGCAACATTCGGAGGGTCCATCGTGGATCGAAAACGACCGCTACGATATCGTCGCGAAGGCCGCGGGCGATGCCACGGACGTCCAGATGAAGCAAATGGCGCAGTCGCTGCTGGCGGATCGATTCAAGTTGAAGTTCCATCGCGAGACCAAAGAAATTCCCGTCATCATCGTTTCGATTGGGAAGACCGCCCCCAAGCTGTTCCCTCCGAAACCGGGAGAGATCCATTCGATCCGCATCGTCCCGCAGACGGGGGAGGATCAAAAGGTCATTTCTTACCACGTCGTCGCGACCCGTTTCACGCTGGCGCAGTTGAACGAGACATTCGCCCGGCAACTGGGTCGCGTCATCGTGGATCAAACCGGCCTGGAGGGGGATTTCGACTTTGCTCTGGATATGACCCCGGATGAGAGCCGTCCAAATCCTTTAGATCCCTCGATTGTAATCTCAGCCATGCGCGATCAACTTAGACTGACCGTCAAATCTCAAAAAGGGCCGGTCGACTTCCTGGTGATCGACGGCGCTGACCGAGTACTGGCCGGAAACTAGGGTTTTGTTTGGCAATATAGGTGCGTAGTACGCACCATGAGAAAAAGCTATACCCCATACCCCAATATGTGTTCCGAACTCGTGGCGATCGACCTCAGAAGTTCAGGGCCGGGGCTTCATAGAATTCAGGGCAACCTGGAGGCGATAGGCGAGGACTCAGCGCTCATGCTGACAGAGGAACCGCTGCGACCCGGCGCCGATGTTCGCATCAGCGCGAGTAGCGGTAATACCTTCAATGGCATAGTGGAATCGTGCAGGTTTGATGAGCCGCTCGGCTGGTGTACTGAAGTGCGGCTTTCCGCGGCATCGCGGTGGTCCATCGAGCGATTCAAGCCGGAACATTTTCTTGCCCTGGGCGGTTGGGAACGAATGGAAGTCAGAAAATCCGCGTAGGGCATTCCCCTTAGAAAAACCCTAAGTTACTTAGGATTTTCTACTTGCAGAGTTTGCATGGGGAGTGCCGGTTTCGACATTTTGAAGGCTCGGTGATCCGGCGCTACGCGATTCGGCCATGTTATGCTTCGCTACTATGACTGGCCATAAACTACAGCGGCGCGCCTTCCTGGCACTGGGAGCGTCCACCTTCCTGGCACGGCGGCCCTTGTTCGCGGCCCCCGATGCCAACGCGCTCGATACCTTCATCGCCCGATACATGAAGGCGATGAACGCGCCCGGCATGACGCTGGCGATGGCCCGGCGTGACGGACCTGCTCGGATCGCCACGTTCGGCTATTCAGACCTGGAATCGCGGGAAGCCGTCACGCCCAATCATCTGTTCCAAGTGGGGTCCATTACCAAATCGTTCGTCGCCCTGACCTGCTTGCAGTTGCATGACGAAGGAAAACTGGACCTGGAGCGCCCCATTCTGGAATATCTTCCCTGGCTGCCGATCGTGGCCAAGCATGGCACGATTACGCCACATCATCTGCTCACGCATACTTCCGGGCTGCCAAATGCGCTGGGGTTCCTGATGAGCGATCCGGGCTCGCGCTACGTCCAGGGATATCGCCCGGGCGAGCATTTTCACTACTGCAATCTTGGCTACTGCATCTTGGGGCACTTGATCGCCAGTATCGATAAGAGGCCCTGGCCTGAATCCGTCCGCCGCCGGGTCTTTGAACCTGTCGGAATGAAGGCGTCCTCGGCCATCATCGGCGGCGAGACTCAACTCCGTATGGCGCGCAGCTATTTGCCCAAGTTCGACGACCGTTTGAATCCGCGGCACGGTGAGATTGCTCCCACAGGGTTACTGGTCTTCGATAATGCGGCGGGAAGCGTGACCTCGACGCCGGGCGACATGGCGCTGTATATGCAAATGCTGATGAAGGGCGGCGCGGGTGTGGTGTCGAAGGATAGCTTTGCCAGGTTCACGAAGCCATACATCGATGCCGCGGAACTCGGGCCGACGTCGAAATACGGGTACGGTATCGGCGTCGATCACCTGGACGGGCACTTGATCCTGCGGCATACCGGAGGAATGGCCTCCTTCATGTCTTCGATAACCGTGGATTTAGACAGCGGAGTGGCGGCGTTTGCGTCGATTAACGCGATGCTGGGTTATCGGCCGGTTCCGGTTACGGAGTTCGCCGTCCAGTTGATGAACGCCGAGAAACAGAGCAAGGCTGGACCCGCGCCACCCGCGTTGGACGATCCTCGTGAGGTAAAAAACGCTTCCGACTTCGCCGGAGTTTTCGAAACTTCCTCCGGACGCAAGCTACAGGTGGTGGCCGGCGGCTCCGGGCTGAGCATCGTGGACGGGGGAAAAAGTATCCCGCTGGAGCGGCTGGGGGCGAATAGTTTCCTGGCCGATGAATATTCGTGGCGGCGCTTCCCGCTGGTCTTCGGCCGCGACCACGGAAAAGTGGTCGAAGTGTCGCATGGCCCCGATTGGTATATGAACGGAAATTATACCGGGCCAAAGGAATTTTCCGCGCCGCCGCAATATGAAGCCTTCGCCGGGCACTATCGATCGGATAGTCCGTGGATGCGCTCCACTCGCATCGTGATAAGGAAGGGCAAACTGTGGGCCGACGGCACTGCTCCGCTCGAGCCAATCGGCCAATCCCTGTTCCGTATGGGCGGCGACTCGTTCAGTCCCGATGTTGCAGAGTTCCTGGAGATCGCCAACGGCAAGACGCTCCTGCTAAAAATCAATGGGAGCGACCGCTGGCGCGTGGAAACAGCGTAACGCTAAACCAGCCGCTTGGTAAGCTCGAGACACTTCTCGATTTCGTCAGCGTTATTGAACAGCGCCGGGGCGATGCGAACCTGTCCCGACCTCGCGGTGACTTCTACATTGGCGCTCTGAAACGCCGCGCGCGTGTCGGCGACGGGCCTGCCGCATGTGAATGCCACGATCGACGACCGATTTTCGGGAGGAGTTAACAACCGGTGGCCTTGTTTCACAAGTCCGGCATGAAGCTGCTGGGCCAGCGCTACCGTATGTTTTTCGATCCGCGGGACGCCCACCTTTTCAAGATAAGAGAGGCTCGCCTGTAATTGCGCGACCGCGCCGAAGGCCCGGCTTGTCCCCTCGAACTTCACGGCGGTTTTCAATAGCTGATAGTGATAATCCGGCTCCGAGCTCGCGACCGAAAATTCTCCCACCCGGTCGGATTGAATCCGGTCGATGACGTCGCGACTGACAAAAAAAGGCGCGACTCCAACTCCGACATCAGCCACTTGTACGAACCACAGCACAGAGCATCAACGCCGGCCGCACGGACGTCGATATCAATCATGCCGGCCGCCTGCACGGCATCCGCATAGAACAGCGCGCCATGTGCGTGCGCCAGGTCGGCGATGGGCCGCATATCGTGCCGGAATCCATTTAAATGCGAAACCCAGGCCACCGATACGATGCGGCTGCGTTTGTCGATGTGTGGTTCGAAATCGCTGGCGGCGACCGCCCCATCCCGGCTTTTCACGATTCTGAGTTCGATGCCGCGCGACGCTTCGAGAGCCCGGTAAAGAACAAACTCCGTGGAGTAGTGTAAGTCGTCGATAACGACGTTATCCCCCGCCTTCAGGCCGATACCATTGGCGATGGCGTTTTCACCCTCCCCGGTTGAATTGAGCAGCCCGATTTCATCCGGCGTAGCGTTGATGAGTCGCGCGAACTGCACCCGAACCGCCTGGTTGGCAGCCATGAGCGCCGCAAGCTGCATCGGCCGGCCGCTTTTCCCTTCGATATAGGCGTGGCTGGCGGCGACTACGGCTCGCGAGACGGGTGCGATATAAGCCGAGTTGAGGAAGATATGGCTAGAGACGATCGGAAAATCGGCCCGTACGCCGAGCGGATCGCGATCCTTGTCCGGTATGGACTGCTCGCCCATAAGCCGGCTTGGCTCCAAAGAGCAGCGGCGGTTGCGGCGGCGGCCACGAAAGAACGACGATCCATCGGCATACGGTTGAACCTCCAGAATCCCAGGGAGCAACCAGCCATACTACAGACACGTGCTGAAGGAAGGGTTACCGAACCCCGATCACTGGCCGCCGATGAACGCAGATCAAAAAGTTCTTATCGGCGTTCATCGGCATCCATCTTCGGCTAAATTGCCCTACTCCGCTCGCAGAGCTTGCATCACATCCACTCGCGCTGCCCGCATTGCGGGCCATGCTGACGCGATCACGCCCGCCGCAAGCAAGACACCTGCCGCCCCGGCGATTACCCATGCTCCCGGTGTTCGCATGGAGTCGAGATAACTGCCCGCCACTTGCTGTAGCGCGAGCCCGGCCGCCAGTCCCGCGCCAATCCCGAAAATCGTGATGATCGTGCCTTCCGTGATCACCCGGCCTAGAAGCTGCCGCGGTTGCGACCCGATCGCCAACCGGATGCCGAACTCCCGTGTCCTCGCGCTTACCGAAAATGCCAGTACGCCCGCGACGCCCACCACCGCGATCAACAGCGCCACCAGCGCAAAGCCGCCGAAGACCATCGTATTCAACCGGTCGGGTGTCAGTACCTCCGCGCGGACGTCTTCGAGCGTCGAGGCACGCTCCACCGGCTGGTCCGCCGACAAACTCCGGATCGTCCGAGTGATCGGGTTCACCAGGGCATACGGGTCGGACCGGACATGGACGAAGAGCCGCCCGCCGAACAGCGGTCCTTGTCCGAACGGGGTATAGACAGTCAGGGTCGGCTGTGGAACCAGGTGCTCATCATCCAGATCCGCGGCAATTCCGACGATCCGCATCGGCGTCGCCGTCATCCCTGGGATAAACTTCATGATCGGATCCGTCATCGTGAGGTGCCGGTTCAGGACTTCCTGTTTCGCAAACATCCGCTGCGCCGCGCTTTGACTGATAATCGTAACCGGCTCGCTGCCCTTGCGATCCAGTTCGTTAAAATCGCGCCCCGCGATAATCGGAACTCCCAGCGCGGCGAAAAAATCGGGCGTCACGACGCGGAATTGTCCTCGCGGATCGTCTTCCTTGGTCGTGCGAACGGAGCCTTCGGCCGTGAATTGGAACCCTGGCCCGAACGATCCTCCCTCGCGCCACGGCGTCAGCATGCCGATAGCGACTGCGTCTATACCCGGCAACTGATGTACGCGCGCCATCGCTTCCTTGTAAAAGTCGACCACCTGGGTTTGGGTCCGCCCATACGAAAGCACCGGCATATTGATCGACAGCACGCGCCGCGTATCGATCCCGGTCTGGACCGCCTCGAGCGTCATCAGCGTCTTCAGCAGCATGGCTGCGCCCGCTAACAAGACAAAGGAAGCCGCGATCTGAGTGATGGCGAACGCCTGCAACCGGCGCGTCCCGCCCCCGGTCACCCGCGCGCTTCCGTTCGACAAGCTAATTCCGTTCGGGCTCTCCTGCGATGGCAAGCGCGGTACAAACGCGAGCAGCACCGCCGCCGCCAGCGCCAGTCCGGCGCCCACCCACAGCATGCTGGAGTCGACCGTCAAATCCAGCGCGCGAACTGAAAACCGCGACGCATATCGAGCCAGGATCGCCACCATGGGTCGTGCGCTCAGCACGCCCAGCGCCGCTCCCGCGCCGCACAGCAGCAGGCTTTCCGCCAGCAGCACGCGCCGCAGCGCAGCGGTGCTCGCGCCCAACGCAGCCCGAACCACCAATTCACTTTCCCGCCGAATCGTTCGCGCCAGAATCAGGTTGGCGACGTTTGAGCACGCGATGATAAACACCAATCCCGAAGCCGCCAGCAGCACCCAAAGCACGGTTCTGGCTTTGGATGTAATCTGATCGCGCAAAGGCATCAGCTCGATGCGAAAGTCGCCCTTGACCGGATACGACTCGGGGTTCTCCTTCATCATGGCGGCATACGTCGCCTTTGCCTCCGCGCGAGCTTGTTCGAGCGTAGCCCCAGGCGCCAGCCGTCCAAACAGCTCCGTCATCCGATGGATCCGCCCCGTCACCATCGTCGCCGACAGGTGATGCGGACTGGTCACCACGTTCGCGATGATCTCGGTTTCCGCCGGATACGGGATCGACGGCTCCAATACTCCTATCACGGTTGCCGTACGAGGTCCGAATGATTCCAGCCTGACGACTTTTCCGATCACCGACGGATCGCGGTTCAGAGCGGAAGTCCAGAAATTATACGTCAGAACCACGACTCCGGCCGCGGACGGACCATCGTCCCGCATATCGATCAGCCGCCCCAGCACCGGATGCAGACCCACCACGTCGAAGTAACTTCCTCCCACCACCCCCGCCCGTACCTCGCGAGGCTCGCCCAGTCCGTTGAGCGTGAATCCTATCGTGGAAAAATCGCCGATCTTGCTGAAGGATTTGACGCCCTTCCGGAGGTCCAGCATCTCGGGCACCGAAAACGCGTCATCTTCCGCTCCCAATCCCCGCGCGCTTTGCCGGATGTAAATCAGCCTGCTCTTGTTGCGATTCACCAGCGGCCGCAGCAGCACTCCGCGGACCAACGTGAAAATAGCGGCATCGGCTCCGATCCCGAGCGCCAGCGTCAGAATCACCGTGATCGAAAGTCCCTTCGCTCCCATGAGTGAGCGGAGCGCGTACTTCAAATCACGCCCAAATGATCCAACCGTTCCGAGCAGATCCACGTGTTCAGTTTCCATGCCGTTCATGACCGCACCTCCCGATGCCATCACAGTGGTGTCGTTCGACACAGGGCGTTTTCGACAGCCCTGCATAAAAAACTTTGCGAATTAAAGTTTCTTCCAACCTATACGCGACGCTAGCCGGAGTCGTTCAATAAAATACAGCTCGAAAACCGTATGGTTAACAGCTTGGAGGTTGCCCGCCGGGTGAGCCTCAATTCCCCTGAAGCCATCATTTTACACATTCCTCGACGCGACAGGCAAAGGCCAGCAAAGGCCGGGTCCGGGTAGAGCGCCCTTCACCTGCCGCGCAACGGTTGTGCCAGAATCTTTGCTAGTGTCAGCATCTGAACAGGATCTGAGCGGCCGGACGCTCGGTCCTTATCACGAGCTCGAGAAGATCGGTGCCGGGGGCATGGGGGTCGTCTACCGGGCAGTGGATCATCGCTTGAGCCGTATCGTCGCGATCAAGGTTCTCCGCGTGGCCAGCGATTCCCCGGAAGACCAGCGGCGATTTCTCCAGGAAGCCAGGACTTCCTCCGCGCTGAACCATCCCAACATCGTGACCATCTACGAAGTGGGCGAGGCGGACGGAATCACCTACATCGCCATGGAGTACGTCGCCAGCCGCCAGCTGACCAGCTCATCGGCGACAAGGGTCTTTCCTTCGCGGACACAGTGAAGTACGCCGTACAAATCGCCGATGCGCTGGCCACCGCGCACGCCGCCGGAATTATTCATCGCGACGTGAAGCCGAGCAACGTCATGGTCGCCGGCACGGGACTGGTCAAAGTGCTCGACTTCGGCCTCGCCAAGCTGGCCGAATCGCCGCTACCCGGAGATCTGACCATGTCCATGCACTCCGTTCCGATGACGGCAACCGGAGCGATCGTGGGCACCCTCGGTTATCTCTCTCCGGAGCAGGTGGAAGGCAAAAAGCTGGACGCGCGCAGCGACATCTTCGCGTTCGGCGCAGTGCTTTATGAAATGGTGACCGGGCGAAAAGCGTTCACCGGGGAGAACGCGGTTTCGACCCTGGTCGCAATCGCCGGCCGGGAGCCTCCGCCGATCGACCAAGTGACGCGAGATTGCCCGCCGGCTCTGAAGAAAATCATCTCAGCCTGCTTGCGCAAGGACCCGGATCAGCGGGTCCAGAGAATGGAGGACGTCAAGGCGGCCCTCGAATCCCTTCGACACCGGTCCGTGCCACACTGGCCGCGGAAGGTGTGGGTGGCAATCGCGGCGGCCCTGCTATCGGGCGTAGCGGCGGCAGCCCTCTGGACTTGGAAATCCGCGCCGCCGGCCCCCTGGCGTCCGCTGATCACCCGTATGACATCCGATAAAGGGATGACCGCCTATCCTACCCTTTCGCCGGACGGGAAGCTGCTCGCCTATGCGTCCGACCGCGGCGGCGAAGGAACGCTGAACATCTGGGTGCAGCAGGTGGGCGGTGGCGATCC
Source organism: Terriglobia bacterium (assembly GCA_963705675.1). Classification (GTDB taxonomy): domain Bacteria; phylum Acidobacteriota; class Terriglobia; order Bryobacterales; family Bryobacteraceae; genus Palsa-187. The sequence continues at coordinate 13,025 of CAVPKR010000076.1, forward strand.
GATTCGCGTGACCAACGACACCGCGGACGACTCCGAACCCGCCTTCTCTCCGGACGGAGCGAACATTGCCTTCCACTCCGTCTCAGCCGGCGGCATTTGGGTGGTTCCCTCGCTGGGCGGCCGCGCGAGAAATCTGACCGACCACGGCCGCCGTCCGCTCTTCTCTCCCGACGGAAAGCAAATCCTATATTGGGTTGGCAGCGGAACCGGGAAGATTTATGTCGTCGCCGTCGAGGGCGGAAAACCGCGGGAAATCGCGCCGGATTTCCGCAGCGCGCGCTACCCAGTGTGGTCGCCGGACGGGAAATGGATCCTGTTTCTTGCCCAAAAGGGAGACAAAGACGATTGGTGGGTTGCGGCTGTCGATGGGAGCCGGACCGTCGAGACCGGCGTCGTCGATCTTCGCGCAGGCGGGAATGTCCGCCCCACCCGGGGACCGGCTCATCTATCCCGACCAATGGACCACCGCGGGAAGCGTTCTCTTTTCGGCGCGGCTGGGCGGGACCACCAACATCTGGAAGCTCGCTCTTTCGCCCCCCACCCATCGCGTCGAGGGAGCCCCGGAGCGGCTCTCGCTCGGCACCGAACTTGAATCTCAGGCCCGCCTGATCACGTTGCCCGATGGAAGTTCGCGGATGGTCTTCTCGAGCCTCGCCGGGTCCGACGATATCTGGGGATTGCCCGTAGATACGCGCAAGGTCAAGATCACCGGCGAGCTGGAACGCATCACTCAGGACACTGGAACCGTCCGCTGGCCCTCGGCGACCCGCGACGGAAAAAGGCTAGTGTATGTTTCCACGCGCTCGGGAAACGCCGACGTTTATCTAAAGGATCGGAGTACCGGCAAAGAAACGGCGATTACGGCGACTCCCTCCAACAAGGCCTCGCCATCGATCAGCCCGGACGGTTCCACCGTGGCGTATGTCAACACTGCCCGCGCGGCCGCGGGAAAGGAATCTTTCTCGTGTCGATCGGTCCCGATAACCGGATTTCAGCCCCCCGAAAAGTTTGCAATGGATGCACCGGTGGATTGCAGTGGAGTTACGACGGGCGCAGCGCACTGGTCGCGCTATACCCGCCGGCACGCGGTGCGCTGCTGGACTTCGCCACCGGGAAACAGGTGGACATCCTGCGCCATCCGGCCTATAACATCTGGCAGGAAAGGTTCTCCGCCGACGACCGCTGGATCGTGTTCAATATGGTGACCAATCCACTCCAGTCCAACCTCTATATAGTGAAGACCCCGTCTCCGCCCGGCCTGGTTCCGGAGAATCAGTGGATTCCGGTTACCACCGGCGAGAACTGGGATGACAAGCCGCACTGGTCCGCCGACGGCAAGACTTTATATTTCATTTCCCAGCGTGACGGCTACCGTTCATCTGGTATCAGCGGCTGGACCCTCTGACGAAGCACACGCTCGGCGAACCGCAGCCCCTGTATCACTTCCATCACACTCGCCGCTCCATGGTCAACCTGGAATTGCCCGCCATCGAACTGGACGCGGCCGACAATGAGTTGTTCTTTCTGCTGGGCGAACTCACCGGCAATATATGGATGGCCCAGGCGCCGCGTGTCCCCTAATCCGCGCATCGTAGTTTTTTATAACGGGCGCCTGGGCAATCGCCTCTTTCAATTCGCGGCAGGCGCGGCTCTTTTCGCTGTATTTCAAAGTTCCTCTCACGGCCGATCCCATCGAAGGATTTCCCGGCACGCGTGGTTTTGCGAATCAAGATCCCTGCGAGTCTCCCCTCGAAACCAGCCTGCACGACACCATGCGCGTCGATTACAACGCCTGTCTACAGCATTTGCGCGATGGCGGCCAGATCGTGGTGGATGGCTACCACCAGCGTTACGAAATCATTCGCCCATTTAAGAACCAACTGAAGAAGCTGCTTCGACCGGCGGATCTCCCTGTTCCAGCCCGGCTGCCCAGCTCGGAAGACCTGGTTCTGCATCTCCGCCTCGGCGATTATTTTCGCCCCGACCTCGCGCGGCGGTTCGGCTATCCGTTAGAAGACCTTCGGCAGGTGATCAGCCGCCAGCGTTTCGAGCGCCTGATCGTCGCGACTGACCAGCCCGATCATCCTTTCATCCATCAACTCCGCGACGAATTCGATGCTTCCGTCGGCGAACACGACGTTCAGGCAGATTTCGCGCTTCTTCTCGCCGCCCGGCGTTTGATCCTGACTCCTTCGACGTTCTCCTGGTGGGCCGCCTGGCTGGGCGCGGCCGAAGAAATTCTTTTCCCCCGCTATTGGGGAATCTGGAAAGCCAATCCGGATATCGATCTTTGGGTGGATGACGAATCGCGCTATCAGGAGTACTAACCCGTTCGAGCCACGCCGAATCCACGTAGCGAACGGTAAAACGCGCAATCCTCCGCGGGAAGCATGTCTTCCATCGGGACCTCATGCACCGGCAAAGCGCGCATGAAGTCGTCCGCGGTATCGCCTTCGGCCATCATGGTCCAGGTATTGCGCCCATGCCGCACCAGCCAATATTGTTCCGGCGCGCATACCCGCACGATGCGCGGCTCATGATCCATCAGGAAACACGAATCCGCGTTGCCCGAAACATCCCGGAACGGAATCCGGTCCCACAGCTCCCGGCCGAAGCAGAAGGTTCCACCCGCGGTCCATCCGTGCCCCGAAGAAATGAGCTGCTGTCCGCCCGCAAACCAGATCAGAAAACAATCCCGAGCCACTAACGTCCGGTCGCGATCCTCGGCGGGCAGGGAACTCACCGATGTCGCCAGAAATTCGGGGCTGTAATAATCGTCATCGTCCAGCTTATGCAGTATCGGACCCGCGCGAATTCTCGACGCCGATATTCAGCTTGGTCCCGGTTTCAGTATGCCGGTCGAGACGAACATAGCGAACCGAGGAATGGCCTTCACAGAGATCCCCTACCGGAATCTCCCCGTCGTCGACGACGATCAGCTCCCGGGAAGGATAAGTCTGGCGCTCGAAATAGCGTAGCGCCTGCCGGAAAAAAGCCGGCCGGTTGCTGGTGGCCATGAAGCAGGAAACAAGCGGGGTCATGTGGCAGTCAAATAATGCTATCATTGTGGCCCCTAATCCACATGACGGAAATGCCGGCGGTCAGCGTGATTGTGGTCACGTTGAATGAAGGTGAGAATCTACGGCGAACGGTGGAGAATCTCCAGGCCAGTGTGCCTCCAGGCGGCGAAATTATCGTAGTGGACGACGGCTCCACCGATGGGTCCACCGATTTTCTCCAGGGAAACCATTCCTCCGTCCGCCTCCTGCGCCCGGGTCATGAGAATCTGTCGAAAGCCCGCGATTCCGGCGCCCGCGAGGCCAACGGGGACGTCCTGGTGTTTTCAGACGCGCACATTGCAGCGTCCCCCGGATGGTGGCAGCCGATCGTCGATCTCCTGGCGAATCCCGAGATCGGCAGCGTCGGTCCAGCCCTCTCGATGATGGGTAGACCGGACTGCGTAGGTTACGGCCAGGTCCTCGCCGGACCTGATCTCGAAATCGATTGGCTGGATTTTCGCCAAACCGAGCCCTATCCCGTATGCATGGTCGGCGGAGCCTTCCTGGCCATGCGCAAAGATACCTTCCAGGCCACCGGTGGATTCGATGAAGGGATGATCCGCTGGGGATCCGAGGATACCGGCAGATGTGCCTGCGCCTTTGGCTCTCCGGCTACCAGGTCTGGGTCGCTCCGGCCGTCGATGTGGCGCACCTCTTTCGCACGGATTTCCCATACCAAGTGGACTGGACCCACGTCATTCATAACAAGCTGCGCACGGCTTTTCTGCATTTTCACAGCTCGCGCATCGCCAAGGTAGTGGATGCGTTGCGGCAGCGCGAAGGGTTTAGTGAGGCAATGGCGAAACTCGTCGAAGGCGATTATGCCTCCCGGCGCGTCCGGCTCGCGGCCGAGCGTAAGCGCGACGACGAATGGCTCTTCGCGCAATTCGGATTTGAGTGGTAAGTCGTACGGGAAGAAAATCCAATTTTAGAGGAGATTAAAATGTCTGAGCATCACACGCACGAGAAACA
>CAVPKR010000077.1:0-82371 GCA_963705675.1 Terriglobia bacterium
CTTTGATCTCATCTGGGTCACAACTGGCGGAGGGCCAGGCTATGCGACTCGCGTCTTGCCTCTCCAGATGTATATCACCGCCTTCCCGAACGAAGCGGTGGGCTATGGTAGTGTGCTGGCTGTCCTGCTGGCTGTCATTGGCGTATTACTCTCGCTCATCCTCCTGCGTTTCACCGGTTTTACCAGGATGTCAAGTCAGCGTGAAGGGTTATAAAACACACATGAGAACACTATGAGAAAGCAGGGCAAATATATGCGTGTACAAACTACGTTGCCAGGTCGCTCAGCAGCAACAACCTGGTACGCTCGGACACAAGCGGCGAGAGAAGCAAACCCTACGCTGGGACCGGTTGTGGGAACTTATTCCAGCTTTTTTGGCGTCATCTGGCTGGTGATAGCATTCTTTCCCATCCTCTATATGTTTATGAGCAGTCTGCGCCCACAAATCGACTTTCTCACGGATGTTCCCTGGCTACCACCCTCGCATCCAACGCTGGCAAACTACCAGAATGTCCTGCAGAACGACTTTGGCCTCTACTTTGCCAATTCCGTTTTCGTCACGCTGATAAGCGTCCTACTGATTGTCGCTGTCTCTCTTTTTGCCGCCTATGCCATTTCGCGGATTTCAATGGCTTCACACGAGTAGTATTCAGCCTGTTTTTACTGGGATTGGCAATTCCCTTGCAGGCGACGATCATACCGATCTATGCTATGATTGTTGACCTGCACCTGTATGATACACTGTTTGCTCTGATAATTCCTTCTGTGGCCTTTGGTATTCCTCTTTCCGTCCTTGTGCTAGTAACGTATATTCGAGATATTCCACAAGAGTTGCACGAGTCCATGCTGCTGGATGGCGCCAGTCATTTCAGGATTTTACGCAGCCTGGTACTTCCTTTATCGCGGCCAGCGATAATCACGGTAATTATCTATGAAACGATACAGGTCTGGAATAGTTTCCTGTTCCCACTGGTGTTGACGCAAAGTCCAAGCGTGCGCGTCCTTCCACTCGCTCTGTGGAGCTACCAGGGGCAATTTACCACCGATGTACCGGCTATTCTCGCGGCAGTTTTCCTGTCAGCCGTTCCTATTATCCTGCTTTACGTTTCGGGCAGGCGTCAATTACTCAGTGGCTTGATGGCAGGCTTTAGTAAATAGTGAGGAGTACAGATTTGTCTACAACGTCCAACACTGCTTATCGCAACCCGAATGCTTCCATTGAGGAGAGAGTCGAGAACTTGCTTGCTCTTATGACTCTAGACGAGAAACTGGCCCAACTGGGTTGCCTCTGGAGTACCGCTTTCATGAGTACCGGTACCTTTGATCCCACTGTCGTTCTGGAGAAAATACCGCACGGCATCGGGCAAGTTACCCGTATCGGGGCCTCAACCGGACTGATGCCGCGAGAGAGCGCCGTGCTCATGAACGCTATTCAACAGGTCGCCGTTGAGCAAACGCGACTCGGCATCCCCGTTATCGTTCACGAGGAGTCCACCGGCGGTTTCTGCCAGCGGAATGCAACGGTTTTTCCGCAAGGCATAGGGCTTGCCGCGACCTGGAACCCAGCGATTGTCAAACAGGTGGCAGAGGTTATCCGCACCCAGATGCTGGCTGTTGGCGCCCGGCACGCGCTCGCGCCGGTCCTCGATGTCGCCCGTGACCCGCGTTGGGGGCGTGTGGAGGAAACCTACGGCGAAGAGCCTGTACTCACCGGGACTATCGGTACGGCATATGTTCAGGGACTGCAAAATGATGAACTCAGTCACGGTGTCGCCGCCACGGGCAAACATTTCCTCGGCTATGCCGTCTCGGAAGGAGGACGCAACTGGGGGCCTGTGCAGCTGGGGTCACGAGAGCTACGCGAGGTCTACGCCGAACCTTTCGCTGCCGTTATCAGGAATGCCGGACTGGCGACAATTATGAACTCTTATGCTTCTATTGATGGGATTCCTTGCGCGGGTAGCCCTGCCATCTTGAATGATCTCCTGCGTGATGAGCTTGGCTTTGATGGTGTTGTCGTCGCAGACTATGGCGCGGTCAAGATGCTCATGGACTATCATCATGTCGCGGCAACGGCAGGAGAGGCGGCACGACTGGCGCTCTCTGCCGGGCTTGACATGGAATTACCCACGATGGACTGTTACGGAGCGCCGTTGAAAGCCGAGATAGAGGCCGAACGGATGCCGATGGAGGTCATTGATACGGCAGTGCGGCGAGTGTTGCGCCTCAAATTCCAGCTAGGGCTGTTTGAACATCCCTATGTTGATGCCGCTGCACCGATGCTGTATTTCAGACACCTGAGCAGCGTACTCTGGCTCGAACAGGCTGCCACAGAGTCAATCATCCTGCTCACCAACGACAAAGTATTGCCTATCTCTCCAGCCGTGAAGCGCATCGCGGTCATCGGACCGGTGCAGACGACGAGCGACTACTCCAGGGTGATTACCACTACCCGTCTCACCTTGAGATGATCTATGCCGCCCCGCAAGGACTCGAAGAGACCGCGCTTATTGTGCCACGGGCCGCAGGACGGTACGCGCCCGGCCCGTATTACACGCCGCACGTCACACCACTGGCTGGTCTGCGTTCAGCATTAGGAAAAGATGTAGAGGTAAGCTATGCTAAAGGCTGTGATGTGACGGGCAATGACTGCTCCGGTTTCGCGGAAGCGGAGCAGGCGGCACAGAATGCTGAACTGGCCGTGGTGGTGGTTGGCGGGAAGAGCGGCCTCCTACGCTCGTCCACCGTCGGAGAGGGCAATGACGCGACCAACCTCGACCTCACCGGAGTGCAGCAGGAACTGGTTGATGCGATTGCCGCTACAGGCAAGCCGTTTGTGGTAGTGGTACTCAGTGGACGCATCCACACCCTTGCAGCTATCGCCAGCAAAGCCAATGCGCTGCTCCAGGTGTTTCCGCCGGGAGAGGAAGGCGGCAACAGTCTGGCCGATGTGCTGACCGGAAAGGTGAGTCCGAGCGGTCACTTGCCCGTGAGCCTACCGCGCTCGGTCGGTCAAGTGCCAAACCATGTCGGATTACGCGCAGGGGGCGATCATCCAATGTTCTACGGCGATTATACCGATGCGCCAGCCTCACCCCTGTTCGCTTTCGGGCATGGATTGAGCTACACGACGTTTGCCTACAACAATATCAACGTGCAGGCAACAAATACGACCGGGTCGCTCAAGGTGTCTGTAGAGGTGTGCAATACGGGCGAGCAAACGGGCGACGAGGTGGTGCAACTCTATTACCGCGATCTGGTTGCCTCTGTTGCCCGTCCCGTTCGCATGTTGCTCGGTTTTGCCCGTCTCACTATCTTGCCAGAGCAGACCCGCACGGTTACATTCATCGTACATCCATCCCGGCTTGCCTTCTACGACCCATGCATGCGCTTCGTCACCGAACCGGGGGCTTTCACCTTCAGTATCGGCTCCTCCTCGGCTAACATCCGGGCCGAACAGACCATTACGCTCAAAGGTGAGGTCGCCGAGTACCGGCAGAGGGAGATTGTGGAGACTGAGGTGGTGGTCGTGTAGGGCGTTGTTCTCTTGAAAACATTATCTGTGAGGAGCTATACCCGCATCAGCACCTTCAACGCACCCTTTTCTCCGGCGTGCTGGAAAGCGGCCAGACCTTCATCGAGCGGATAGAGGGTGCTAATGAGTGGGCGCACGTCAATAGTGTGCTGGCTCAGGGCGCGTAAGGCGGGGGCAAAGGGGCCACAACGAGAACCTTGCACGCGAATCTCGTCAATGACAATGGGCGCGAGATGCAGAGTGCTGGGATTGGCGACAGTACTTTTCAAAAAGACGATGCCGCGAGGACGCACCAGACGCAGAGCTAGTTCCAACCCCTGCGCTGTACCAGTACACTCGACGACAATGTCTACACGCTCGCCGCCGGGTAATGTGAATGTTTGTATATCTTCCAATAGACGGGTTGCCAGGCCGCGCTGCTCAACCAGCGCCAACTTTTCTTCGTGCTTGCCCACCATCGTCACGTCACAGCCTGTGAGCGCCAGCACCTGGGCTGCGAGTTGTCCCATTTTGCCGTCGCCCAGTACCACGGCACGGTCGGTTGGCCTGATGTGTACTTGCTCAAGCATCTCAAAGTTCGCGGCCAGTGGTTCGGTGAAAACAGCTTCCTCGTCGCTCACATTGTCCGGCACAAGGTGCAGGTTCTCAACTGGTAGTGTGAGGTATTCAGCGAACGCTCCGTCGCGATTGACAATGCCGAGCGTCGTTCGATTGGGACAATGCGTCGGCATATCGCGCATACAATACCAACAATTTGCACGATGGCAAGCCGCGTTGATTTCACCGACAACGCGCTTCCCAATCAATTCTGCCCGCAACGGCACACTTTCATGCAACTCCTCAACGAACCCGACAAATTCATGGCCCGGCACGCCTTGAAAATCCATATAGCCACGGGTAATTTCCAGGTCGGTATTACAAATCCCTGCCAGTGAAACGTGAATGAGGGCTTCTCCAGGTTTTGGTGTGGGGTGTGGATAAGCGGGTTCAAACGTTACTGTATGGTCACGGTAAACAAGCGCTCGCATAAAAACTGTTCCTTTTATGTATTATTGACGATGATATTTTCAGGAAATGAACTGCATACTCCATTGTACAATAACGCAATCGCGCCTTGATGGGCTGATTGGCCGTGGATAGTGTGAGGCGCTTAACAGTAAGCGAGTGAAAATACCTATTGTAATCCTTTCCATTGGCCGCTATACTATTGACGTACAATACATTCTGATTATTGGAAAAACAGATTGAATGAGGGAGACTTCTTTATGTATAACGATCCAAATCAGCCGCCACAGCAGCCACAACAAAATCCCTATGAAGTGCCGCCAACTCAGTATGCTGGGCCGCCACAGCCAAACCCCTATGAAGTGCCGCCAACTCAGTACGCTGGACAACCGCCATATAATCCACAGCAGTATGGTCCACCACAGCAATATAACCCATCACCGTATGCTCCGCCGCTTGTTCCCGGCTATACACAGGTACCGCCACCGCGCAAACGGTCGTTACGCTGGCTCTGGATTACACTCAGCATCATTGGGGGCATCTTAGTACTCAGTTGTGCCGGTTGCGTGATTGCCAGTGTGATGGGTTACAATATTCTGGCGCCGACTGTTAGCGCGAGTGTGACAGCCACATCATATTATCAAGCCATCGAAAATCAGGATTATACGAAGGCTTACAGCTACCTTGCAAACAACATGCAAACAACCAGCGGCCAGCCACTTACTCAGAGCCTATTCACACAGGGGGCACAGGCAAAGGATACTGTTGCTGGTCAGGTAACGAACTTCACCCAGACGAACATAAGCACGGGTAATGGAACAGCTTCAATTACCATGTCCATCACACGCAGCGGACAATCGTACCAGGTTCATCTTAAATTACAGCAGAATAACGGGACCTGGCAAATTATCCAGTTCGATACCATTTAACCTTATGAAGATGGGAACGAGCAATTGAGCGATTACGATCTGATAGCGCCCTTTTATGACATAGAGCATGCCCGGTTCGCTGATGACCTGGACATGTACCAGAACTATGCTGAATTGTCGCACGGGCCATTACTTGAACTCGCCTGTGGCAGCGGTCGCTTGCTCGTTCCACTTGCCCGTGATGGCTATACGCTGACGGGTGTGGATAGTTCTGAAGAGATGCTCGCGCTGGCACGTGAACGACTGCAACAGGAAGAACTGCTTTCGCGAGTGACGCTTGTGCAGCAGGATATTACGAGCCTCCAATTGTCACAATTACCACCATCGTCGCAGATGTATCGTCTGGCCTTCATTGCGCTCGGCTCGTTCGGGCATATCACCACTCGTAAGGCGCAACAACAGGCTCTGCACGCTATACGAGCGCACATTGCCCCACGCGGCACTTTGATTATTGATATCAGCAATGCCGACGCTCGTTATATGGAACACATGAATAACCAGATGCTGCATCAGGGTAGTTGGCAGCAGGATGATGGTACATGGCTTTCCCACTTCGTTAGTCCTGCCTCCTCAACCGAACGGCACTTGCTAGAGTTGACCCACTTCTACGACCGCCATAGCCAGGGGGGAACGATCACACGTACCGTCGGCACCACGTATCTCTACCTGTTTGAGCGTAGCGAGATGGAATTACTGCTCGAAAACAGCAGACTTCACCGTCAAAGATGTGTATGGCAATTATGACCTCGGCCCCTATACCCTTGACAGCGACCGCATGATATTTATAGCCGAAGCAACATAAATAACAGGCTAGATAGAGAAATAGATGTCACAATACATACCTTTGCACGAATGGAATCTGCGACCGGAGGCGGCGATTGCGCTCCAAAAGACACTGGCGTCTCGCGTTGTTCGCACGGACGCTTTTCCGGGAGAAGTGCGTCGTATCGCCGGTGTAGATATGGCGATTAATGAAAATAACGGCATGGCACGCGCTGCCGTGGTGTTGCTCACCTACCCGGAACTGGAAATTATTGAGCGGCACGTCTATGAAGAACCGATACGCATGCCCTATATTCCGGGCTTGCTCTCATTCCGCGAAATCCCCGTATTTTGGGCGCCTTTGCTCGTTTGCAAGAGCAGCCGCAACTGGTCATGGTGGATGGGCAAGGTATCGCGCATCCACGCCGCCTGGGCATCGCTGCGCACCTCGGACTCTGGCTCGACCTGCCCACTATTGGTTGCGCAAAATCGCTGCTCACTGGTCGCTATGACGAGAAGGCGCTCAGTGATGAGGTGGGCGCGTGGGTGCCGCTCACCAATAAAGGTGAAATCATCGGGGCCATTGTTCGCACACGCTTTCACGTCAAACCCATGTTTATCTCATTAGGGCACCGCATCAGCCTGGAAACCAGCATTCATTATGTGCTGGCGTGCGGCAAAGGCTACCGGTTGCCGGAACCAACACGCCAGGCGGACAAGCTCTCAAAGGATAACGATTGGCGCGAACCAGAACTGGACGCGGGAGAGCCGACATTATGGGGATAGGTTATATGGGTGCGATACTGCAGGTTGGCAAAATAATCCGGCAACATATGGCGTGACTGGCACATCGCTGCGGCTCGTGCCAGTGGGTGCGCTCAAGCGGACCCTTACCGGTTCTGGCCCTTGTAGAGGGGGGCGGTAAAATAAAAGGTTGTACCCTCTTCGAGGGTGCTTTCAAAATCGATGATACCGCCGTGTTGCTCGACGATCAGTTTGGCGATGGAGAGACCAAGCCCGTAGCCGCCCATACGCGATTGCAAAATGTGGTTCGACTGGTAGAAACGCTCGAAGACATGTGGCCGATCTTCCAGAGGAATGCCATAGCCGGTATCAACCACGGAAATCATCACGTGTTGCTCATCATAAACACGGGCGCGTATCGTTACGGTTCCACTCGGCGGCGTGAACTTGATAGCATTGATCACAAGATTGTTCAGCACCTGTTTCATACGTTGCGGGTCTACATAGAGTAAAGGTGAAGGCGAAGGGATGTCCTTTAGCAGAACAACACTGGCCTTGTGGGCCTGCGTCTCGAGGCTATTGACGACTTGACGTGCCAGTACGCGAAAATTGACCTCTTCCTGCTTTATCTCAAATTGACCTACATCCGAACGACTCATAAAGACAATATCCTCGGCAATGGATATCAATTGCTGCACACCTTCTTGCGCATACCCCAGATACTTGAATTGTTCCGCATTCAACTCGCCCATATGTCCCTGCATAATCAGGTCTATGAAGCCGTGTACCGAGTTGAGCGGTGTACGCAACTCGTGCGACACCATTGAGACAAAATTTCCCCGCACCTGATTAGCAACTTTCATCGTAGATACATCACGAGCGGTAAAAGACACATAGGAACCCTGCGGCGTAGCGATAGGCGTTACAATTGTAGAGACCTCGTAGCCAACGCCGATAATCAATTCTTCATCTGGCAACGGCTGATTCTGGTGTAGCACACGTACCAGGGGGCAACTCGACGTTCCACAAAGCTTCATTCTGTTCAAATTACAACATGTGAGGATGTCGGCACAGTTGCTCCCAATAATCCTGGCAGGAGAGGCGCCAAGGGCCACGCCAGCTGCGGCGTTACAATCGAGAATATGGAACGTTTCATCAAGCGCAATGATTGTAGCAGGTGTAGAGTCAATAAAAGTGGTCAAGTATGGATGGTTTTCTGCATCAGCCTCAGCCCCGGCTGTAGAAGCACTGGTAGAGTTGCTTTGTTCTTGTTGGTTCTCTCTTATTGGACGCTTTCTTTGAGCAGGTGTTTGTTTTTTTGTTCCAGATATAGCCTCGGCCGCCAGTGATGGTTTTGATGTCCGTTTCGGCACAACACATTCTCCCCTATTTTCCGACAAATTTATAGCCGCTACCGCGCACAGAGACAATATAATGTGGTTTCTCGGCATCCGTTTCCAATTTTGAACGCAAGCGCCGGATATACACATCTACGATGTTGCTATTATTCTCGCTGTCATTCCAAACCTCGGCCAACAACTGTTCGCGTTTGACAACCTGTCCTGCATACACCATAAGCATACGCAGCACCTGCATCTCTTTGGGCGTCAGAAAAACGGTGGTTTTGTCGGGCATAACCACTTTCAAATCGGCTGGGAACATTTCGATCTCACCACCACGGATGCTCTGGTTGCCCGGCTTAGTATTCCGCTTGAAACGCCGCATCACGGCTTGCACACGCGCCACCAATTCCTGGTGGTTGTACGGTTTGCAAATATAGTCATCCGCGCCAATGTTGAAGCCTTTTAACTTGGCATCTATGGTATCCTGTGCCGTCATAAATATAAGTGGGGTCTCGTACCCTTCAGCACGCAATTTCTCAGAAAACTCAAAGCCGTCAATGTAGGGCATCATCACATCCAAAATAAGCAGGTCTGGTTCTCGCCTTTAAATCATTTGCATCGCGCCGCGTGGATTATCCATTGTTTCGACTTCATAGCCCTCTTTCTTGAGGACAAATTGCACCAGCGCATTAGCAAACTGGTCATCATCTACAACAAGAATATACACAGGTCATTCCCCTCTTCGCACAATATTTCGGCCCAAATCCTTGCCATTCGCATGTACGCACAATTACGCACACATCCCTGGAAATGGTTGCATTCGTCCTTCTATGCCCACGCTACCATGCACCCACACGCCACTTCTGCACACAGGAACACTCCTTCTCACGCTGCTGACAATCGAGGGGGATTCTCTTACCATCAGCCATTTCATGCCTACTGAAAAAGTACCTGAGCAAGTACTCTTATCATATATTGATATCTGCTAAATAAATCGAATACCGCTCTATCCTACACGTTCACTGCCATTATTGTCAAGATTACCGTTACCTATTTACTAATGGTACTTATCTATCAGGCCATCAGGCTGTATAGCAACGTGTAGGTCAGACAGAAGATTGTACCCGTCGTTTTTCCAGAAAGACCATCAAAATGGCAATATCCGCGGGCGTGACACCCTCGACACGCGAAGCCTGCCCGACTGTACGTGGCTGTGCGATGTTCAGCTTTTGCTTCGCCTGAGTACGCATGTGCTGGATGTCGGAATAATTGATACCGTTTGGTATGCGTTGCTCTTCCATGCGTGAAGTACGGCGCACCGTTTGCTCTTGCTTGCGCACATACGTTTCGTACTTGACCTGTAACTCTACTTCCTCAGCAATATCTCCCGGCAACGTAGGAAGCCGATCCTCTATCGCTATGGGCGCCATAATTCTTCCGCGAGGTTCTTTGCCAGTTGCTGCACCTGCGAGTGCCAATCATCAAACGTATCGAGATTTGGAAGGAGTATCGCACTGCCCACCTTATCAAACTACTTTTGAACGCGTCGAAAGGACCTCAACCCTCAACCCCTACTCTAACACCTAGCCTTTGACCTCTTCACTGAGCCTGTCAAGACCTCCAGCATATCAGCATCCAGCCTCACGGCAACCCAACAGCCTTGCGCAGTCCCCAGCATTAGCAACTCAACAGCTTCACGCGTACCCAATATTCAACGACCCAACAGCTTCGCGCAGTACTCCAGCGTAGCGACGCACCTCAGCAGCATCAGCGGCACCCAACATCTAGCAGCTTTAGCAGCAAATCACTACCCAATAACTCAGCAGCATCGCAGCACCCAGCACCTAACAACCCAGCGGCACCACGCGGCAACCCAGCAACCTAGCTACATCAACAGCATCCGAATACCCAGCTCCCGGCTCCGCAGGCGCCCTTGGCGGGCATTACGGCAAAAATTTTGCCGGGCTCCTTGCCGCCCTCCGCGCTGGGCTGCTGGCGGGCGAGCTTGGCGATCACCGCCTCGATTTGATCGGTGGTGAATGGCTGAATCAGGAAGTCGACCGCACCGGCTCGCAGAGAACGCAGAATCAGATCCGGCTCATTCCCGGCCATCAGCGTAACCACTTGAATCGCCGGCCCGAGCCGGGTCATTTCGGTCAGAAGCTGCAAGGCTTGTTCCCGGTCGGAAACCACGTCGAGAAAGACGATATGCGGCGATCCACCGCCCAGGGCGCCGCCTAAGTCGCGAGGGGAGGGGTAGCTGCGAACGTGGCTTATCGCTGCGCCCGGAAGGTGCGTCTGCAATAGCGGCTCAAGCTCGTCTGCCATGCGAGGCATCGGGCTGATGATAACCGCTCGTCTCGAAGCGGAAGGAGGCGCCTCACGATGCTGCATGGGGACCGGCGGACCAGTTTGGAATCCGTTTCAAAGAAGTAATTCGACTAGAAGCGATCATAACATGAGAACCTCGCGCTCTTTCTCCGACTAAAAGAGAGATACCTCCGGACGATGAGTCCTTTGAGCCGGTTCTAGTGGATGTGCCTGAAGGGCATGGTTCAAGGTTGAAAGTCCTTACGCGCAGGCGTAAGCAAGTCCTTAGTCGAAAAGGTGAAAAACGTGATGATCATTAACGGCGCCCCGAACGGGGTTCACATGAAATCGCAAGGCGGCAGAATCGAAATGGTGAAAACCGTTTCGGTTTGCGACACTCAGCCCGTCGCCACCGAGGGCGTTCGCAGTTTGTTGAACAACTGCACGGACTTGAAGCTTCTGAACGCGACTGACTCGTTGAGTCACGCCATAGAACTTTCGCGGGCGGAGCCGCCGGACGTGCTGATCCTGGATAAGGCATTCGGCATCCAGGCGATACTGGACTGGCTGGCGCCGCATTCGAGCGAGGAGCTTGCGGATGGCATGGGCGACGGCGCGCCGGGGTCCATCGTCGTATGGGGCGTTTCGGTAACTGAATCTGAAGCTTTG
Organism: Terriglobia bacterium; assembly: GCA_963705675.1. Taxonomy (GTDB): domain Bacteria; phylum Acidobacteriota; class Terriglobia; order Bryobacterales; family Bryobacteraceae; genus Palsa-187. The sequence goes on from CAVPKR010000077.1 coordinate 11,298, forward strand.
CGGTTCCTGCAAGCCGGAGCGCGGGGTATTCTGCGGAAAACTGCGGGACTTTCCGCGATCGTCGCATGCATTCGAACGGTGGCGGCAGGCCGAAGCTGGATGGAAGACTGCGTGTTCCGCGATTCGGCGCACTCCGACCGCTATCCCCGCAGTGAACTGACGGCGCGGGAGCAGCAGGTGCTGGAGCTGGTCGAGCAAGGCTCGAAGAACAAGGAAATCGCGATGGAACTCGGCATTCGGCCGGGCACCGTGAAGATTCACTTGAAGCACATTTTCGAAAAAACGGGCATTCGGGGCCGGTATGGGCTGGCGCTGAACGGCTGGCGCGATCGCGCGGCGACCTCCATTCCGGCGTGACCGGTGGCGCTTGAAGGATCCGGCGGATTCCGGGCGAAGGTCCCTGCTATCCTTATATGCAAGTGCGTTATTTCCTTGTGTTCGCGTTCTGCGCCTCGACTTTTGCGCAATCTCCGCTGGTGAAGATCCTGTCCGATGAGCTGAACCGCAACTTCACCGCTCTAAAACAAAAAGGGGAGCCGCCGCCCTATTTTATGGCGTATGCGGTCACCGACGACGAAACCGATGTCGTGGTGGCCAGCGAAGGCTCGCTGGACGCTCAGAATCACGGGCGGCACCGGATTTTGGACGTCACATTACGTGCGGGCAGCCCGCAATTCGACAACTATCGCCGGGTGGGGGCCGAGCGGCCGAGGTTTACCAGCGGAACCTCGATCGCGCTCGACGATAACCCGGTTTCCATCCGGCAGACCTTGTGGCTGGCGACGGATCGCGTGTATCGCGCGGCGTCGAATCGCCTGGTCCGTATCAAGGCGGATGAAAAACTTCGCGCGGCAGCGGACGACACCTCCGACGATTTTTCGAAAGAAGATCCGCAGACGTTCTTCGGACCGACGCCCCAGTACAAGTTCGACGCCGCGGATTGGGCCAAGCGTCTGCGGAAGCTATCGGGCGAGTTTACCAAGTATCCCGGGGCGCTGAACGCCACCGTGGCCGTTGAAGCGCAGCGAATCGCCAAGACCTTCGTGAACACCGATGGCACGCGCCTCGAACACGGGCGGCTGTTCGCACGCCTGGTGATCACGGCTCGCGGCAAGGCTCCCGACGGAATGGACCTAGCCACGATGGAAACGTTCGAAGCCGACGATCCCGCCAAGCTTCCGAAAGATGCGCAGATCCTGACCGCGGTGGAGCGAGCGGGCGCGAATCTGACCAGCCTGCTGCGTGCGCCGCCGTCCGATCCGTTCGTTGGCAGGCGATTCTTTCGGGGCGCGCGGCCGGGGTTTTTTTCCACGAGATATTCGGCCATCGTGTGGAGGGACATCGCCAGAAGGACGAATCCGAGGGCCAGACGTTCACGAAGAGCGTCGGCAAACCAGTGCTCCCGGAGTTTCTGTCAGTGATTTTCGACCCGACTCGCGCTGAATTTCAGGGCGTCACCTTGAATGGCACCTATCAATATGACGACGAAGGCGTGAAGGCTCGGCCCGTGACCGTGGTCGAGAATGGGATTTTGAAGACCTTTCTGATGTCGCGATCGCCGATACAGGGGTTCGCGCAATCGAATGGGCATGGACGCAGGGCGCCGGGGGCCGAAGTGGTTTCGCGCCAGTCGAACCTGATTGTCGAATCGTCCAAGAAGGTTAGTGACACGGAACTTCGCAGCATGCTGATCGCGGAAGTGAAGCGGCAGGGTAAGCCGTACGGGCTCTACTTCGACCAAATCACCGGAGGATACACGACCACCGCCCGCCGCGGATTGCAGGCGTTCACTGTCATTCCGCTAGTGGTTTATCGTGTCTATCCGGATGGGCGTCCCGATGAGCTGATCCGCGGTGTCGATATTGTCGGCACTCCGCTCGCGAGCTTCGGAAAGATCATGGCGACCTCCGATCGCATGGAAGTATTCAACGGAATTTGCGGCGCCGAATCCGGCGATGTGCCGGTGTCGGCCATCGCGCCTGCGCTTCTGGTTTCGGAGATCGAGGTCCAGCGCAAGGAGCGCTCCCAGGACCGGCCGCCGTATTTGAGCCGTCCGCCGACGGAGGAACATCCTCGATGAGCGGTCCCTTCGCTCCGACCCGTCGTCTATTCCTGGTTTTCGGCGCGGCGACCGCGGTGGCTTTGCCGCAGACTTCGTTCGACGACGATGTCATCCTCCGCGCCATGCGCGATGAGCTCGACCGTTCGCGTCAGCTTCGGGTTGTAGCCGGCGGCGGCGACGATATCCCTTACTTCATCAGTTACAGCCTTACCGATGCTGAAAGTTTTCACCTGAATGCTTCGATGGGAGCGGTGGTCAATGTAGGGCACAACCGCAGCCGCGTTCCGGTGGTGGAGGTTCGCGTCGGCAGCTACGATTTCGACAATACAGGCCATCTGTATAGCGGGATCTATACCGGCTCGCGATTCGACAATGAATGGCCTATCGACGATAACTACGCGACCTTGCGGGAATGTTTCTGGCTGGCGACGGATCGCGCTTATAAGACCGCGCTTGAGTCTATGGCGCGCAAGCGGGCTGCGCTGAACAGCGCCAATGCCCCGGCGGAGAAGCTCGCCGATTTCTCGCGAACCGATCCGGTGAAGAGCATCAATAAAGTTGCCCGCAAGAGGACCGATGAAGCGCTCTGGCAGTCGCGCATGGTCAAGCTCTCGGCGGTTTTCAATGCGTACCCCGAGGTGCTATCCTCCTATGTCGAGTTTCAGGCGATCGACGGGGTCACCTACATCGCCAACAATGAAGGGACGGTCATCCGCTATCCCGACAACGTGATTTTTTCGTATGCCAAAGCGGAGGGGCAGGCTCCCGACGGGATGCTGGTTCGCGACGCCGCGACGTTTCAGGCGCTCGATCTCGATAAGCTGCCGTCAGAGGCGGAAATGCGGAAGGCGCTAACCGGAGTCGCGGAAAACATCCGCGCGCTGGCTAAGGCTCCCGCGGGTGAGGAGTTTTCCGGTCCGACATTGTTCGAGCCGCACGCGGCCGCGCAACTTTTGGCGCAGTTGCTGGGAGACAATTTGGACGTGCCTCGGAAGCCGCTGGCGGAGCCAGGCCGGGCCGTAAATTTTCTAGCGAGCGAGCTCGAAACTAAAATCGGCTCGCGCATTTTGCCGGATTGGATCGACGTAACCGACGATCCCACGCAAACCGCGTGGAACGGAAAACCGCTGGCTGGTACGGACTTGTTCGACCTGGAAGGCGTCGTCCCGAAGCCGGTTTCGCTGGTCGAAAAGGGCGTCCTGAAGAGTTTTCTGACCACGCGCCAGCCGCTTCGGAATTTTCCCGCTTCGAACGGCCACGCTCGTTTGCCGGGCGCATATGGCGCGAATAGCGCGGCGATCTCGAATTTGTTCGTCAAGGCCGGCCAGACGACGCCGCTTGCGGATTTGAAGAAGAAGCTGATCGATATGTGTAAGGAGCGCGGGAAGCCTTACGGCATGCTGGTGAGGAAGCTCGATTTTCCGTTCTCGGCGGGCACTGGCGAGCTTCGGCAGCTCATATCGGCGGGCGCGCAGTCCGGTGGCTCGGCTCGGCCGGTGAGCCCGCCGCTGCTGGTTTATCGGGTTTACGCGGATGGCCGCGAGGAATTAGTCCGTGGGCTGCGCTTCCGCGGTGTTTCTACGCGGACGCTCCGCGATCTTTTGGCCGCTTCCCAGGAAACTGCGCTTTTCGATTTTGTAAACAACTCGGCTCCGCTCGCGCTGATGGGAATGGGCGGATATCTGGCGCCGACCGCGGTCATCGCACCTGGAATGCTGTTCGACGAGATCGAGTTCGAGTTTCCCAAGGAGCAGTTGCCGAAGCCGCCCCTGGTTCCGCCGCCGACCAATAGCGATTAGAGAAGTTCATGCGCCTGCTCAGCCGCATCATTTTTCGAGAGATTTTCGTCAGCACGATGCTCGGCGCAGTGCTGTTTACTTTCGTACTTTTTCTTCAGAAATCCCGTCTGCTGTTCGAATTTTTGGTGCGCAACACAGGAACTCCTGGAACCATCGCGTACTTGTTCGCGCTGGTGCTTCCGCAAGCGCTGCCGTTTACCATTCCATTGGGCGTGCTGGTCGGCACGTTAATCACCCTCAGCCGAATGTCGACCGACGGCGAAATCACCGCGATGCGCGCCGCCGGCATCCCCGGCCGGCGAGTGGTTCCGGCGATCTTCACTTTCGGATTTCTTGCCATGTGGGTGGCTGCGGCGGCGTCGCTATGGCTGACGCCCTGGTCGATTCGGGAGGGCATTCGCGTCGAGAATGTGGTGCTGACGCATCAGCTTACTGCCGACATTCAACCTCGTGTATTTGAGGAGCAGTTTCCCAACACCATTCTTTACGTCACCGACATCACTTCCGGCCAGGCGTCGCGGTTGAGGCGCATCTTCATGGCCGATGTAACTCCTCCCGAGGAGCGCAAGCCCGGCACCGCGGATCGAGGCGATACTCCGCGCGTGACGCTGGCATCGGAGGCGATTGCGGTGGCGGATATCGCGCACAATCGCGTGCAACTCAATTTGCGCAACGGCACCAGCTACGAAACCGATAAGGACAATAACTATCACATCTCCGGAGCACCCACCGGCGATCAGGCGCTGGAGGCACAGAAGCCGAAACAGCAGACTAATTCGCATCCGTCCACTGAGATCGATACGATTCCGCTGTATCGCGAGGCGTATAAGCGCCGCGGGACGGATCGCGACCAGCTTCTGGACGACCGCATCGAGCTAAACCGACGGTTGGCCATGCCCTTTGGATGCCTGTTGCTTGCCTTGGCGGCGCTGCCGCTCGGAATTACGACGCGACGGTCAGGAAAATCCGCTGCGGTGGTGCTGACCGTGGTGGTCGCGTTCATCTATTGGATGGGCCTGATCAGTTGCGTCAACCTGGCGAAGCAGGGCACGCTGCGGCCGGAGATTGCGTTATGGATCCCGGATGCCGCGTTCGGTCTATTCGCGATCGTGATGATCGTGCGCCTGGAGAAACCCGGCGACAGCGACATCATGGGCAATATTTTCACGTTCTTCCGTTGGCTGGTCCGGCTGCCCAAACAGCGCGGAGCCCGCGTGCTGCATCGCATCGAGCCGCGCGCCTGGATATCGCGAATCCCGCTGCTGCCTCAGGTGATCGATACGTATGTGCTTACCAGCTTCCTGTTTTATTTCGTCCTGCTGGTCACCAGCTTTGTGTTGATCTATCACGTTTGCGAATTCTTCACTCTGCTCAGCGACATCATCAAGAATCATCCGCCGATGGAGCACGTGCTCAGTTACCACCTGTTCCTGACGCCGCGCCTGATCTACGATTTCACCCCCATCGGGGTGCTGGCCGCCGTGCTGGTGGCTTTCGGAGTGCTGTCGAAACACAATGAAATCACGGCTTTCAAGGCGTGCGGCATCAGCGTTTACCGGCTTTCAGTGCCGGTGTTGATCGCCGGATGCTTTTTGAGCGGCAGCCTGTTCGCGTTCGATCACTACCTGGTTCCGGACGCCGATCGCCGCCAAAATGCCTTGCGCGACGAGATTAAAGGCAAGCCTCCGCAGACCTATCTGCGTCCCGATCGCAAATGGATCTACGGGCAGCACGACCGGGTTTTTTACTACAAATACTTCGATCCGGCGGAGCACGTCATGTCGGATGTCAGTGTATTTGAAATCGACCCGGTGCAATTCCGGCTGAAGCGCCAGATCTCGGCGAAGCGGGCCCGTTGGGAGCCGTCGATGTCGAAATGGGTATTCCAGGATGGCCGCAGTTGGGACATGGACGCTGCCTGCCCATCGTGCCCTCCTGTTCGCGCCGATAATTTTGCCGAGAGCACGCGCACTTTCCCGGAGCTCGAAGAGACTCCAGGCTACTTTTTGCAGGAAGACAAGCAAGCGCGGCAAATGAACTTTCAGGAGCTGCAGGTCTATATCGACAAGCTGCGGCAGAGCGGATTCGATACAATTCCCCTGCAAGTGGCCTGGAATAAGAAATTTTCCGTGCCGCTGTTTGCATTGATCATGGCGATGGTTTCGATTCCGTTCGCGTTTGTCGCCGGGAATCGAGGCGCGATGGCGGGCGTCGGGCTCAGCCTCGGGATCGCGATCGCGTACTGGTCGATGGGACAGATGTTCGAACAGGTTGGCAATCTGAATCAGTTGCCACCGAGCGTCGCCGCATGGTCGCCCGACGTGATTTTTTCGCTCGCAGGGTTGTACTTTATCGCGAGGATGAGAACTTGAAAGCATGTATTCTTCCGGCTCGCGCCCCGATCGAAACCAATCCGCTGGTGTTTAGCGACGTTCCTACGCCGGAGCCCCGGGCCGGCGAGGTTCTGGTTCGCGTCCACGCTTGCGGGGTGTGCCGCACCGATCTTCACGTGATCGAGGGTGAGCTGCCGGTGCTCAAATCCCCGGTCATTCCCGGTCATCAGGTGGTGGGCGTCATCGAACGGAACGGTCCCGGCGCGAATCGCTTCGATGTGGGTGCGCGAGTCGGGATTCCGTGGCTGCATTCGACCGACGGGACCTGCGAGTACTGCCGTGGCGGCAAGGAAAATCTGTGCGATGCCGCCAGCTTTACAGGCTACACTGTCGACGGCGGCTACGCGGAATACATTGCCGCGCCTGAGAACTTTGTCTATCGCATTCCCGATGGATTCGAGGATCTGAAAGCCGCGCCGCTGCTGTGCGCCGGGATCATCGGCTTCCGCTGCCTGCGGGTTTCCGGCATCGAAGCCGGTGGGACATTAGGTCTTTACGGATTTGGAGCAGCCGCGCATGTCGCCATTCAGGTCGCCAAATATTGGAACATTCGCGTCCTGGCTTTTACCCGCGACGCCCGGCATCGCAAACTCGCGATGGAACTGGGCGCGGTATGGGCCGGCGAGGGCGACGCGGTATCTCCCGAAAAGCTCAACGCGGCGATTCTGTTCGCTCCCGCGGGCGAATTGGTCCCGGCAGCGCTCGCGAATATGAAGAAGGGCGGAACGGTGGTGCTCGGCGGGATTCACATGAGCCCCATTCCATCGATGCCCTACGACCTGCTCTATGAGGAACGCGTGATCCGCAGCGTCGCCAACAACACTCGACGTGACGGCGAGGATTTTCTCGAACTCGCCGCAAAGATTCCGATTCACGCCGAGACCCAGACGTTCCCGCTTGACCAGGCCAATCAGGCGCTCAACGCATTGAAAAACGACGCGATTCGCGGCGCGGCGGTCCTGTCGGTAGCTTAGTCTGGCATTATGTAGGTTGCGCCCTTCGCCGCTGCTCGCCATCTTTCTGATTGTCGCCGTCGATGTTCTCGGCCTGACGATCATGATTCCCCTGCTTCCGTTTTATGCGGAAAAGCTGGGTGCTACGCCGACCGAAGTCGGTCTTCTGATCGCCGTCTACGCGGCCTGTCAGCTCGTTTCAGGACCTCTGCTCGGCCGGTTGTCGGACGTGACTGGACGCAAACCCCTTCTATTGGTGAGCCAAGTTGGCACGCTGATCGGATTCCTCATCCTGGCGTTCGCCCCATCGCTTTGGGTGGTGTTTATCGCCCGCGTGATCGATGGAGCGACCGCCGGTAACTTGTCTTTAGCCCAAGCCTATATTTCCGACGTAACGAAGCCTGAAGAGCGTGCGAAATCCTTTGGAGTGATCGGGATCGCGTTCGGCATGGGATTTCTGATCGGTCCGGCGATCTCCGGATATCTTGCGAAGTTCGATTATCGAGATCCGATCTTCGCAGCGGCGGGGCTGTCGGCGACCAGCATTCTGGCGACGTACTTCCTTCTCCCCGCGGTTACAGCGGGCAAAGGTCCGGTTTCCGGCCTCGGGGGAAAACGTTTGTCGCTCCTCCAGTGGAGCGAATATGGCCGCTACTTCCGCCAGCCTGGCTTGGCGCTTCGGCTCTTCCAGTTTCTGAGCTTTGGATTTTCCTTCGCGATGTTCACAGCCGGATTCCCTCTCTTCGCGGAACGCCGCCTCACCTGGCACGGCGTGCGATTTGGACCCGAGCAGGTGGGCTTCACGTGGGCCTACGCCGGCTTTTTGGGCATCTTTCTGCAAGGGCCCGCGCTGGGTAAAATGGTGAAGCGATTCGGGGAATCGACCTTGAATCGGGTCGGATTCTTCGCCTATGCAGCCGGCTACGCGATCCTGGCCTACTGTTTTTCGGTGCCGGTTCTCATTGCGGCCACTACTGTTATGGCGTTCGGCAGCCTGGTACGGCCCACGTTGACCAGCATGATCACGCAGGCCACGCCGCCGGAGGAAACGGGGGTGGTTCTCGGCCTGACGCAATCACTGACGTCAATCGCCCAGATCACGGGACCTCCACTGGCGGGCTTTCTGATCCAGCGGGGGATGCTAAGTACGTGGGGAATAACAGCCGCCGCGGTCAGCCTGATCGGTCTCACTCTGGCAATTCGTCCAGCTTCGGCACGCGTATAATTGTCCGATGGAAGCGGCCGCCATGGGATTTCGTGTCCATTCAGGTTGGGCGGCCCTGGTGACTGTAGCGGGACGGCCCGAATCGCCTAAAGTGCTGCAGCGCAGGCGTATTCAGATCGCCGACCGCGGGATTCCGGGCTCGTCACAGCCCTTTCATCACGCGAAAGAGCTCGGAATTGGCGAAGCGCAGGCTTATCTTGACGAATGTAAGGACTTGTCGAGAGGACTCGCATCGGCGGCACTGAAGAAAGCCATCGGCGACCTGAGGGACCACCAAGTTTTCGCGTGTTCAGTGCTGCTTTCGTCGGGACGGGTGACGGCGGGGCTTGAGGCGACGCTCGCTTCCCATGCGGCGATTCACACCGCTGAAGGAAATTTCTTCAGAGATTCCATTGTGAGCGCGGTCGAAGCGAGCAAGCTGCGTTGCGAGAAAATCAAAGAGAAGGCCCTGCTGGAAACCGCCGCCGCAGCGTTTCACATCGACGATCTCGATGCGCGAATGCGCGCGCTCGGAAAATTGATTGGGCCGCCTTGGCGCCAGGACGAGAAATTCGCCGCGCTGGCCGCGTGGCTTGTGCTCCGTGTTTAATTATCGATAATAGGTTGATGTTAAAGAAACTGGCTTGGTCGTTCGCGCTTCTGACTGCGGCGCTGCTGGCGCAGACGCAGGAGACGTCGCTAAACGCGATCCGAAAAATCTACGTCGAAAAGATGCCGAACGATCTCGACCAGTATATTCGCGCCGAGATCAGTAAGCAGTTCAAAGGTCGCTTGCAGATCATGCTGGATCAAAAGGACGCGGACGCGATTCTCGCCGGCGTCAGCGAGGAAGAAAAAGGCACCGGCGCGAAGATCACCGGCCGCTACCTCGGCCTGCATGACGTCGCCACCGGCAGCGTCAGTCTGCTGGATAAAGACGGCAAAGTAGTTTTGTGGTCGGAGGAAGCCGGAGATCGCAGTCTGGTGGTCGGTGCTTTCAAGCGCGGCGGCGAACGGAAGGTCGCTGAACGGCTGGTGAAAAAGCTTCAGAAGGCCATGAAATACTAATCAGGACATAGGACCATTCCCAAATCGACACTTAGTACCTACACCAGCTTTGGTCCACAGTCGATCTAACCCACCTAAGGAGAATCGCGCACGACACCTGCGGTCGGGATGGTCAGGCGCTAGGGGATTTGTCTTGAATCGACTCACCATATTCGCGTGCGAATCGCAACCGATCGTACTGGAAGGTTTGACGAAGGTACTTTCCAATTGCGACGACCTGGAGTTTATCGGAGCGGCTTCCAGCCTGAACGACGCGCTGGAAGTTTTGCGCGAACGCCATCCCGACGTGATCCTGGTCGATCAATCGGCTGGGCTGAAGACCGTGTTTCAGTTCATCTCCGATGTGCGCAGCACTTGGGCTCGCTGCCAGCCGGTCCTGTGGGTCAACGAACTGGCCGAGATCGATTGCTTTCGGGCACTTCAGCTCGGCGCCCGGGGAATTTTGAAGAAAACGCTCCCGGTCGAGTCCGTGGTTGAGTGTCTGCGTTCGGTGGCTCGCGGAAACGTGTGGATTGAGAGCTCGATGTCGGATCAAGTGATGGGAGGGCTCGACCGGCGTTCGCCGCCGCGCCTGACGCCCCGTGAGAAGGAGATCGTGCATCACGTTTGCGGCGGCCTGAAGAACAAAGAGATCGCCGAGGCGCTGGCGATTACAGCCGGTACCGTGAAGGTCCATCTGATGCACATCTTCGAGAAAACCGGCGTGAAGGATCGGTTCGAGCTGGCCGTCCACGGCCGCCGCCTTTTAGGAACCGAACACGTTGAGGCCGGAAACCGCGCCGAAGCCTGATCCAGCTATAAAGACCGGGTGTGAATTGGGCGAATAAGTAGGGTAGTGGCTGCCTCCATTTCACCCGCTGTCAGCGTCCCCCATACTCGCGTACCCTCCATGGACCAGTTCCTGGAACGGCGATGGGTACGGCTGATTACTCCCTCACTTTCCGACTTGTTCCTGATCGCGATCCTGATGTGGGTCTTCGCGGCCGGGCAATTCGGGTGGAAAGGCCTGCTGGCCGATGGCGACGTGGGTTGGCACATCCGTACCGGCGAGTACATTCTGCGTCATCATTCGGTTCCCCATCAGGATTTGTACTCCTTCTCTAAGCCGGGCGCGCCGTGGTATGCGTGGGAATGGCTTACCGATGTGCTCGACGCATCGCTCTACCGGTGGGCGGGATTAAAGGGAATCGTGCTGTCGGCAGGCGTGTTGATCGCGCTGTTTTGCACGACGCTGATCCGGCGCATGGTGTGGCGCGACACTCATCTGCTGATCGCGATGATCGTCGCGTTGATGGGCGCAGGCGTCTCGTCCATCCATTTTCTAGCGCGGCCGCATATTTTCACTTTGCTGCTGATTTCGATCTCGGTCTGGGTGATTGAGGCCGATCTTCGTCAGCCATCGCGACTTATCTGGGTCCTGGTGCCGGTGACCGCCGTGTGGACAAACCTGCATGGAGGCTTTCTGGCTCTGATTGCCGTGCTCGCGTGCACCGCGGCTGGCGCTGCCGTCGAAGCTTTTCTGCGGCGGACCGGATGGGCAAGGCCGCTGCGTTATGCGGCGTTGACCGCGGCCTGCGCGGCTGCCTCGCTGTTGAATCCTTATGGATACCAGCTCCACGTGCATGTTCGCGATTATCTCCAATCGGATTGGATCCGGAATGTCGTGCAGGAATTCCAGTCCCCCAGTTTTCGCGGCGAGAGCATGTTCCAACTGGAAGCGCTGCTGTTCGCCGGGCTGATCACCGCGGGGTTCCTGCTTCGCCGGAAGCATGTCGTCGAAGCTTTGTGGATCTTGTGTTTCGCCCACCTGGCTCTATCGAGCGTACGGCATGCGCCGGTGTTTGTGGCGATATGCGCTCCTCTGATCGCCGCCAATGTCAGCGATTGGTATCGCGCCTGGACCGCGGGAGCCTCGAAGAGCTCGCTTGCGGGAATCTTCAACCAGATGGCCGCGGATGCGATGAAAGGTTTTCGACGCACCAGCCTATGGCCGTTCGCTGTGATTGTCGCGCTTGCCCTGATGAACCAGCCGTTGAAATGGCCCACTGATTTTCCCGAAGAGACTTTCCCAACGAAGATTGTCCACGATCACGCGGCGCAGATCCTGGACCCCGATGCCCGCGTTCTTACTACCGATCAGTGGGCGGACTACCTGATCTTTACAAATCCTCAACAAAAAGTTTTTATCGACGGGCGCAGTGATTTCTACGGACCTGAGATCGGCAATGACTACATCCACTTAGTGAATGGGCAGCCGGACTGGCAAAAAATCACGGCGAAATATGGGTTCACCGTGGCGTTATTGCCTGCCGATGTGCCGATTACGCAGCTCTTAAGAACCCGTCCGGAATGGCGGGTCACGGCGGACGACGGTAAGCGAATTCTCTTAGTCCGTACGGTTACCTCGGTACTCCCTACGGGGATTCCCAGCCCGTAACCAAGGTTCTAAGAGCCGGGTGGTTTAGGGGATGCCGGGCTAATGAAAACCTCCGAGGCGGCCGAACTAGTAATGGGAGCACACATGAAGCCGCAGAATACCGGCCGTCGCAATTACACCCCCATGCGGATCCCCACGATCCCCATGGAGTGGATGGATCCGATGAGCTGGCGGCTTCCATCGGGTAAGGCGCTGGCGGAGTTTTGGCTGCAATCCGGATTCTTGGCGCCGCTGATGTTGGGATCGTCGTTCGGACCGGTGGTGAAGACGAAAAAAACGAAGGCTCCGGCCGCGGTACAGCCGATGGTTGCTCAGGGATTGGTGACGCAAAAGAAAGTCGAGGATACGCCGGAGCAATCCGGCTCCTTTCGAAAAAGTTCATGACAGCTCAGATGTGGATCGCGATTCTGGTGGGACTGGCGGCGACGATCGATGATCTGTCGCGACGCCGGATCGCGAACTGGATTCCGGTGGCGGCGCTGGCTGGCGGGTTCGGCTGGCAGATCGGACAGAGCGGCTGGCGGGGCGCGTTGTTTGCGCTGGCGGGAGCGGTGGTCGGGTTCGCGGTTTTTCTGGTTTTTTATCTGCTCGGCGGGATGGGCGGAGGCGATGTGAAGCTGATGGCGGGATTCGGCGCGCTGCTGGGAACCGGGCGTCTGCTCGAAGCAGCGCTGTGGACGGCCGGCGTGGGCGGAATACTCGCCGTGTCGATTCTGAGCGTAAGGGCCCTTCGGGGGCGGTTCCATCGCGGGGAAGCGGTACAGAAGGTGGACGGGGAACGGCAGGAGTCGATTCCGTACGCGCCGGCGATTACGCTCGGCGTGTGGTTATCGCTGGTGACTAAGAGTTAGTTCATCGGCCGGGGATAAGAGGAGAAAATATGGATCGCAGGTTTCTAACAGTATTGGGCGTCAGCCTGGTGTTCGCGTTAGTGGTATCGAGCGTGTTCTACCAGATGACCGCGCATTCGGCGGGCCCCAACAAGAGCGACCCGACCAACACCCGGGACATGGTGGTGGCGACGCGTCCGCTCAGCGTCGGCACGCTGGTAAAGCCGGCCGATGTAAAGCTGGCCAAGATCGGCACGGATTCGTTCCCCAAGGGAGCGTTTTCGAAAGTGGAAGACGTGCTCGACCGGCCGGTGGTCAACAATATTCTGCTGGACGAGCCGATTCTCGAAGGCCGCCTGGCTGTCAAAGGCAGCGGGCTGGGTCTTGCGCCGACGATTCCCGTAGGAATGCGCGCGGTGTCGGTTCGCGTTAACGACGTTGCCGGTGTCGCGGGCTTCGTACTGCCCGGCATGCACGTCGACGTGCTGGTAACCGGCCGCCCGCCCAGCAGCGACGGCGATCAGACGGCCACCGCCCTTCAGAACATCCTGGTGCTATCCGCTGGACAAACCATGCAGCCGGACGCGCGAGGCCAAGCAATTCAGGCTCCCACTGTGACCCTGCTGGTGGATCCTTTGCAGGCCGAGACGCTGACGCTTGCGGGCAGGGAAGGGCAGATTCAACTGGTGCTGCGCAATTCGAGCGATTCGACGATCGAAAAGACGCCGGGCCGGTTCATCACCGAACTATACAACGGCCACAAACCCGAGGTGAAGGAGGAAGCCCCCGCGCCCAAACCGCGAGTGCGAGTGGTAGCGCAAGCCGCTCCGCCGCCTCCAGTCCCCGTGGCTCCGCCGCCGCCTCCGCCCGACCAGATGGTGGTGATTCGCGGCAACACACGAACCGTAGAAGTGGTTCCGAACTCCGTCAAGAACAACTGACAAGGATTACGATATGACCAAATCGAGTTTGATTAATTTCGTTGCGTGCGTCGCGCTCGGCGCCGGAGTCTTATCCGCCCAGAGCGCGGAGGACTTGCGCATGACAGTCGGTAAGAGTGTCGTCATCGACTATCCGGCCGATGTGCGGCAGATCTCGACCAGTAATCCCGACGTCATCGACGCCAGCCCGGTTACGACGCGCGGAGATCCTGCTTCACGGGAAGTCGGTAGGCTCGGCCACGATGGTGGTGTGGAGCAAAGGTGGCCAGAGAACTTTCTACAACGTGAACGTGGATCTGAACATGGAGCCGCTGCGCCGCATGTTGCATGAAGCTTTCCCCGAAGAAAGAATTACGCCGGTCACTTCGCGCGATTCGATTGTGCTGGACGGGCAGGTCTCGAGTAAGGAAGTGGTCGACCGCGCCGCGGTAATCGCGGCCGCGTTTGCCAAGACCGTGGTCAACAATCTCTCCTGAACGCCGCCGGGATCGACAAGCAAATCCTGCTGCGGGTGAAGTTCGCCGAACTCGACCGGTCGAGGGAATTGCAATACGGAGTGAACCTGTTGGGCTTGGCTGGTCAGACGCAGATCAGCGGTGGAACCGGCCAGTTTACGGCCGCCCAGTTGTCGGGAAGCTCCTCATTACCGGAGGTACCGCGACCAGCGGCGCGAACGGCACCGCCGGCACCAGCGCGCTCAGCATCACCAAGGCGCTGAGCATCTTCGCGTTTAATCCGAATTTGAACCTGGGCGCATTCGTCCAGGCATTGCAGCAGGAAAGCATTCTCGAAGTTCTGACGGAGCCGAACCTGGTAGCGAGCAACGGCAAGGAAGCGACCTTCCTGGTCGGCGGCGAATTCCCAGTTCCGATTCTGCAAGGGGGAGCGAATTCAGGCGCCGTCACCATCCAGTTCCGGGAATTTGGAATCAAGCTGATCTTCACGCCGCTGATCACCGCGAACAAGACGATCAAGATGCACCTGAAACAGGAAGTGTCCACCCTCGATTTCGCGAATGGAGTCACCATCAGCGGATTCACCATCCCGGCGCTATCGACGCGCCGCGCCGAAACCGACGTCGAGCTGTCCGAGGGACAGAGCTTCGTGGTGGCCGGACTGGTGGATAATCGCGAGACCGACAGCTTCAGCAAGATTCCGCTGCTGAGCAGCTTGCCGATCTTCGGCGCGCTGTTCAAGTCCAAGGACGAGAAGAAGCAGCGCACGGATCTGGTGGTGCTGGTGACTCCCGAGATCACGGAGCCGCTAGGCGTCAACGATCCGAAGCCGACGCTTTACATGCCGAAGGATTTCCTGGTTCGCCTGGATCAGAAAGACGCGCCCCCCGTCAAGAAGAACGCTAAGAAGAATTGAAACCGGCCACAACTAAAGTCAGATGAGCGCACGCGTCCAGAACGAGCCCCAGATTGCCGCGCTGTTGATCGCGCCGAATCGCGATCTTGCGCAGAAGTTTCTGGCGACGATTCCGCAGACCGGCGCATTTCAGATCCTGGCCGATCTGAAAAGCTATCCTCCGCTGCAGACCTTAGAGATTCGGGCGCGGCAGCTTAAGCCGCAGGTCGTTCTGCTCGACTTGGCGAGCGATCTCGCGGCTGCAACGGAGCTGGTCCGCTTCGTCACCACTCTGTCGCCGCCGGTTCAGGTGATCGGCCTCCACACCCATAACGATTCGTCGGCGATTCTGCAATCGCTGCGCGCAGGGGCTGTCGAATTTCTATACGCGCCCTTCGACTTCGCCACTCAACGCGAAGCGGTCACGCGGCTTTACCGTATGTGTGCCCCGGAAGCGCCGGTGGAAGTGGAAGCCGGCCATGTGGTCGCCTTTGCCAGCTCCAAACCGGGCTCGGGCGCGTCGACTATCGCCACCCAGACCGCGTTCTCGCTTCAGCGGCTAACCGGGAAACGGATTCTGCTGATGGATTTCGACCTCACCGGCGGGACCATCGGTTTCTACCTCAAGTTGAGCCACAACTACTCGCTGGTCGACGCGCTGCAGCATGCCGAGCATCTTGATCTGGCGCTGTGGAATTCGCTCACCGTGAATTACGGAGGCGTCGATATTCTGCCCGCTCCCGCCGCGCCTTACGCCGATGGCATCGATGCTCCGCGATTGCGGGTGTTGATCGACCATGCGCGGCGTTTGTATGACTGGGTGATCATGGACCTGCCGGCGGTGTTCCATCGCACTGCGCTGATGGCGATTTCGGAATGCGAGCGGGCCTTCTTGGTGTCTACCGCGGAATTACCGAGTCTTCACCTGACCCGAAAGGCGCTGACGCTGGTGGAGCAGCTCGGTTTCCCGAAGGACCGTTTTCAGGTGCTTGTGAACCGCATGGATCGGCGCCACGATATCGGAATCGCCGACATGGAAAAGCTGTTCGGATGCCGCGTCCACGCCAGCCTTCCCAACGACTATTTCTCGCTGCATCGCGTGGTGACACTGGGCCAGCCGCTCGGGAACGACGGCGAGCTGGGCCGCGCGATCGAAAGTGTAGCTACCCGTCTGCATGGCGCCTTGGATCCAAAGAGTAAGCCCGCGCCGAACGTGCGCGAATTGAAGCCGGCTCTGTCGCAGGCATGAAGGTTTAACGGATTTATATGTTCTCTACCACCGAAAACGGAAACAAGAATAACCAGCAAGTCTCCTGGGAACAGAGGCTGCTGAAGAATTCAGGCACGAAAAAAGCCAGTCTCAAACCGGAATACCAGGAGCTGAAGTTCACCCTGCACCGCAAGCTGGTGGACAAGATCAATCTCGAGGCCCTGGCCACCATCGACAACCAGCGCATGCGCGCTGAAGTGCGCCAGGCGTTGATCTCGCTGATCGATGCCGAGCCGACGCTGCTCAGCTCGCTCGAAAAGCAGCAGATCAGCGATGAAGTCCTGGATGAAGTTTTCGGCCTCGGTCCGTTGGAGCCGCTGCTGCAGGATCCCGGCATTTCCGACATTCTGGTCAACACTTATAAGCAGGTCTATATTGAACGGCGCGGTCTGCTGGAGCTTACCAGCGTCACTTTCCGCGACGATCAGCATCTGCTGCGCATTATCGACAAGATCGTCAGCCAGGTAGGCCGCCGCATCGACGAATCGACGCCTATGGTCGACGCTCGCTTAAGCGACGGATCGCGCGTGAACGCCATTATTCCTCCGCTGGCCGTCGACGGACCGCTGCTTTCGATTCGCCGTTTTTCGACCGACAAGCTGATGCCCGCCGACTTGGTGGAGCGCAAGGCCATGACTCCGGGCATGATGGAGCTGCTCGAGGCCGCGGTCAAAGCCAAGCTGAACATCATCATCGCCGGCGGAACCGGCGCCGGTAAGACCACGCTGCTGAATGCGCTCTCCGCGTTCATCAACGGCAAAGAACGCATCGTCACCATCGAAGACGCCGCCGAATTGCAGTTGAAACAGCCGCACGTGGCGCGTCTCGAAACTCGGCCGCCGAACATCGAAGGACACGGAGCGGTCCGTCAGCGCGAATTGCTGGTGAACAGCTTGCGTATGCGTCCCGACCGCATCGTGGTCGGCGAAGTCCGCGGCGAAGAAGCCCTGGACATGTTGCAGGCGATGAACACGGGCCACGACGGCTCGCTGACTACCGTCCACGCCAACACGCCTCGCGACGCGGTGTCCCGTCTGGAAGTGATGGTGTCGCTGGCCAATTCGAATATGCAGCTCACCTCCATTCGCCAGCAGATCGCGAGCGCGGTCACATCTCTGGTGCAGGCCTCCCGTCTGAGCGATGGCTCCCGCCGGGTCGTCTCGATTACAGAGGTGACCGGTATGGAAGGCGAAGTGGTCACGCTCCAGGATCTGTTCGTGTTTGAAAAGCGCGGTCTTGATCCGGACGGCAAAGTGGTGGGCCGATTCGCGGCTACCGGCATTCGTCCCAAGTTTTACGAAAAATTGTTGAGCGCCGGCATCCGTTTGCGCGCCGACCTGTTCGACGAAGTACTGGAGGTCTGACCCATGGGTTTTCTTATCTATTATCATCGTCATCTGGGCGGTTGCCATGGGCACCTGGTGTCTGGTCCGAAGTACGTTAAATCGTCGGACATAGACCGTATCAAAGCTCGCCTGCCGGAACCACTAAAGCCAAGAAAGCCAAGGCGGCGATCGAAAGAGCAGGCGTCGGTGATTACGCAGGACGCCGTGGTGAAGAACCGTGTCGCCAAAATGGTGTGGTGAAATTCGGCCTCGGCCCCAAGATCGCGCATCATGCTGGAACAGGCGGGGCTTAGCTGGCAGCCCGCGCGTTTCGTTCACCTCTGCCTGGTTTTCTTTGTGGCCGGCTTCGCGGTCGGCTGGCTGCTGCTTCCCGCAGCCAAGTTCCTGGCGCCTTCGTCGATCGGGTTGGCTGATCGGGCGCGGGTCCATTTATGTACGTTTACTTCAAGCGCAAGTCGCGCCTGCGAAGATTTGAAGAACTGTTTCCGGACGCGCTGGAATTTGTCTCGCGATCCATGCGCGCCGGGCATGCCTTTTCGGTTTCGCTCGAAATGATTCATCGCGAGTTTCAGGAGCCGGTGGCGGGTGAATTCCGGCGCACCTTCGAAGAGCATAACCTGGGCTTGCCGATTGAGATTGCGCTTCAGAAGCTGGCCAAACGCGTTCCTTCGCTCGACGTGCACTTTTTCGTTTCCGCCGTGCTGCTGCAAAAGCGAACCGGCGGCAATCTGGCGGAAATTCTGGACAAGCTCGCTTACGTGATCCGGGAGCGCTTCAAGTTGCGCGGCCGTATTCGCGCCGTCAGCGCGCACGGCCGCATGACCGCGACGGCGTTGAGCTGCATTCCCATCGCCGTCGCGGTGCTGATGTTTTATACCAATCCGGACTATGTGAAGTTCTTCTTCACCGACGACATCGGCCACATCATGCTGGGCGCGGCCGTCGCTTTACAGCTGATCGGCTATGGCGTCATGCAGAAAATCGTGAATATCGAGGTCTAATGTCATGCCTTTACTCGTAACTCTACTGATTTTTATCTGTGATCGCCGGGGCGGCGGCGTTCGCGCCGGCATGAAGCTGTACGTGCAGCCCGAAGGAAGCCATGGAGCGCGTGGTCGGCGGCATCGAGCCCGGTGAGCACATGCCCGACGCACCCCAGCCTGGCTTTTCACGACCTGATCAAGAGGCTCGGGAATTTCGTTCCGCAGTCGCCTAAAGACGTCACCGTGATGCAGCGCCGTCTGATCCGCGCCGGTGTCCGCAATGAGAACGCGCTCAAAATTCTGTACGGCGCCAAGGCAGCCGGAGCGCATCACGCTTCCGTTGCTTACCGCGCTCGTGGTTACCCCACAGTCTTATGATCCGAGCAACAAGTTCGCCGCTATTTTGGTCGCCGCGGCGATCGGATTCTTCGGCCCTAACGAATATGTACGCCGCATGGCTTCCAAGCGGCAAAAAGAAATTTCGCGAGGACTGCCTAACGCGCTCGATCTGCTGGTGGTTTGCGTCGAAAGCGGCCTGGGACTCGATCAGGCGATTTTGCAAGTCTCCAAGGAATTGGAACACGCCCATCCTGAGATCAGCGAAGAGTTCGGGCTGGTCAACCTGGAATTGAAGGCCGGGAAACGCCGCGTCGAGGCTCTGCGCAACTTGGCGGAACGCACCGGCGTCGACGATCTGAAGAAGCTGGTGGCGGTTCTGATTCAGGCCGACCGTTTCGGCACCGGCGTCGCACAGAGCTTGCGCGCGCATGCCGACTTCATGCGCATTCAGGCGCGGCAGGTGGCAGAGGAAAAAGCCGCGAAGCTCGGCGTCAAACTGATATTCCCGATCTTTTTTTGTATTTTGCCGTCGCTGTTTGTCGTGACGGTGGGTCCGGTGGCGATGAAGATCGTCCGGGACTTGATTCCGATGATGAACAACATCTAGTACCTCCCTAAAGGTTAGGACTAGAAACGCCGAAATTAATCTTGTCAGGAAAGGAGAATGGACGAATGGACACTTCCACTGTTCGAATCGTTTGTGGCGCCATGGCGGTATTGTTTTTGCTGGTCATCGTGCTACGCCGCAAAAAGAACGTCGAATAATGCAGTTTTAGGCGGGGCACGCGCCGGCAGCGATTCGGCTGTGCCTCGCCTGTTAATTTGACGCGTGATTTAATTTGTAATTTTTAGTTTTGAGGATGGAGTCTAGATATATGTTTCGCAAGCCTTGGATTTTGGCATTGACTGGCGCGGTACTGATGGCGGGCGCGACGCTCGGTGGCACCTTCGGCACCGTGGTATCGATTGGCGGTGAGGCCGCGGACCTCGCTCTCGACGAGGCCCGTGGAGTTCTCTATATCGCCAATTTCACCGCAAATCGAATCGACGTGATGTCGCTGTCCAATAACACGGTGCAGACATCTATTAACGTCAACCCGAATCCGAGCTCGATCTCGCTATCGCCTGACGGCCATTGGCTGCTGGTGGCGCATTACGGCAATAACACCGCGCCCGCTTCGTCGACGAACGCGCTCACTTTGATTGACCTTACCGCGAACAATTCCAAGCAGGTGATCGCGCTGGGCGATGCGCCATTAGGCGTCGCCTTCGGAATCGACGATAAAGCGCTGGTGGTCACGACTACGGCTTTCATTCTTTTCGATCCGAACCTTGGTACCACGCAAGTTCTGCAAAGTGTGGCGCAAGTCGCCACGAATGCAATTCCCCAGCCGACGGGAAGTTTCCCGGGCAACATCGTGCAGGCGTCGGTGGCGGTATCGCGCGACGGACTGACCATCGCTGGATTCGGCGGGACTAGCCCTTATCTCTTATTCCGATATAACGTCGGCACCAAAGTGATCACATCTTCGTTCTACGTTTCCTCGCCTCCGGCGGGCCCCCGAGTGGTCAGCGTGGCCGACGACGGCAGCCTGGTCAGCTATGCGTGGTGGGTAGCGGATGCGAATTTCATCACCAGCGCCGAATGGGGCAATCCCAGTGGCTTGTTGAACATCGGCAGCACGCTGATCGATTCCTCGCGAAACCTGATTTACTCACAGATTCCGCCGAGTGGAACCCCCGCTACAGGCAACAACAATCCGCCTTTACTGATGCTTAACGATGCCGACAATCTGACGGTGGAGGATCAACTCCAGTTGCCTGAGAATCTGGCCGGCAAGAGTGTCTTGACCAGAGATCACAATACTGCCTATGCGATCTCCGACAGCGGCATTATGGTCCTGCCGGTCGGCAATCTGGCCGCTTATCATCGTCTTGCGGTTTCTTCTGAGGATCTGGTATTCCGCGGCAACTTCTGCGACCGCAGTGTGAACACCCAGACGCTCACGATTACCGATCCCGGCGGCGGGAGCACGCCGTTCTCGGTTTCGACCACTACTTCTGGAATCCGGATCTCGCCATCCAGCGGCGTGACGCCGGCAGTGGTTACCGTCTCTGCCGATCCGAATGTTTTTGCATCTCAGAAGGGGACGGTTACGGCTTCTTTGACGATCAGCTCCGGCGCCGCCGTGAACTTGCCGCAGACGGTTCGCCTGCTGATTAACTCGCAGGATCCGTCGCAGCGGGGGTCATTTATCGACATCCCCGGCAAAATCGTGGATATCGCAGCCGATCCTAAGCGCAACGTTTATTATGTGCTGCGCCAGGACAAAAACCAGGTGCTGGTTTTCAACTCATCGAACAACACGCAGACCGCGACCCTGCGGACTTGCACCACGCCCACCAGCATGGCCATTACGTTCGATCAGCAGGATCTTCTAGTCGGTTGCGATAACTCGCACTACATGAGCGTGTTCGATCTGGACCTGTTGCAGGCCCAGCCGCCGATTGCTCTGCCTTCCGATTACGTCGAGTCGGTAGCCGCGTCGTCCAACGCGATCCTCGCGATGATCCGACCCGGTGGCGGCGGTAGTCCTGGAATCGACCAGATCAATATGGTCACGCACTCGGGCTTTAACCTGCCCTCGCTGGGTGTGTACCAGAACAAGCTCGCGCAGGACACGGTGCTTTCGGCCTCGAGCAATGGCTCACATATCCTGATCGCCGGCAGCGACGGATCGGTAATGCTGTACGACGCCAACGCCGGATCGTTCACGGTCTCGCGACAGGACTTCAAGAGCCTGGGCGGCGCGTACGCGGCATCGAACTTCAATCAATATATGGTGGGGAATAATCTACTCGATTCCTCGGGTGTTCCGCAGGCGGTGTTGCCGCTTTCAACCGGCACTTCTTCTGGATTCGCCTTTGTGAATCAAGCCGGCTATTTCGTCACCGCGCCGAATTCCTCGAGCCCTGGGATCATCGAACAGGTGAGCCTGACCAACGGCTCGGCGATTCAGCCGACCGCCATGGTGGAAGCTCCTATCCTGGGCGCAGCCCCGAACAGTTCTACCGCTGCATCGAACGTCACCTCATGCCCCCCTGGCGCGGTTCTGGTGACGACGCAGATTCCGGCTACGGCCACGACACCAGCCTCGACGACAACGTCGTGCCAAAGCCTGTTTCAGCCTTCGGTCAATTCCGTGTGGACCCGGAGCCTGGCGCCGCTGCCGAACCAGACCGCTCTCATTACCTTGAGCACATCCGGTTTCACAGTATTGCCTTGGACCTATGCCGCTGCGGTTGCTCCTCCGCACATCGGATCGATTTACAGCGCGGCCGACGGCAAGTCTCCGGTTGCACCCGGCGGATTGATTTCGCTGTTCGGCAGCCAGTTAAGCCCAACGAATCTGGCCACCAGCCAGATCCCGCTGCCCACCGCCCTCGCCAATAGCTGCCTGACGGTGAACGGACAGCCGATGCCGCTGATTTTCGTGTCGCCTACACAGATCAATGCGCAGATGCCGAGTGAAGCGGTCGGCGATGTCACCGTGGTGGTTCACACGCCCGGCGGCGTCAGTGATAACTACAACCTGACGGTACTGCCCACCGCTCCCGCTGTTTTCATGAGCGGCACGGCTGGTCCGGAGACGAACATCCCGACCGTGGTTCGGTCGGATAACAATCTTCTGGTGACGGACTCGAATCCGGTTCACCGCAACGATTCGATCAGCATCTATTTCACCGGCTGCGGCAACACGTCGCCGGCAGTTCCGGATGGACAGCCTTCGCCGGGAAGCCCGCTCGCGCTCACGGTTACCGGCCCCACTGTTCAGTTGGGCGGCTCGAATCTGACTATTAATTTCAGCGGCCTCGCTCCGGGACAGGTGGGCGTGTGCCAGATTAACGCGACCGTTCCTAGCAGCACCCCGACAGGTCTTAGTATGCCGCTGGTAATTAGCCAGAACGGATCGGTCCAGACCATCGGGCTGCGCGTCATCAACTAAGGAAATTTAGAGCAAGGAAGAGGAAACCTATGAAGTTCACTCTGATTCTGATTGCGTGTCTCGGAATATGCGCCGCATTCGCGCCCACCGCAAAGGCCCAGAAATGGGAAGTCGGCGGCGGCGTCGGCGGTGGTTTCTACACTTCTGACGACATCACCGCGCCGGGCGGCTCGGCTTCCGCGAAGATCGCCACGAATCTCGCTGCCAGTGGATGGCTCGCGAATAACGGCGCCGGAAAATGGGGTGGAGAGCTTCGCGCCGATTTTCAGCTTGGCGCTCTCGAACTGAACGGAGGCGGAACTCAGGCATCGTTCGCAGCCCGGTCCTACGCGTTCCATTACGATGTTCTGTGGCACGCGACTCCGAACGGCTCGCGAATCCGCCCGTTTGTGTCGGCCGGCGCGGGCATTAAGGTTTACCAGGGCACTGGCGCGCAGGTCGTGTATCAGCCCTTGAGCAACTTCGCGCTCCTGACCCAGGCGCAGGATTTGACGCCGCTGGTCAGCGCCGGAGGCGGAGTGAAGATTCAGCTTTCTCCGCGCATCCAGCTTCGCGCGGAAGTCCATGATTACCTGACGCCGTTTCCCAAGCAGGTGATCACACCAGCGCAAGGCGCAAAAGCCGGCGGCTGGATGCAGGACTTCGTACCCATGGTCGGCATCAGCTATACATCGGCTGAAGGCCGTTAGCAAGAACTCAAGAAACCGCAACGACAGGGAGCCGGCGTCAAACGTCCGGCTCCTTTTCTCTTACAAATAGTAAAAAAATCGTAAAAATAGCCCTTGGCCCGGGCGTACGTTTCTTAGAAACAATCCAAGCTGCGCATCTGTCAGATATGCTGTTGCCATGTACTCGCTTCGCGCACTGCTGCTGGTGGGGCTAGCGCCGGCCGCGGCCTTTGCGGCGGACTACGTCGGCAGCAATGTTTGTAAGACCTGCCATCCCGACGTCTGGTCGAATTTTTACCGGAATCCCCATTACAAATCGGTCGCCTCCGGTAAAGCCGCGCCTGAAAACACCGGCTGCGAAAGCTGCCATGGACCCGGGAAAGCCCACGTCGAGGCGCGCGGGGGCAAGGCGACCATCGTGGCTTTCTCCGCCCTTCCGCCCGATAAAATCCTGGACGCTTGCCTCCGCTGCCATGGCGAGACCATGTCTCGCGCGAACATCCGTCGAAGCAGCCACACCCAGGAGGATGTGGTCTGCACTAATTGCCATTCGATCCACAAGTCGCCTGCGCCGAAATTCCTGCTCGCCAAGCAGCAAACCGAGCTTTGCTACGGCTGTCACTCGTCCGTCCGCGCTCAATTTTCGATGCCGTTCAAGCATCGCGTGAATGAGGGCTCGGTTCAATGCACCGACTGTCACAACCCTCACGGGACTCCGGCGAACACCTGGAAAATGGCCTCCCGCCCGCACATGGTCGATCAGAAACAGGGCAACGAAGAAGCCTGCCTCAATTGCCACACCGACAAGCGCGGACCGTTCGTCTATGAACACGGTTCGGTGCGCGTCGAAGGCTGCGAGACCTGCCACCAGCCGCACGGGTCTATGAACGCGCGCCTGCTGCGGCGGCCCACGGTGTTCACTTTGTGCCTCGAATGCCACAACGGAGAAGGGAACTTCGGCAACTTCGGCCCGAAATTCGGGACCGGCGTCCAACGCCCGACGTCCGATCACAATCTGGCCGATCCGCGCTACCGCAACTGCACCACGTGCCATCCGCGCATCCACGGCTCGAATACCAGCGAGTTCTTTTTCCGATAGGAGGCAGCGATGACAATCAAACTCTTCATACTGTTTATCGCTACCCTGAGCCTGTTTGCGCAGCAGCCTGTCGCTCCGACGACCAATGAGCCGGTTGGCAACCCGCGCGGTGACAATGCCGGCGACTATAACATCATGAACTCGTTCGAGCTCGGCTATCGCTTCGCGACCGCCGGCGGCGACTTCGACATGTATCGCAGCACCGTGAACTACACCGACGGCGTGCGTCTGCTGTCCAGTTCGCTTTCGATCCAATCTAAAGAAGGCCACGGGCGCTGGTTCGATCTGATCCAGCTCAACACCCAAGGCTTGGGAAACGATCCGTATCAGTTCGCCTCCTTGCGCATCGAGAAAAACGCGTTGTATCGCTATGACATGATCTGGCGGGAAAACAATTTCTTCGATCCGTCCCTGACCATCGCCGACGGCGCACATTTCGAGAACACCAGCCGCCGCTGGCAGGATCACGATTTGACGCTCTTTCCGCAGGGCAATTTCAAATTTTTCCTTGGCTATTCGAACAGCGTGGAGGACGGCCCCGCGCTTACCACCATCCAATTGTTCGATTTTCGCGGCGACGAATTCCCGCTGATCGCCAATATTCACCGCCTTCAAAACGAGTACCGGCTGGGCGGCGAGATCAAGTTTCTTGGATTTCGACTGAATGTTCTCCGCGGGTGGGAGGATTTCAAGGAAGACACGCCCACCAACATTCTGGCTGTCGCCGAGCCCGGCCTCAGCGGCCTGGCGCCTGCGACTCTCAGTTCCTATTCGAGCAGCCAGCCCTATCACGGGACTAGCCCCTACTGGCGTGTCGGTCTGTTCCGGGAGGGCAAGCGTCTGTGGGCCGTCAACGGCCGTTTCAACTACGTCGCCGGGGAGCGCAACTTCATCGATAACGAATTCTCGGGCGGCATCACTCCCATTGGCGCCGCGATGACGCAGCAGATCCTGGCCATCGGAGACGCGCGCCGTCCGGCGCTCTCCGCGAACCTGACCGTAAGTTTGTTCCCAACGTCCTTCCTTACTGTCACCAATCAGACCAGCTACGCCAATATCCGAACCGAGGGCGACGCGCTGTTTGCCGAGCTTCAAAATGGCGTCGCGATCACGCCTTTCATTCCGTACACTTACCTGGGCATCCGAACTGTCGCGAATCTGACCGATGCCGAAATTCGGATCCGAAAATGGTTCTCCCTGCACGCCGGTTACACGTATTCGAGCCGGCACATCGGAGTGATTGATGGACAGGAAAACTTCGGCGGGCCGGTTCCCGACGTCACTCCGATCGCGCAAACCAATCAACTGCACGCCGGAACGCTCGGGATCCGCCTGCGCCCCGTCAAAGGCCTTACTGTGATGCTCAACGGTGAAATTGGCCGCGCCGACATGCCGTACACGCCCATCAGTGACAAGAACTACCAGACCTTCCACGCCCGGGCCGAGTACAAACTGAAAACCTTTCGCCTGGGCGCTTTCGCCAAGACCGACTACAATCTCAACTCGGTGTCGCTGACCAGCTACGCATCGCGTTCGCGGACTTATGGCGCGGACGGCTCCTGGACTCCGAACAACTGGTTTGCCATCGACGCCAGCTACAACAAGATCCACCTGAATACCTTAGGCGGTCTCGATTTCTTCGATTCCGGCCAGCTCACGAATTTCAACTCTCTCTATATCAGCAACATCCACACTGCGACGCTGGGCGCGCGATTCAGCATCCTGAAAAAGGCCGATATTTACGCCGGTTACAGCCACACCCAGGATGTCGGCGACGGCCGTTCTTCTGCCGACGGTCTGGCTCCTGGGGTCGGCGCATCGACGAATCTGGACGCATTCCTGGTGGCGCAGACCTTCCCTGTGAAATTCCTGTCACCCGAGGCGCGATTTTCCCTTCAATTGAATCGCCGGATGCGATGGAACGTCGGATATCAGTACTACGGCTACGCCGAGCAGTTTTCGAGCATCCAGAACTTCCATGCCCACACTGGATATTCGTCCATACTGTTTTCCTTCTAGCCTAACGGAAACGGACAGCCCGGCCGATTAATGGAGCATGGAGTTCCAGGGCACTTCAGAGAATGTGACCGCAATGCTAGTGGTGGCGCTTGCCGTCACTGCGGTCTTTTTCATTCTTCGGAAGCGATACGATAGCAATCTGCCGCTGCTGTTTTACTTCGTGGCGCTCGTGTTTACGAATCTTTCGGATCGCGGCATCAATCCCTACCTGATGTATACCGGATTGATTTTCGCCTTGCTGCTGCGCTTCGAATTCATGAACGCCGGCTTCGCCAAGTTGATGGCGTTCTTTGCAACCGGCTCCCTTAGCCTGATCATATATGTGATGCTGGCGGAAGTGTTCGGTGACGGCTCTGCCCCGTTCTAAATCGGACAAGCTCTAAGGCGGATCGCCGCAAAACAAAGAAGTCGAGTCGCCCTTACCTGTTGTTGATCGGCGCTTATCTGCGGCTAAAATGCCTTTTTCAGCCTGCTACGGTTTCTCGACTGGCAGACCTGCCGCGTTCCACGCACGCCAGCCGCCGTCGAGCGAAATCGGGTTCGAATAGCCCATCTTCTGAAGGGCGTCGGCTACCAGCGCGCTCCTGAATCCGCCGCCGCAGTAAAGAACCAACGTGGTGGATTTATCCGGCACCTTGGTTTCGATGTCGCGCTCGATGATTCCCTTGCCCAAATGGATCGCGCCAGCGGCGTGGCCCGCGTCCCATTCATTGTCCTCGCGGACGTCGATCAGCAGGTGGCCTTCCCGCGGCATCTTCTGATATACGTCGATGTCGATCTCTTTTACCCGCGACTTGGCATCGTTCACCAGCGCCAGGAACGAGTCATTGTGAGGCTTGTGCGGCGTACTCATTCACCCTCCGGATCCGGGCGCCCGCGCCCGCGAGTTTAGCTTCGATTTTCTCATAGCCCCGGTCGATGTGGTACACACGGTCGATGACGGTCTCGCCTTGCGCGGCCAAGCCGGCCAGTACCAGGGACGCGCTGGCTCGCAGATCGCTTGCGATCACCTGGGCGCCGGAGAGCTTGGCGGCTCCCGCGACAATGGCTTGCCGCCCTTCGAGACGAATGTTCGCGCCCATTCGCGCCAGCTCCAGCGCATGCATGAACCGGTTCTCGAAAATGGTTTCAATAATGATGGCGATACCTTCAGCCTGGGTCATCAGCGCCATAAACTGGGCCTGCAAATCGGTCGCGAAGCCGGGGTACTCTTCGGTGGTCATGTCGACGCTCTTCAGCCGGCCCTTGGTTTGAACCCGCAGGGATCCGGGGGCCGCCTCGGTAATGTCCACACCGGCTTGATTCAGCTTGACGATCAATGCGCGAAGATGCTCGGGCTCGCAGCCGCGCACGACCATGTCGCCGCGCGTGATCGCCGCCGCGACGATGAAGGTTCCGGCCTCAATCCGGTCGGGAATGATTGTGTGGGTGGCTCCATGCAGCCGATCAACGCCCTTCACGCGAATCGTCGAAGTTCCCGCGCCTTCAATCGACGCGCCCATCTTGATCAACAGCGCTGCCAGGTCGCCGACTTCAGGCTCCCGAGCCGCGTTCTCTATCACCGTCTCGCCCCGCGCGAGCACAGCCGCCATGAGGAGATCTTCAGTCCCTGTGACGCTGATCCGGTCGAACGCGAACGGCGCGCCCGTGAGGCCATTCGGCGCCTCGGCTTCGATGTAGCCATGTTCCTGGGTCACTCGAGCTCCTAGCCGCTCAAGGCCGGCGACGTGGAGATTGATCGGCCGAGCGCCAATCGCGCATCCCCCGGGTACCGAGACGCGAGCTCGTCCGCATCGCGCCACTAAGGGGCCCAGCACCAGGCTGGACGCGCGCATGGTTTTGACCAGCTCATAAGGAGCTTCGGGGTGCTGAATCGCAGCCGCCTGGATTTCGACGCGCCCGTTCCGGCTCTCGACGCTTGCGCCGATGTTCGCCAGCAGTTTCTCCATGGTCGCGATATCGCGTACCGGGGGAATCCTTTCAAGCGTGACCCTGTCGGCGGTTAGCAAACACGCCGCCAGAGCAGGCAGCGCCGAATTCTTGGCGCCTCCGACCAAAATCTCCCCCTCGAGCGGGACGCCGCCGTGAATGACAAATTTATCCATTTAAAGCCTTTGCAATGCGACCACCGGCTTCGAGGAGTAGCTTCTCGGCGTCACTTCGCGAAACCGCCTTTTTTCCCATCACAATAGCGGTTCGTACGCTTCGTCCTGCCGCGTCGAGCAGTTCTGCCGCACGATCATATGAAACCCCGGTCGCTTCCGCGATGATTCGCCGCGCCCGATCCTCCAGCTTACGGTTCGTGGGTTGGACGTTCACCATCAGGTTCCCATAAACATGTCCCAGCCGCACCATCAGCGCCGTGCTGATCATATTTAATACCAGCTTAGTCGCCGTTCCGGCCCGCAACCGGGTGGACCCGGTGAGAATTTCGGGACCAGGGACGGGTTCGATCGGGAAGTCGACTGCCCGCGATAGCTCAGCATCCGGCACACAGCTGATTCCACAAGTGATTGCGCCCAATTCCCGTGCTTTGGTTACCGCTCCTAGCACATAGGGCGTACGGCCGCTGGCCGCAATTCCAATGACCACGTCGCCACGCCCGAACCCGGATTGAACCAAGTCCCGGGCGCCAGCGTCCGGGTCGTCCTCACTGCCTTCGGATGACTTCAGAAGCGCGTTCGGACCCCCGGCGATAATGCCCCGCACCAATTCGGGGGGGACGTTGAAGGTGGGGGGACACTCGGCTGCGTCCAGGATACCCAGGCGCCCGCTGGTTCCGGCACCTATGTAGAAGAGGCTCCTACCCCGCTCGACCGCGCCCAGGATCGCGTCAACCGCCCTTCCGATTCGGGGGATCTCGCGGGCCACCGCTGCCGGAATATCGGCATCCGCTTTATTCATCACAGTCAAGATCTCCAGTGTTCCGAGCTCATCGAGATGGCCGGAGTCCGGATGGGATGCCTCAGTTATGGGTTTTCGCTGCATCGAAGGCCGTATTCGCTCCTATTGTACAAGCGAAAGCCGCTTCGCGACCGCGAATCGCAACTTGGGAGCTGTTGGTACTAGTACGCGGAGCCCCATTTGTGGGTTGTCGTCCATTTGCGGTAACCCTTTTGCTCCTTTAAGTTGGAGCTTCAGGGAGCGACGCTGCAATTATGCAAAATTTTCCAAAAAGGTATTGACTTGATTGACGATCCGCCCCTATACTACCAATGAGTCAGGGATCGCCATATTTGTGGCGATAGCGGGGACTATTTTGATGGTCGGAGGAAACATATGAAACGGATTTTGGTTGCCATCGCAATTACAGCGATGAGCAGCTCGGCAATTTTCGCTGCGGGAGCCTGTACAGGCCCAAATGCTACCACTCCAGGTGGCACCACCGGTGAATTGGATATCTATGGTTCGGGCGTTTCGGGCGCGGACATAAACAACGCCTCGGTTTCGAACGGCACGATATTGCCGGTCGATACGATTGGAACCTGCACGGTTAACGGTGCGGTGTTCTCGAACTTCCAGGTTGTCACCAACACAATCACCGGACCTCAACCCACGGGCTTTAATTTGGCTCTGGCCGTAATCGGCGGGACCACGGCCCAGTTCACCTATAGTGTGACTGGGGCTGACGTTCTGAACGATTTCGAATTGTTCTATCAGATCGGCGGCGGCGGCGCACTAGGGAGCGGCGTGACCTCGATGACTCTGAATGGCGAGAGTTCGACTCAGACCACCGAGTTTATTTGCAGCGCGGCATCGGCCAACCCTGCGAACCCGCAGACCGGGTGCCCGAACGGCACTACTCTGGGGCAGCTCACGTCGAACATTGCTGCCGAACAGCAAGGACCAGTGACGTTTGGCAGCGTGGTGACGGATTTCGTCAACAAGGACATCCAGGGCGGCAGCGAAGTTCAACAGCAGCCGGGCAGCGTTAGCGGTGTTCCTGAGCCGATGACGCTTTCTTTGTTGGGAGTTGGCTTGCTCGGTATCGGCCTTCTGGGTCGTCGCGCGCGCAGCTAATACTCGCCAGTAGAATTTTGGTAATAACCGGGTCTGAGCCTAGCGGCTCAGGCCCGTTTTACTTTTTGGCGTATCGTTTTGGTTCGGCTACAAACAAAAAGGGCGCCGTCCGAAGACAGCGCCCTTTCGATGTCGTTAATTTGGTTCTTGTTTACGCGCTAAAGGAACTGCCGCATCCACAGGTCGATTTGACGTTAGGATTGTTAAATTTGAAGCCCGACCCTTCAAGCGACTCCACGAAGTCCACTTCGGCCCCATCCAGGTACAGCAGGCTGGCTTGGTCGACGAACACTTTCAAGCCATCGAAACTGTACGTCTTATCCAGCATTCCGGGCGCATTTTCGAATGCCATCGAGTAGCTGAATCCCGAGCACCCGCCGCCAACCACCGCGATCCGGAGTCCGGCCGGTTTCGGTTCCTGCGTGTCGAGAATCTCTCTCACCTTGCCGATCGCTGTCTCTGTTAACTGAACCATGGCGCTATGTTCCTCAACTTGATTGTAGCGGCGCCGGGCGCGAATTTCAAGCTGGGCACTGAATCGAGGAAGGCGAATCTGGTATCTTGAGGAAGGTTCCCGGAAGCGGCACTGCCCCCAATCACTCTGGATTTCGGCGGCCCCGCACGTCTGCCGAACCCCTGGAAATGCTTGAAACCTCTCCCCTTCGGCACGCGTCGAGAGAGTTAGCTTATGAATGGCTTGATTGGAGCGCTGACGTTTCCGCCGGTGAGCGAACGGCCACGGCCGAGGACGCGAGTGGATCATAAGAACAGCGAGGAAGCGGCCTTGGTCCGGCGGGTTCAGGCTCGAGATGAGCTGGCCTTCCGCGAAATCGTGGACCGTTATCAGGCCAAGGTGTTTTCGATAATCTATGGAATCTTGCGCAATCATAATGATGCGGAAGACATTGCGCAGCAGGTTTTTTCGAAGGTTTATTTTTCTATCCGCAACTTCGATTTTCGCAGCTCCCTGCTGACCTGGATCTACAAGATCACGGTGAACGAGTGCTACGACTACCTGCGGAAGAAGCGCGTACGGAAACTGGTTTACGAAAGCGATTTTTCCGAGGAGGACGCAACCCGGATGGAAGCGTCCGATCCGGCGATAGATCCAACCACGCCGGTCGACCGGAAATTGGCGCAGCAGGACTTGGTGGGCAAGCTGCTGGATAAGGTGTCGGCTGAAGATCGCAGCTTGATTCTTCTCAAGGAAGTGGAAGGCCACTCGGTGGAGGAACTGGCTGCAATGACCGGTCTGAATGAGAATACAATTAAAGTAAAATTGTTCAGGACCAGGCAGAAACTATTGAAGGCGGCGTTACGCCTGGGGCGTACGCGGCCGTTCAGCAAGTAATCAGTAACAGCGGGCATCAGACTCGCGAAACTTGGTTGGCGCAGTTGAAGTGACTGAGGGAAGGACACCATGCATCGCGTGATTCAGGATCACCTGGAACAGGTATTGGCAGAGTCGCATGTACGGGAATGCGAGTCGCACCTCGATCAATGCGAGGAATGCCGTGGCGAAGTGCAGGCCATGCGCCAACAGGCCCGGTTGCTCCGGGAACTCAAAGTGGAAGCGGAGCCGCGGCCGGGTTTTTACGCTCGCGTGATGGAGCGGATTGAGGCGCAGGGCCCTGCATCCATCTGGAACGTCTTTTCAGATTCACCCTTTGGCCGGCGAATCGCCATGGCTTCCATGGCGCTGGCGCTTCTAGCCGGGGTGTACCTGGTGACGTCGGAGCAAGCGACAGAGCCAAGCATTGCAGCGAAACCGGCGGTTCAATTTCTCTCCGACGGCCTTTCAGGGCAAGGTCAGCCCGGCATCGTCATGACGAACGCCGGACGGCCTAACCGTGATGCAGTTTTGGTTAACCTGGTCACCTACCGGGAGCAGTAAAAATGATGGTAGTGGCCGAACGGGCACCCTGGCAGAATCCCCGCATTGTCTCGACGCTGATGCTTGTCTTTCTGGCCGGCGCGGCTACGGGCGCGTTGTCTATGCGCCTAGGTCTGCATGAGAAACTCCATCGCCCGGCACCGGTTACCACTCAGGACTCCAACCGGGACGCCATCCTGAACCGTTTCAAGACCCAACTCGATCTTTCGGGTCCGCAGACCCAGCAACTCGGCTTGGTGCTCGACGATTTCGGCCAGTATTATCAGAGCCTCGAAGAGCAACTCGACGATTTACGGGCCACGGGTAAGACTCGAATCATCGCGATCCTGAATCCCCAGCAGCGGGAAAAGTTCGAAAAGATGATGGCCGACCTGGCGCCTCAACTGGCTACTCATTAGGCGCTGCAACTGGCTTATAGTGAATTTTGACTGACTCCCTGTTGATCACCGGTCCTCCTGCGTCCGGTAAGTCCCAGGCCGCGCTGGAACGTTTCCTGGCACAGCCCAATTCAATCTTTCTGGCTCCCAGCGCGACCATGGCGGAACACGTCAGTCATCAACTTGCGCGGTCCGGTCACCCGCTGCGTCCCAGTCGCGTAACCACTTTGGCCCGGTTTCTGGACGGCAAAGCTCCGGCCGAACCGTCGAAAGGGATGCTGCACCGGCTGATTGAAGACGCGCTTGAAAGCTTGAAGCCGTATCGCTTCCGCGGCGTCGCGGAGTACCGGGGATTTCGAGAAGCTCTGGCGGCTCTTCTCGAAGAAGCTCCGGCCGAAGCAGTGGCCAGCGACTTGGCGCCGCTCTTCGAGTTGGTCGAGCACGGGTTACACACCCGAGGGATGGCATTGCGTAGAGAGCGCCTGGACGCCGCTGCCAGGGGGGCTGGAGATCTTCCCGAACATATTGTATTGGATGGATTCTTTTCCTTCGCGCCGGCCGAGCTGCGCCTGATTGCGAGTATGGTCCAGCACACCAGCGTCACGGTCACCATGCCCGACTGGCCGGGAGCCGCTCATGCAAGAGGGCAACTGTTGTCGCTCGGAATGGCGGAACGAAGACTTCAGGCTGTGCGTCGGCGCGCGCAATCGAGTCTATTCGCGGCTCCGACCCTGGAGCGGGAAACCGAAGAGATTGCGCGAAGAATCCTGGATGAAGCCGCCAATGGCCGGCCTTATCGGGAAATGGGAATCATTCTGCGAACGCGCGATCCATATGCGGCCGCCTTCGAAACGGCTTTCGCGCGTTTCGGAATCCCGGCGCGGTTCTACTTCGCCGATCCGCTGATTGACCATCCTGCCATCGCCTACCTGGCGGGCACCATGCGAGCCATGCTCGCGGGTTGGGATCACGCGGCGTTACTCGAATTGCTGCGCATGCCGGTTTCAGGGGTTGGCGGGACAGCGGCCGGCGATCGCTTCGATTTCGAGCTTCGCAAGAGGCTCCCCGGCGCAGGGCTACCGCTTCGGGAAATGGAAGATGTTCCTCCGGTTGTGAATTCGATGGAGGCAATTTCAGATTGGAGCCAAGATCGCGCCGAGCCGCTTGCATGGGCCGCTCGCGCCAAGACGCTCAGGATGTTGCTTCCCAAGCCGTCATGGAACGGCGGCGAGTCCCGGGAGCAGCTCCGTATCATGCAGAGAACTGCGGCCGCGCTCGATTCGTTCGACGCGGCGCTCGACGATTCGGCGTTGGCACTGGGCGAAGGAGCCATCACGCTTCCGGAGTTTTGGCGGCAGGCGGAGACCACCCTTGCAATGGATCGGCTTCGTTCCCCCGACCGGCGGCGCAATGTGGTGCATGTGATGGAGGTCTTCGAAGCTCGCCAATGGGAGCTTCCGGTCGTCTTCGTCTGTGGCTTGGTGGAGCGCAATTTTCCGCGGTATCACGGCGAAGATCCGTTGTTGAACGATGCGGCGCGGCGTCGCGCGGGGCTTCAAACCTCGGCCGAACGACAGAACGAAGAACGATTCCTGTTTGACCTGGCCATGACGCGCGCGACCGATAAAACCATTCTCAGTTATCCACGTTTTAACGAAAAGGGAGAAGACGCCCTTCCGTCGTTATTTCTCCCGGCGGGAGATGCGGAGCCGTGCGAGCTTCGGGTTCGTCCACGCCCTCGCTATGCGGCACCCCCGCGAAGTCCATCGTCGATTCAAGATCCGGGACTGCTCGCGAGCCTTGCCAAGGCGCATCGCAAGATCGCGACCACCTCGATTGAAAGATTCCTCCAATGCCCGTTTCAATTCTTCGCGGCGAAGTCGCTTCGGCTGCGTCCGCGTCCGCCCGCGCCGCGCGATCGTCTGGATGTGTTGGTGCAAGGCACGATTCTGCATCGCGCTTTGGCGGAGTTAGCTCGCATGCCCCTGCTCGGCGAGTCCGTTCTCGATGAGATTTTCGCCGAGGAGTGCCGCCGCGCGCGCATTCCGCGGACGTATCGAACGGAAGCGGTACGTCTCGAAATGCTGCGAAATTTCGAGCCGTTTCTCACCGATCGTCAGCTCGGGCTCGGTTGGCCGAGCCGCGTCGAACAGCCGTTCGAGCTCATCTTAAACCCGCTGATTTCCATCACCGGGCGCATTGACCGGATTGACGTGGGCGCACGCAATCAAGCCATCGTGATCGATTACAAATACAGCGCGGGGAATAAGATCCGGGAAAAAATTGAGGAACATGCCGCCGGCCACCTGGTACAGGGTGGACTGTATCTCCTCGCCGCAGAGCGCTGCCTAGGGCTGAATCCGGTAGCGATGTTCTATTGCGGGTTGCGTAAGGAAGTGGTGTGGGACGGATGGCATTTGCCGGTTGAGGGCCTGGAAATGGGAGAGCTGCGCGCATCGCTGAAGGACCTGACCCAGGAGGCCGCGGAGACCGCCGTCAAAGTATTCGACGCGATCACATCCGGAAGAATTGCGGCGGATCCGGCCGATTCCACCAAGTGCGTATGGTGCGATTTCAGGGATATTTGCCGGGTGGAGTCCACCGCGCGGGCGCGAACGGCGGAAGCGCGATGAAGCTTACTGGCGCTCAACAGGATGCGGTTCGCCGCATCGGCCAGGACGTGTGCGTGGTCGCCGGTCCAGGGACCGGCAAGACCCGTGTGCTGGTGGAACGCTTCGCCTGGCTGGTGGAGGATTGTCATATCGATCCCGCGCGTATCCTGGCGATCACGTTTACTGAAAAGGCGGCCACCGAAATCAAACAGCGCCTGATTTCCCGGTTCGAGGCGCGGCCGGATTTACGCCACGCGATTGAGCGCGCGTGGGTGTCGACCATCGATGGATTCTGCACCCGGTTGCTGCGCGAACATGCGATCGCCGCGGGCATCGCGCCGGATTTTGCGATTCTCGAGGAAGCCGCGGCAAACCGGTTTGCGCGGGAATCGGCTGAAGAGGCGCTGGATGGGTTGTTTCAGGAACGGCCCGATGAGATGCGTAAGCTTCTCGAAGGGTTGGATCTTACTACGCAGGACGATGGCCGGCAACCGGACCTTGCGCGAAGCCTGCTGGAAATCTACGACACGATGCGCGTTTCGGGTCTTAGAGAGTTGGCGCCTGCGCAGGCCGCGCCGGAGGTTGGGGCTCGCGCGCGGGAATGTGCGCTGATCGCGTTGGCCGATGGTCAGGCATCGGGCGCTCATGTTGGCGCGTTTCGGGAGTGGGCTGAGGCATTTCTCGCCCTTCCGGATAACCCCGGCGAGGATCACTTCGTGTCGCTGGAGGCACTCTCGAAGATTCATCTCAACCGCATCGGCAAGGGCACGCGGGCGCTCGAAGCATTGCGCGAGTTGAAGGACGACGTTGCACCGCGACTTCAACAGGAGTGGATGTCGCGCCTGAATGCGGGATTACTGAGCCTGCTGCGCGAAGCGGTTTCCAGAATCGACGTTATGTATCGCGCAAAAAAACGCCGCGAATCCGCGCTCGATTTTGGAGATTTGGAGGAACAGACCATCGGGCTGCTCGAATCCGATCCGGAGGTGCGGGAATCCACGGCCGCGCGGTTCGACGAAATTCTGATGGATGAATTGCAGGATACCAATCGGCTGCAATGGCGGTTGGTGAACTCAATCCGCCGCCGGTTTTTTGCGGTGGGCGATATCAATCAGTCGATCTACGGCTTTCGGCACGCGGAACCGGCGGTATTCGAACAATATCGCGGCTCGCTGATCGCGGCGGGCTTGACGATCGACGACTTGCGCGAAAATCACCGGAGCTATAGCGAAATTCTGGGCACTGTATCGCGACTGCTCGATCAAGAGGTGGGGATTGAGGCGCGACCCCTGATCTCGTCGCGAGGTCCGGGCCCCGCGGTCGAAAGATTGGTTGGCACCGGCGAGAACGCCATCGACGTGGAGGCCAGCCTGGTGGCGGCGCGAATCCGCGAACTGCGCGATTCGAACGAGCGGGAGTATAGCGACATCGCGATCTTGGTGCGCGCGTTGGGCGCGGCTGGGCCCTTTGAACGGGCGCTTGATCGCTTTGGAATTCCATTCCTGGTGAGCAGCGGACGCACGTTTATGGAGGCGAGAGAGATCCGGGATCTTATGGCTCTTCTCGCAGCGCTGGTGAATCCTTTGGACGATATCGCTACCGTGGGCGTGCTGCGGAGTCCTTTCATCGGATTGAGCGATGAGGAGATTCTTCGCCTGGAAAAGGATGGCTGGCGGGAAATCTTCGAATCGCGATTCGGAGCGTCCAGACGGCTTGCGGGATTTGTCGCACCGGATCGATTGCTGGCGGCTGCGCTTGATGAGACGGGTTATGCGCGCGGCCTGCCGGCGCGGGCGGAGGCCAACATCGAAAAATTTCTGGGGCGCCTTCGGAGAGAGCATCGTCACCGGCCGCTTGCCGAAGTGCTCACCGACCTGGAAGCGCTGCGTGCAACGCAATCTGAGGCGGAAGCTCCGCCGGCGGAGGCGGCTAACGTGGTCCGCCTGATGTCGATTCACGCCGCCAAAGGCTTGGAGTTTCCGGTAGTATTCATCGGCGCGCTGCACCGTGCCGCAGAACGGCGCAATCCGGTGATTGTGTTTTCTTCAGCCGCGGGCCTGGGCGCGAAATGGAGGAATCCGGCGACGGGAAAAGGACAGTCGGACGTCGCGCACGCCGCTGTTATCGAGGAGTTGAAGCGCAAAGAGAAGGCCGAAGAGAACCGTCTGCTCTATGTCGCGATGACGCGGGCCCGGGATCGGCTGATTCTCTCTCACGCATCTCGCGAGCGAACCTCGGTATGGCAGAAGTTAATCGAGCCTTCGATCTCTGTGACGCGGACGGCGGATGAGCCGGTCGAGCCGCCGGTGAGAGTCGAGATGGCGGCGGAGGAATACAAGGAGCTCCTGCTCGATTCGCCTCCGGTGAACGGACAGCACGATACCACGGTGGCCGTCACGGCTATCTCCATGTTTCATGCCTGCCCGCGTAAGTATTTGTTGAACTCCATTTCGCGGCCCGAAGGATATGGGACGGGCGGCGTTGCAACCGGGTTAGAAGTGCATCGGATCCTGGCGGGCGAATTGGGATCGCCGGAAGCGGCGGAAATCGCGGACCGGTTCCCGCTGAGCGAACTGGGGCGGCGGGCTTCGCGGGCGATTCGCATCGAACGGGAATTCGATTTCTTATTTTCTTTCGAGGATGTTCTGCTCCGTGGACAAATCGATCTCTGGTTTGAGGAATCGGGCGAACTGATTGTGGTGGACTACAAGACCGATCGGGACGATTCCCGATCCGAAGTATACGCGATGCAACTTCGTTTGTATGCGTTGGCGGTGGAGAAGTATGCCGGCAGGCCGCCGGATCGGGCTGTCTTGTTTTATCTACGACCGGAAACGGAAGTGAACGTCCCGTTGGATATGGACTCGGCCAAGTTGGCCGTGCGGGCCTTTCTTAAAGCTCAGGAATCGCTCGAATATCCAATGCGCCCTGGAGTACAGTGCCCGCGGTGCCCATTCTTTCAAAAGCCATGCCCGGCATCCGTATAGGCTAAGTTTGAGCTTTCTTCTTCGCGGCGATCTTCCGCTCAAGCGCCTTCCATAGGCGAGATCGCACGTCCTCTGGAATGGTTTGCGGCTCGCAGCCCTTGTACACCTGCAGGGTCTTCTGTGTGGTGTCGACCACGACGAAGCAGTTCGGGCACTCCGTAACGTGCGACTCCAGGTGACGCTTCAAGTCAGGGTCCGTGTTCGGATCGAGATAATCGTTCAGCTCCCGAAGGAACTGTTTACAAGTGAGCAAAAGCGTCCTCCCCCTTCCGCCTGAATTGGCGGGTCAACTTCTCCCGCAGCGCCAAGCGAGCCCGTAACAACCGGCTCTTGACCGCCGGAATCGAAATCCCCAACGTCTCGGCGGTTTCTTCCGTGCTCAATTCTTCGATGTCGCGCAGGATGAAAACGGTGCGGAAATCGGGCTTCAAGCCTTCGACGGCGTTATCCAGTATTCCTTGCATTTCGTCGCGGGAATAGCGCTGTTCCGGGTTGTCTTCCCAGACCGCAATCTCTCTTGCCACCATTTCTTCGCCTGTATCGACTGGCTCGTCGAGGGGAACCGTACGGTCACCCTTGCGTTTGCGAAGCTTCATCAGCGACTCATTGACCGCAATGCGGACGATCCAGGTGTAGAATTTCGAATTTCCCTGGAATCCGTCCAGGTGTTCATATGCCTTTAGAAACGTCTCTTGCAGGACATCTTCGGCGTCTTCATCGTTCTGAGTAATATGCTTGGCGAGGCGGTAAATCTTGCGTTCGTACTGATGTACCAAGTCTGCGAACGCTTGTGCGTCTCCTGCCTTCGCTTTGGCAACCAGAGGGGCTTCGTCGAATCCTGGCGGGGCCGGCGTGGTTGGAGTAAGGGACATCTAGCTCAATAATACCCGCTATTTCAGCTTGGGTGGGTACTTCTCGATTGACTTTTTCGCCATGTCGTCGAGCTTGGCTTCCACCTTGGAGGCATCGCTCTTTTCCTCCCGGGCGATCGCTCGCCAGACCAGGGATCGGGTCGCCGGGTCGCGGAGGTCGAGCACCAGGGTGCCCTCGGTGTAGGGAACTCGGACCACCCGCGTTCCCCAGCCGCGCCATCCGGCCGGATACGTCTCCACCTCGGACTTCCGTACGGCGCCCAGAGTGTAGCGAACGTTCAGGTCCGATGGACCTTCGTCGACGAAACTAAGTCCCTTCGCGGAAAGATACTTCTGGATGTCGGCATCGATCCGCTTCTTCACCAGGTCGCTGTTGAGAGATGGATTCTTGCTGTTCAGGCGAGAGACGCGTATGGCGAACGTCTTGAATTTCGAGAAATCCACCGCCTGGTCGAACTCGATTTCGACTTTCTGAGCGACGGCGCTGAGTGCCGTGAACAACGCGAGTGCAAGAATGCGCATTGGGTGGAATCTACCACACCGGGGCTACGGATTTCAGCCGGGATGTTTATAGATGCAGGCGTGATTCCGTCGATACCAATCAGGGTGCATCTTTAGCCGTTCTTGGTTAACCTGATATTACCGATGAATAATTTTCAGGTCACCCTTCCAGATGGAAGTGCCCAGAGTGTCGCGCCGGGATCACGTCCCATCGACGTGGCCCGGACCATCAGCAGCCGGCTGGCCGACGACGCGATTGTTGCGCGAGTCAACGGCGACTTGTGGGATCTCAACCGTCCCTTCGAATCCGATTCGACGCTGCAGATTCTGACGACGAAAAATCCAGAGGCCCTGGAGGTGTATCGGCATTCGACGGCGCACTTGCTGGCGGCGGCGGTCCTCGAATTGTTTCCGGAGACGAAGCTCGGCATCGGGCCGCCGATCGAGTCGGGATTTTATTACGATTTTCAGCGCGCGACGCCGTTTACCCCTGAAGATCTGGAGAAAATCGAAAAACGCATGTGGGAGATTCAGGCGCGGGATCTTCCGTATGAACGCAAATACACAGAGAAAAAAGAGGGCCTGAGGCTGTATTCCGATCAGCCGATGAAGGTGGAGCTGATCGAGGAGCGCGCCGGCGACATCTTTTCCGAATACACGCTGGGCCCCGGATTCATCGACTTCTGCCGCGGGCCGCACGTTCCTTCGACGAAAAAGATCAAGGCGTTCAAGCTCCTTTCGGTGGCGGGAGCTTATTGGAAGGGCAGCGAGAAGAACGCGCAACTTCAGCGCATCTACGGGACGGCGTTTTTCTCGAAGAAGGACCTGGACGATTATATGAATCGTCTGGAGGAGGCCAAGAAACGCGACCATCGCCGGCTCGGGAAAGAGCTGGAGCTGTTCATGGTAAATGAAGCCGTGGGAGCGGGGCTGCCGCTGTGGCTACCGAAAGGCGCGACCATCCGCCGCTTGCTGGAAGAATATATTCTGGAGCGCGAGCGCGAGGCTGGCTATCAGCACGTTTACACTCCCGATCTGGCGAAAATCGACCTCTATATTCGTTCCGGGCACTGGGAACATTATCACGAGGATATGTTCCCGCCCATGGAGCTGGAAACCGAAAAGATGGTGTTGCGGCCGATGAACTGCCCGCATCACATCCTGATTTACAAGCAAAAGATGCATAGTTATCGCGAGCTGCCGGTTCGGCTGGCCGAGCTCGGAACGATGTATCGCTATGAGCGTTCGGGCGTGCTCAGCGGGCTAAGCCGCGTACGATGCATGACCTTGAACGACGCGCATATCTTCTGCACTCCGGAGCAGATCAAGGAAGAGTTCACCGGCGTGATGAAGCTGGTCGAACGCTGCTATAAAGACCTGGGAATCACTAACTATAGTTATCGGCTGTCCCTGCGTGATCCGGAGAACACGACGAAGTATGTCGATAACGACGCGATGTGGGAGATGGGTGAACAGGTTTTGAGGGAAGCGATGGACGCGCTCGGGCTGCCGTATAAAGAAGCGCGTGGTGAAGCGGCGTTTTACGGGCCGAAACTCGACATTCAGCTTGCTGACGTGATGGGCCATGAAGAGACGTACTCGACGATTCAGGTCGATTTTCACCTGCCCAGCCAGTTCGGGCTGAACTATATCGGTGCGGATGGAAAACATCATCGGCCGGTCATGATTCATCGCGCGATCATCAGCACGATGGAGCGCATGGTTTCATACTTAATCGAATTGTACGGAGGCGCGTTTCCGTTATGGCTCGCGCCCGTGCAGGCGTCGGTGCTGCCGATCACGGATCGTCACGTGGAGTATGCGCGGAAAGTTCATGCGCAGCTCGAAGCGGCGGGGTTGCGGTCGCACTTGGACGACCGGAACGAGAAAGTGAATTTGAAAATTCGCGAGGCGCAGCTGCAGAAGGTGCCATACATGCTGGTGATCGGCGATCGCGAAGCCGAGGCCGAGAGCGTTTCGGTGCGGCATCGCAAGCACGCCGATATGGGCGCGAAATCGGTGGCGCAGTTCATTCAGGAAGTGCGCGCCCTGGTCGAATCGAAGAACGTCGCGGAGTAGCTACGAACGGTCAACAGATCGCCCGCCGCATTCTGAGTCCGACATCCGGATTTATCGCCGAGGCCGGGTTCACCCATTCGCTGACGCCGGCGCGGAATTGCACCTTCGGTTGCACCTACTGCTATGTTCCGACGCTGGGGGTCTATGGCGGTCTACAGCCGGAGGACTGGCGTCGATGGGGTCAGTTCACCACGTTCAAGACCAATGCGGCGGATTTGTTGCGGCGGGAATTGCGGCCTGATCAGCGCATTTACTGCTCGCCGCTGGTCGATCCGTATCAGCCAGCCGAAGCTGCAGAACAGCAGATGCCTCGAATTCTGGACGCCGTGATTGAATCGCCGCCGCGGATTTTCGCTTTGCAAACGCGCGGGCCAATGATCCTGCGCGATCTCGACCGGCTCCGCGCTTTGTCGCGCCGGACCACGCTAAGGGTGAGTTTTTCGGTCACGACCGATCGCGAAGAGATCAGGAAATTGTATGAGCCGCACTGCGCGGCGTACGAGGATCGCCTCAAAACCGTGGATGCATTGCGCGAGGCGGGGATCGAGACTTATGCGACGCTCGCGCCCCTTCTGCCGTGCGATCCTGAAAGGCTGGCACGTGCAGCGATTGAGGCGACTGGCCGGAATCTGATCGGAGATCCGCTGCACGTTCGCGCAGTGAAACGCAGCGGCGCGACGACGCGAGACGCGGCGTGGCAGATCAGCGGCGTGAACCATTACGAGGATTGGCTTGACCCGGCGTTTCAGGCTACGATCGTAGAACGGATTCAACGGGAGGCACAAGCGTCCGGCCACACTTTCGAAACCGGGCCCAAGGGCTTCTCACTTCTTGCTCATGACTGAAATTCTTCACAAAACAAACTCTGGCGCATGCGGTGCGCGCTGGGTCGACCGCGATTCGGGCGATGAGCTCATTTCCTATAACCCGGCGGATGGGAGCGAATTGGGCAGGGTCCGGTTAGCCTCGGAATCCGATTACGACGCCGTGGTCGAAGACGCGGTGCGTGCATTCGAGCGATGGCGAATGGTTCCTGCGCCAAAGCGCGGAGAAATCGTGCGCCAGATCGGCGAGGAATTGCGGGCGGCGAAGGATGATCTGGGGCGGCTGGTGACCCTCGAGATGGGGAAGATCCTGGCGGAGGGGCTGGGCGAAGTTCAGGAGATGATCGACATTGCCGATTTCGCGGCCGGGCTGTCGCGGCAGCTTTATGGGTTGTCGATGCATAGCGAACGGCCGGGCCATCGCATGTATGAGCAGTGGCATCCGCTGGGCGTAACGGGCGTGATCAGCGCCTTCAATTTCCCGGTCGCGGTGTGGAGTTGGAACGCACTGATCGCACTGGTTTGCGGCGACACCGTCGTCTGGAAGCCGTCTCTAAAGACCCCGCTTACGGCAATTGCGGTGCAGCACATTTGCAATCCAGTGCTCGCGCGGCATGGATTCGAGGGAGTGCTTGGCTTGGTGATCGGCCGTGACGACGTGGTCGGAACGCGCTTGGTGCAGGATCGTCGAGTGCCGCTCATAAGCGCGACCGGATCGTGCCGGATGGGACGGGTTGTCGCAAAGACGGTCGCGGAGCGAATGGGCCGAAGCTTGTTGGAACTGGGCGGAAACAACGGCCTGATCGTGATGGATGATGCCGATCCCGATTTGGTTGTGCGCGCGGTGCTGTTCGGCGCGGTCGGGACAGCAGGCCAACGATGTACCACCATCCGGCCGGCTGTTCCTGCAAAAAGGCATTGCAACGCGCATCACGAGATCGGCTGATCTCGACATACAAACAGATCCGGATCGGGAATCCGATGGAGCCGGCGACGTTGATGGGGCCGCTGATCGATATGGACGCGGTCGAAAACATGATGCGGGGGCTCGATCGAATCCGGCAGCAGGGCGGGGAAATCATGTGCGGCGGCAAGCGTCTGGAAGGGTGTTTCGTCGAGCCTACGCTGGTGAAGGCTACACCAGAGATGTCTATTCTCAAAGAGGAAATTTTCGCGCCGATTCTCTATCTAATCGAGTTCGACGAACTGGACCAGGCCATCGCGTGGCATAACGACGTTCCGCAAGGCCTCTCTTCGGCGATCTTTACGAACAGCCTTTCGGCCGCCGAGACGTTCCTCAGCGCGCGAGGAAGCGATTGCGGCATTGCGAACGTGAACATCGGAACCAGCGGCGCGGAGATCGGCGGAGCCTTTGGAGGAGAGAAGGAAACCGGCGGCGGACGCGAGTCCGGCAGCGATTCGTGGAAGAGTTATATGCGCTGGGAGACGGTTACGGTGAACTGGTCTGGCAAGCTTCCACTGGCGCAAGGGATTCAATTTGAACTGTGAGCGAAATTAGTATACTAGGCGAATGATTCGCTCAAGACAATCGCACATATTAGCGCTTGCCGGCCTGGTTTTCCTCGGAGCCGGAGTGGTCGCTCGCGCGCAGACTCTTGATATTAAGACGGGACTTTGGGAGACGACGGTCGTATCCGAGGTCAACGGAATGCCGCCCATCGACACCAGTAAAATGACGCCGGAGACGCGTGCGAAGGTGG
Source organism: Terriglobia bacterium (assembly GCA_963705675.1). Lineage (GTDB taxonomy): Bacteria > Acidobacteriota > Terriglobia > Bryobacterales > Bryobacteraceae > Palsa-187. The sequence goes on from CAVPKR010000077.1 coordinate 55,953, forward strand.
AAGCGGCCATGAAGGGCCGCGGCGGTCAGGGTCCCCAGACCCGCACTACCAAGATCTGCCTGACCAAGGAAAAAATGGACATGAAGCAGTTCACCAACATGAACCAGAACAACAGTTCCTGCAGCAACACCGTGGTTTCCAGCAGCCGCAGCGTGATGGAACTGAAGTCGGAGTGCACCGGCTCCAACAAATCGACGGGTAACCTCCGTTTTGAGGCGTTGTCGCGCGAAAGCATGAAGGGAACCTTTAAGATTCTTTCCGGCAACGCGGATCATCCGATGACGATCAACGTCAATATGACGGGGAGATGGCTCGGCGACGATTGCGGCGACGTTAAATAGCTACTGCGGACCAGGCGACGCCTGCAGCTTCGTCGTCCCCGACCGGCGTCACCCGCAGCATGCCCATGGTCAGGGCGTGCAGGGATTTCTCCGCATCTTTGAAAATCGGATCGTCCCCGTAATACTGTTCTCGAACCATGCCCCATTTATCGATAAACAAAACGATCGGTACATGAGGGCGAATATCTTTTGGAACATCGGCCAGCTTGATGATCCCCGCCTTGTCCAGGTAGCCGATAGGAAACGAGGGTCGATAGCGGGAGACAAACGGCCCCAGCAGAAACTTCGCCCGATCGTCACCGGCGGCGCCCACCACGCGTAACCCTTGCGACGCGAAATCCCTCTGAAGCCGGTTCATGATGTCGATGGTCTTGATGCAATCCGAGCACTCAGTCGAAAAAATCATCAATACGACCGTGTGGCCCCGTAGCTTGGCTAAATCGATGGTGTTCCTCAGATCCGGCGTCAGAATAGGGACCCGAGCAAGTGGCCGCGGAGTCTTGGCATCCAGCGCAAGACACAAACAGAACAACAAGGATACATAACGCAACAATTTCAAAACCGGCTCCTATCTCTTTATCCTAGTCGATTTGAGCCCCTATCTCATTTGATTTTCGACTTCCTTCAGCCAGTCCGGCCGCTTCAGAACTTCCCGGGGACGGCTGCCGTCGGGCGGTCCGATGATCCCTTCCCGCTGCATCATGTCCAGGATGCGCGCGGCGCGGCCGTACCCCAGGCGCAGACGCCGCTGGAGCGTGGACGTTGAGGCCTTGCCCATTTCAAGCACCGTGCGAACGGCATCCTGATACATAGGGTCTTCCGTGCCGTCGAACTCCTCGCCCTCCTCACCGTCATCGGCAGGCGGAGCCATCAGGAACGTCTTATCGTATTCGGGCTCGGCTTGTTGTTTCCAGAACTCCACCACGCGATTGGTTTCGGCTTCGCTCACGTAAGCGCCATGCACGCGGGTGAGCCGCGAGGAGCCCGGCGGCAGGAACAGCATGTCGCCCTTACCGAGCAGATGCTCCGCGCCCATGACGTCAAGGACGGTGCGCGAGTCCACGCGAGTGGCGACGCGGAAGCTGATGCGGGACGGAAAATTCGCCTTGATCAAGCCCGTAATCACGTCGACACTGGGCCGTTGAGTAGCGAGCACCAGGTGCATCCCCACCGCGCGAGCCATCTGCGCCAGCCGCGCGACGGACTCTTCGACATTGGCGCGTTCCAGCATCATCAGGTCGGCCAATTCGTCGATCACGATCAGTACGTACGGGATCTGCTCCAGAGGTTCTTCTTCAGATTCCTCGTCGAAAAGACTACGCGGCTGAGCTTCCAGTTGCCGGACTTTCTTGTTGTACTGCTCGATGTTGCGCACGCCCTGCGAGGCGAGCAGCTTCAGCCGGCGCTCCATCTCAAGCACCGCGTTGCGGAGGGCGTTGGTGGCCTTTTTCGGATCTGTGATCACGGGCGTGAGCAAGTGTGGAATTCCCTCATACAGCCCGAATTCCAGGCGCTTCGGATCCACCATGATCATGCGAACTTCACGCGGCGTCGACTTGTAGAGAATCGACATGATCAGTGAATTAAGCATGACGCTCTTCCCCGATCCGGTTGACCCCGCGATCAGCAGGTGCGGCATCGTATCGAGCGTCGTAACCTTTATGCGGCCGTTGATATCCTTGCCGAGCGCGATGGTCAGCGGCGATGCGGAATCGTGAAATTCTTCCGATTCGAGAATCCCGCGCAGGCTGATCACTTCCCGCTTGGAGTTGGGGACTTCGATGCCTACCGTCGGTTTTCCCGGAATACGCTCGATCAGGATCGATTCGGCTTGCAGGCCCAGACAGAGATCCTCGCTCAGCGTGGTGATGCGAGAATATTTCATTCCGGCTTCGGGCTTGAACTCGAATGTCGTGACGACCGGACCAGGGTTGATTTGCACCACCGATCCGCAGCACGTTGAATTCTTCAAATTTAGATTTGATGCGTGCCGCGATTTCTTTCAGCTCCTGGCTGTCATAGGAGCTGCGCTCCGGCGGGCTCCTGGAGCAGGTCGGTCGGCGGGATCTTGAACTCGCGTCCTTTCGGCTCCAGCGCTGAAGCGGCCGTCCGTGCCGGTCGCCTGCCACTCGGGATAGCCGCCGGCACTGGCGGAGGCGCCACTGGTTCGGGACGCGCGGGAGTCATGTCGAGAGCGTGAATCGGGATGTCCTCGACCACAATCTTTTTCTCGGGCTCGGATTGCCAGGGTGGTTCGTTGCGCGCCAGCGACGGGAACATCCGGCTGCCGTGGAGCCGCCATGGCTCTACGAAGCTCGCGCTTCTGGGCGCGTTCCTTGGCCATTTGAGCCCGAGTGCTTCGCCACTCCATGAAGCGTGCGGCGAGCCTCTGGCTCCACGCAATCGGCCCGCGAACCAGCTTCTCAGGCGTGCGACTTCGAATGTCGAAACCAGGTAAATGGATACGATCCAGGTTGCCGCCGTGAACAGCCACGCTCCCAGGGGATTCATCGAAGCCACCAGTTCGTCGGCGAGCAGCGACCCGGCGAGTCCGCCTGCCGGAATCGCCCCCGAAATCGGTTTCCAGCCCATCAAGCCGAATGCAGCGCAGGTAGCGCCCACCAGCATAATGGAGCCTGCCGTCTTTACGATCGGCGCCTGAATGGGCGAAGAGCGAATCCACTTCCAGCCGAGCAGCAAGATCAGTACAGGGATCGCATACGCAGCCAGCCCGAAGGCCTGCAGGCACAAATCCGAAGTGAGGGCTCCGACGCGTCCGGTCAGGTTTGCCGCTTTCTCTGTCCCCGTGACCGTATCCCACGAGGGATCAAGCGGGTGATAGGAAGCGAGACTGATAAAAACGAAGAGTCCCGCGAATAGAAACACGATCGCTACGGCTTCATTGAGCCTCAGGTGCGAGGACGGTCCTAGATATTTCATCTTCCGCCAGAGCGGAAGAGGGCCAGAGCGATTACTATTATGCCAAAAACGATCCGGTACCACACGAAGGCCGTCAACGACCGGCGGCGGAGGAAGTTCATGAAGAAGGCTATGGCGAAGCATCCGGTGATGGCGCTGGCCAAAATGCCGACGATAAACGCCATCTGCATGTCATGCGGCAGACCACCTTGATGCTTGTGCAGGTCCCAGAATTTCTTAGCGGCCGCCCCCGCAATGATGGGAGTCGACAGCAGGAAAGAAAAGCGCGCGGCTGTAGTGCGATCCAGGTTGCAGAATAATCCGGCTGAGATCGTGGACCCGCTGCGCGACACTCCAGGAATCACGGCGAGCGCCTGTGCCGAGCCGATGGCCAGCGAATCAACTAACGTAACGTGGCCGATATCCTTCTGCTTTCGTCCCGCCGTGTCGGCGAGCCACATGATCAAGCCGACGACGATCGCCGCGGCGCCTATGATGTATGGACTCCGAAACGCCGTCTCCGCCTGCTTCTCGAATAAGTAGCCGATCAGAGCGCCGGGCACCGTTCCTGCCATCAGCAGCCACAACAGGCCGGGATTCTTTTTAAGCGTCATGTCGTGGCCGAGATTCAAGCCCACGGCTTGCCCGATAATTTGAATCCAATCCTTAAAAAAAAACAGAACTACGGCGGCCAGCGTACCGACGTGCAGAGCGACATCGAATGTCAGCCCCCCATCGTCCCAGCCCAGGATCCACGGCACGATGATCAGGTGCGCGCTACTGCTGATCGGAAGAAACTCCGTTAATCCCTGGAGGATGCCCAGGACGATCGCTTGGAACAGAGGCATAGTAGATCAGGGTAGCGCAGACGGGACCCCAATCCAATGTATGCCGAATGGGAGTAAGCTATGTCTATATGCGGGGATTGTTTTTGGTAGTAACGTGTAGACTTGCGCCCGGGCTCCGGCCCGCGCCCTTCTTACCGGTCCAAGGCAGCCAAATCGACTGAACATGACGATTACGCTGCTTGTATTACTGTGCGGCACCGTCGTTGTGTCGCTGCTGTCGATCGCGGCTGCAATTGGCTATCTTGCCGTCCGGCCGGATGCTCTTGAGGATCCTAAGCCGGTCAGCGTTCTAAAACCGCTGTACGGGCTTGACCAAGGATTGGAGTCGAACTTACGAACATTCTTCGAGCAAGACTATCCGTCGTTCGAAATTGTGTTCGCGGTACGCGAAGCGTCCGATCCGGCCGCAGCGGTAGTGGAAAAGCTGCGTCGCGATTATCCGCAAGTGCCATGCCGGGTGATTTTCACCGGCGAGCCCGCTTATGCCAATGCCAAGGTCCACGCCCTGGACGCGATGCTTCGCGCGGCGGCTCACGAACTGGTGGTGATGAGCGATAGTGATGTTCGCGTCACGCCCCAGATGCTTCGCACTTTGGCGGCGGAGCTTCAGAATCCACAGGTCGGCGTGGTCACATGCCCTTACCGTGCGGTTCCGGGCGCCAGTTTCTGGTCGGACCTGGAGGCTACCGGCATGAATACCGACTTTATCGCGGGTATCCTGGTGGCCAGAATGCTCGAGGGCATGCGATTCACCATCGGCCCTACCACGGCGGCCCGCCGCTCGGTCCTCGAGTCTATTGGCGGATTCGACCGGTTGAAAGATTTTCTGGCCGAGGACTTCGTGATGGGAAAACTCGCGGCGGAAGCCGGTTATCGCGTGGTTCTATCTTCGTATGTCATTGAGCACCACATCGGCGGTGCGGAGTTGCGAACCAACGCGGCACATCGGCTGCGGTGGCTTAGAAGCACTCGTCGATCCCGGCCGCTTGGCTATTTCGGACAGCTTTTCACGATGCCGGTTCCGTTTGCCGTCCTGCTGTGCCTGGTGGCTCCGGAGTGGTGGCCGGCCGCGCTGGCCGCGTGGACCATGCGTTCGATTGCGGCTTATGTCGTCTCTGCGCGAGTGCTTCGCGCCCGGATAGACTGGCTCCTGTTGCCGATCGAAGATCTCGCCGCCTTCGGATTCTGGATCGCGGGATTCTTCGGCAATACCATCGTCTGGCGCGGCAGGCGGTACCGTCTGCACTCGGACGGCCGATTTGCCGGGATGTAACCGATTTAAGTTGGAACGGTAGACAGTCTGTCGCGTATATCTCTGACAAGGAGATGCCATGCAAGACGTGCGCTTTGCCTTTCGCCTGATCCGCCAGAGCTGGGGCTTTTCGCTAACTGTGATCGCAATCCTGGCGCTGTGCATCGGCGCGAACACAGCGGTGCTCTCGGTGGTTAACGCCGCCATGTTTCAGCCCTTGAATTACCCCGAACCCGACCGCCTCGCCCAAGTCGTCTCGATATTCCGGGGCGATAACATCGACGATTCCCACGACGGCACTACATGGGAAACCATTCGCGATCGAGCCTCTTCCATTGACGCAGCCTGCTATGGCGGCGGCTGGACCGGCGTCAACATGGGCGTCAATGGCAGCGGCGTTTACGTCAAGTTGCAGCGCGTCTCCGCCGGATTCTTCGGCGTTCTGGGAATTACACCGGAGATCGGTCGCGATTTCAACAGCATAGAGGATCGCGTGGGCGGGCCTGCAGCCGTCGTTTTGAGCAATACATTGTGGAAAAAATACTTCAGCGGCGACCCTGGCATCGTCGGTCGAGCCATTCTCCTGCGTGGCGAGCCGCACACAGTGGTCGCGGTAATGCCCGCGCGCTTCCAATCCAACACCGATGCGGAAGTGTGGACGCCGCTGCGGGCATCGCGCACCGGCGAAGGCGGAGGGGACAACTACGGCGTCATTGCGCGACTGCGCCCCGGTTCGACCTGGATACAGGCGTCGTCGCAACTGGCCTCCTTGGTGCCGGACCTGAAGAATCTCGGCACGTATCGCAAGGATAGCGACGTTAGGCTCGATATTGAAAGCTTGCAGCAGGGAATGACGCAGGAATTGCGGCAACCGTTGATGATTCTGTGGGCCGCCGTCGCGGCGGTGTTCGTGCTCGGGTGCGTAAACATCGGAGGCATGCTGCTGGCCCGCGCCTCGGGACGTGTCGGGGAAGTCGCGACAAGGCTTGCACTCGGTGCGCCCATCGGGCGAATTGTCCGGCAGTTACTGGTTGAGAGCACCGTTCTTGGCCTGCTCGGCGGAGCTGTAGGCGTTGCCGTAGGATGGGCCGGCCTCCAGGCCTTGAAAGCCCTCGGCGCTGAGACTTTTTCATTCCTGAAGTTAGTCGAACTCGACTGGCGTGTGTTGGCGGCAACTCTGTTTCTGACGCTGCTGGCCGGAATCGGATTCGGAATGGTGCCCGCGTGGCAGGCGGCGCATGTGGATCTTCGATCCGCCCAGACGGGCTCGCGAACGGTCGCGGGTAAGAAGCGATTCGTCTCGCTCGGCGGCTTGGTCGGCGGACAGGTAGCGTTAACCGTTCCCTTGCTGGTCGGCGCGGGACTACTGTTACGCACGTTTTTATTCCTTTGGAACCTGAATCCCGGCTTCGATCCTAATCATTTGCTCACAGCGCGATTTTCCATGGCGGACGCCCGGTACACTTCGCAGAAAATGAATCAGCTCTACGACTCCATTAACGCCCGGCTCCACGAAATTCCTGGAATTCAATCCGTTGCGGTGAGCCTGAATCTTCCCTATGAGCGCGGACTCAATACCGGCCTGCGTCTGCCGGGAGAGACGAAGTCGAAAATCACAGACATGACCTACGTGACTCCGGAATACTTCACGGCGATGCGTATCCCGCTATTTCGGGGGCGTGTATTCTCCCGCGCCGACGGAGCCGACTCCGCGAGAGTTGCGGTCGTGAATCAGGCGCTCGTGAATCTTTACTTCAAAAATCAGCCGGCGATCGGACAACCGGTCGGGATCGAAGGAAAGCAGTGGCAGATTGTCGGTGTCGTCGGCAACGTCCAACAACGGGCCGGATGGGGCGGTTACGGTCCCATAGGGGAAATTCCGGCGGTCTATGTTCCCGCTGCGCAGACCACCGATGGATTTCTTCAGACTGTGCACACCTGGTTTTCTCCCAACTGGATCGTGCGCAGCGCTCTAACTGGTGAACAGGTCAAAGCCGCGATCGAAAATGCCACTCGATCGGCCGATCCCCTGCTGCCCATGGCCGAATTTCGATCCGTCAACGACCTCAAGCTGAGTTCTCTACGATTTCAGCGCTTCCTGGCCTCGCTGGTCGATGTGCTGGCTGGCCTCGCGATTCTCTTGACCACCCTGGGAATCTACGGGCTGATCGCCAATTTGGTGGGCGAGAGAACCAAGGAACTCGGGATCCGTCTCGCCCTCGGATCGACGTCCAGCGAAGCCGTCTGGACCGCCCTGCGCCCAGGATTGTTATGGGTCCTTGGAGGCGTCGCAGCCGGAGCCGTCGCGGCGATCGGACTGGAAAGATTCCTGAAGAGCTTTATCTTCGGCGTGCAGTCTTCTGACGCGATCACCTTCATCGGCGTTGCCCTGGGACTCATTCTCGCGACCGCCATCGCCAGCCTCATCCCCGCCGCGCGAATCGTCAGGCTGAATCCCGCCGATACTTTGCGATCCGAGTAGCTTACTGATTCGATCGCGGCGCGGGCAGCGGCGGACCCAGAAGGTCTTCCGTCGATGTGCTGCTGACGCCGTACCGCGGCTGAATGTATTTTTCCAGGAACGCGAGCTGTCTTCTCCATGCGTCCAGTCTATGTTCGCGCTGGCTGAATCCGTGCAGCTCGTTCGGATAAGTGAAGTAATAATAGACCTTACCGTGTTCCTTCAGCGCGCGAACGAATTGAGCCGACTCATACGGCGGAACCTGCGGGTCGTTTTCGCCGTGCATGATCAGCAGCGGCGTCTTGATCTTCGCGACGTCGGCCAGCGAGTTTGCCCGGCGATAAACGTCGGCTTTCTCCTCCGGCGTGCCACCCATTTTCATCATCCATCGAATCGCGGTATTGCGATTCGTCCGCTCATTAAACGTCGCGCGATCCAGCACGCCGTATAACTCGATGGCCGCCGCGAACAGGTCGGGATACTTGGTCACCGCATAGCCGACCATAGTCCCTCCATGGCTGCCGCCGCCGATCGCGAGCCGCTTCGGATCGGCCATGCCCTGCTTCACCAGATATTCCGCGCCCGCCGCGACATCGTCCATCTCCCCGCCGCCGCTGTCTTCCACGTTCAGATTACGGAATTTCTCGCCGTAGCCGGTGCTGCCGCGATAATTCGGCTGCAGGACAACATATCCCGACTGCGCCAGATACTGCGGCCAGGAATCGAATCGAAAGGTATCCTGTCCCTCCGGGCCGCCGTGAATCCACAACACCGCCGGATATTTCGTCCCCGCTTTGAACCCGCGCGGTTTATGGAGAATCGCAGCGACGTCCATTCCGTCTTTGCTGCGGAAATGCACTTCTTCCGGCATGACCAGGCCAGTCTCGAAATTCTTCGGCGTGGTGTGGGTCAGATATTTTGGCGCGCCTGCGATGGGAGCCACCAGCAGATCCGCCGATTCCATCGGCGAACTGCGATGGAAATAAATCCGGCTGCCGTCCGGAGCCCATTCCGGTTGCGACTCCACCCCAGGAGTCGGGAATGTCGCTACCTGGCGTGCGGCTGAGCCATCCAGCGGCGCGATCCAGATATTGCTCTCCTCCAGGTTCTTCCGGCTCGACACAATCGCCAGCGACTTCCCATCGGGAGAAAACACCGGATTGGTGTCCTCATATTCCCCGTGCGTCAGCCTTTTCGGCGCGCCGCCTGACGCAGAGATCAGATAAATGTTGTCCCACCCGCTCTCTTGCAGCGCCACCGCCAGAGCTCGTCCGTCCGGTGACCACTGCGCTTTCCGAATCGACCATCCACCGCCGCGATCCGTGGGCGAAGTGTACAGCGTTACGGGATCGGCGGCCGCCTGCCCCTTGGCCGGATCGAATTTCAGCACGTTCAGCTTGCCGCTAAAATACTCCGGCGCGCGAGCCGTGTAGGAAATCCGAGTGCCATCCGGCGACCACGATGCGCCTTCCTCGTCGAAATTAGCCGCGGTCAGGAAATCCGTCGCCATCCCGTCTTCGCTGACCACCATCAGGTTGTTATGGCCGCGCCGTCCGGTCTCGAACAAAATCCAGCGTCCCTTCGGCGACCACTGGGGTTGCCGGTCCGACGCTTGGCGAGGATCTCCCGGCCCGTTCGCTGCATTGGTGATCCGCCGCGGTGTGCCTCCGGCCGCCGGCACCACCCAGATTCCGCCCTGACTCGCGTAGGCGAGCGAACGCCCGTCCGGCGACCAGCTTAATCCCGACTTACCGGCGGCCGTGCTGGTAAGCGTAACCGGCCAGCCTCCATCCGAAGGCATCAAGACAACTTGCCCGTTCCGCGTCATGGCGAATGTCTTGCCATCCGGGGAAAGCGCCGTCTCGCCGATCGGCTCCACTGAAAGCAGATCTTCGAGCGTTAGTTTGTGATTTTGAGCGGCCAGCGCGCCGCAGATTCCTAGGAGCATCGTAATCGTACGCATCTGATCACAGATTGTATCAACGATGGGGGGAAATGCAGATTTGGCGGAGAGGGGGAGATTCGAACTCCCGGAACCCGTGAAGGTTCAACGGTTTTCGAGACCGCCGCAATCGACCACTCTGCCACCTCTCCGCGACAGATCCATTGTAGCAATCCTGCCCGGCTGAATGCTTCGACAGCCTCGCCGGTTGACACCGAAGGTTTACTTGTCGTAATCTCCGCTTGAGCCTGAAGGATCAGCCAGGAGCGTTCTCTGCCGCCGCAGACTAAAACCAAAATCCTGCACAATCGCAAGGAACAGCGCGCCGACCATATTTATCGCGTGGCCGCTGAAATCATGTGCCAGAAGGGTTTTGAAGCCACTTCGATGAAAGATATCGCCGAGGCGGTGGGACTTACCAAAGCCGGAATCTACCATTACATTCCCGGAAAAGAAGAGCTGCTTTTCCAGATTATGGGCTTCGCCATGGACATGGTGGACCAGGACGTGATCGAGCCGGCCCAGAATATCGCCGATCCGGAAGTGCGCCTGCGCACGATTATCGAAAGGCATGCGCGGAGAATCCTCGAAGTCGGCGGCGCGGTCACCATCATTCTGGAGGAAGTTGCCGCCCTGACTCCCGAGCACCGGCATGCGATCCTCACCCGGAAGCGCGCGTATTTCGAGCTGGTCCGCCGCACTCTCGATCAGCTTGCGGCGCAAGGACGACTGCGTCACGTAAGTTCAACTGTGGCGACGTTCAGTCTTTTCGGGATGATCACGTGGATTTCGCGCTGGTATCGGCGCGACGGTAAACTCACGCCGGACGAGACCCTCCGCGATTTTCTGCAGATCGCGCTCAGCGCCGTCCTTCGCCCTCAGTAAACGCCCTCGACCACCGTAGTCTGAAATTTCCTGAAGGGACGCACATTGCGGACTCCATCCCACGGATAGGCCGCGCACGGCCGCTCGCGCTCGCACTCGTCTCGCTCCAGGAACCTGGGCATGAAGAACTCTTTCGTCAAGGTCGTCAGCCGAACGCGCCCCGTCTCGCCATATGCGACCACCTGCGACGGCCGATCGGGATCCACCACCTCGATCATGGCGCGAGGGCTGGGCGGATAATAAATCACCGCGTAATTATCCGTGCGGTCGAACGGCTTGTGCGTTGCCAGGCCCATCAGCGTGTTCCCGTAAGTGGGCGCGAAATAGATGCCGTCGAGCAGCTCTTCCTTTGCGAACCGGTGAAACTGCGGAGTCATCTCCGTGCCTCCGCAGAAGATGCCGCGGATGCCGGCCTTTCCTCAGATTGATTTTTTCCGCAATTGCTTCAAGCAGTTTCGGGGTCGTGAACATGCACGTGATTTCATGCGCACGGAGCAACGTCAGCGCCTGCTCCACCACATGCTGCTTGTAACGCTCGGCCTCTTGAACCTCTCCGCGCTTCAATAGCTTGATCACCCAGCGCGGATCCAAATCCAGACCAAAACAGATCCCGCCGCGATGCTGCGCCAGGTGCTCCACCGCCAATCTCAAGCGGCGGGGACCGCTGGGTCCGACCATAATCCAGTCCGATCCGCGCGGGAAGAATTCGTCCGGCAGCGTGTCTGAAAACTGTTCGTAGTCGATTCGAAAATCCTGAATGTTGATGCGCGACTTCGGCACGCCCGTGCTTCCCCCGGTTTCAAAGGTGCAAATGGGTTTATCGGTGTACGCTTTGGGAACCCATCGGCGAACCGGGCCGCCGCGGAGCCACTCGTCTTCGAAAAATCCAAAACGATCCAGATCCTGGTACGTCTGTATCTCGCGTCGAGGATCGAAATCGAGCGTTTTGGCTCGTTCCAGCCAGAAAGGAGTGCCGGTCTCAGGGTCGAAATGCCACTGGACCACTTCGCGCGTCCATGCGTCAAGCACGACGCCGGGGTCGATTTGTCGAGGTTGTATAGTAGGAGTCACGGTGCTTTATGAGACATAGTTTACAGGTTTTCGTCGCGCTTCTCGCATTCTCCTCAGCCGCGGCGGATTGGCCGCGTTTTCGCGGACCGAACGGCTCCGGCGTCAGCGACACCACCGGGTTGCCCGCCGAGTTCGGCCTGGATAAGAACCTGGTTTGGAAGACTGCGCTCCCGCCCGGCCACTCGTCTCCGATTCTCGCGGGAGACCGGATCTTCATTACCGCCTATGACGCCGACAACCTGTTGACCTTTTCTCTGGATCGAAAGACCGGCAAAGTGATATGGCGCCGCGAATCGCCGCGCGATCGCAAGGATCCCGTCGATCCCCGTAACAGCCCGGCTTCACCCACCCCCGTTTCCGATGGCAAGAACGTCTACGCCTTCTTCGGTGACTTCGGCATGGTTTCCTACGGACCCGACGGAAATGAGCGCTGGCGCACACCCCTCGGCCCGTTTTCGAACGTCTACGGCATCGGCGTTTCGCCCGTACTCGTCGACGACAAGATCGTCCTGGTGATCGATCAGTCCGGCGGTTCGTACACAGCGGCGTACGGGCAGAACGACGGCAAGCTTCGCTGGAAAGTGGAGCGCCCGGAAGCCTTGAGCGGCGCTTCGACCCCGAGCGTGATGCGCGATGCCAGTGGAAAATCCTTGATCGTCGCCCCGGCATCCTTTCGTATGGATGTTTATTCGGCCGACACCGGGAACATCGTGTGGTTCATGCACGGCCTCGCGTCGGAGATGAAGAGCGTCCCGGTGATCGATGGCGACACCATCTACATCAACGGCTTCAATACTCCGGAGAACGATCCTGGCCGCCAGATCGCCGTCCCGCCGTTCGACGAAGTCATCAAGAAGTACGATGCGAATCATGACGGGAAGATTTCCGTGGATGAATCGCCCGATCAGCGCACCAAAACCCTGTTCAAGTATCTCGACCTGAATAAAGATGGGGGACTCGATCAGCGTGAGTGGACCATTTACGCCGCATCCATGGCCGCTGAGAACTCCCTGATGGCGCTCACGGTTCCAAACGGCGCGAAGGGCGATCTTACCAATTCAGTCGTGAAATGGAAATATCACAAGGCGATTCCACAACTCCCATCATTGGTCCTGTATCGCGGCGTCGTTTATATGCTGAATGACGGCGGCATCCTTACGACGCTCAATTCGGAAACTGGCGAAGTGTGGAAGCAGGCCCGGCTGCGTGCGGCTTCGGACCGATACTACTCGTCGCCGGTGGCCGCCGACGGCAAGATTTTTATCGCTTCGAACAGCGGAATCGTATACGTTTTGAAAGCGGGAGGAGAGCAGGAGCAGATCGCCGCCAACAAGCTGGACGAAGACATTTTCGCGACGCCCGCCATCGCCGACGGGAAAATCTATGTACGTACTGTCGCCGGACTCTATTGTTTCGGAATGAAATGATTCCGAAAAAGCGAATGCCGCGCGACCCCTGCAATTGCGGATAATCAAATTTACCGGCGCACGCAATCCGCGCTTTACGCCTTTGGAACAAAAGTTTGAGCCGTTGAAATTCGAAGTATTGTCCCCGGAGGAGCAGCTTCGCCGCTCGCGCGAATTCGCGGAACGTATGGCGGTCCGCCGTACCGTTCGGACGTTCGCCCCCGATCCCGTTCCCGTGGAGCTGATTGAAAACGCGATCCGCTGTGCAGCGCTTGCACCGAGCGGCGCCAATCAACAGCCCTGGCGCTTCGTTGTAGTCTCCGATACTGAAATCAAGCGTCAGATCCGCGCCGCCGCGGAAGAAGAAGAGCGCGAAAACTACAACCACCGATTCCCGCAGGAATGGCTGGATGCGTTGTTCCACCTGGGAACCGACTGGCACAAGGATTTCTTGGAGATTGCCCCATATCTGATCGTCGTGTTTCGGATTGATTACGGTCTGGAAGGCGATCGCAAAATCAAACACTATTATGTTCAGGAAAGTGTCGGAATCGCGACCGGATTCCTGATCGCCGCCCTGCACCTGGCCGGGCTCGCAACCCTTACCCATACTCCCAGTCCGATGGGATTTCTCCAGAAGATTCTCGGCCGTCCGGCGAATGAGCGGCCGTTTGTGCTGATTCCGGTCGGTTATCCAGCCCCTGATTCTGAAGTTCCTTCGATCGCAAAAAAAACTCTCGACCAGGTTATGGTCCGCATCTAACATTTCAAATGAATCTGCGAAATCTTGGAAAATCCGGTTTGCGCGTCTCCGTCGTCGGCCTCGGCTGCAACAACTTCGGCGGTCGCCTCGATCTCGAAGCCACCCGAAAAGTGGTCGACAAGGCCATCGATCTCGGCGTCACCCTGTTCGATACGGCGGATGTTTACGGCAACAAGGGCGGCTCTGAGGAGCAACTCGGCCGCATTCTGGGCGAACGGCGCAATCAAATCGTCCTCGCCACGAAATTCGGCATGCTGATGGATCAGCCCGAAAAGGTGGGAGCCTCCCGCCGCTACATCATGTCCGAAGTCGAGGCTAGTCTGCAGCGCTTGCAGACCGATTGGCTCGATCTCTATCAACTGCATCAGCCCGATCCGTTAACGCCGATTGACGAAACGCTTCGCGCACTGGACGATCTGGTTCGGCAAGGCAAGGTCCGCTACCTGGGTTGCTCCAATCTTCCCGGATGGCAGGTGGCCGACGCGGACTGGACAGCGCGACAGCTCGGCACGAGCGGCTTCGTCTCGTGCCAGGATGAATACAGCCTGCTGGTCCGGAAGATCGAAGCTGAGCTGATCCCCGCGATGAAAGCTCACGGCCTCGGATTGCTCCCGTATTTCCCGCTCGCGAGCGGCTTGCTCACCGGGAAATACCGCCGGGACCACATGCCGGAAGGGTCCCGCCTCACCAACACCAAGAACCTCGCCGATCGCTATCTGACGGAGGCGAACTGGCAGAAAGTAGAAAGCCTTGCGAAGTTCTGCGCCGATCGCGGCCACAGCATGCTGGAACTGGCATTCTCCTGGCTGGCGTCACGTCCCTGCGTCGCGAGCGTCATTGCCGGCGCGACCAAGCCGGAGCAACTGGAGCAAAACATCCACGCCGCGAACTGGACGTTGACGCCCGAAGACATCGCCGCTATCGATCGGATGACTGCTTAAGCTTCTTCGCCGCCTCGACGTATTTCGCCGCCGCGGGATTCGACTCATTCCACTTTGGCGCCAGGCGCGTCCGAGGCCAGATGCAGCAATCCCAGCGCGACCATCCGGTCGATCTTCGCCATATTGTTGTAATCGATCTTTTCCCAAGAATCGCCCACCCCATGATAATCGGGATACTCGTACGCGTTTGAAAGCGTATGCGCCGGGATGCCCACATCGGCGAGCGCCTGATTGTCGCTGCGCGCAAAGTACGGATCGCTGGCCGCATCGTCCTTATAAACTTTGATGCCGGTCAGCTTACCCGCATCGATCAGGACCCGCGTCAATTCCGAAAAATCGAAACCCGTGACACTGGCGTTGTTGATTTGCTTTCCATTCGTCGCATCGGTGCGCCCCACCTGTTCCAGGTTGAGATCGGCGATGGTCTTCGTAAGCGGAACCAGCGGGTGCCGCCCGTAGTATCGCGATCCTACCAGTCCAAGTTCCTCTCCAAAGAAAGTGACGAATAGAATGCTGCGCTTCGGATGCGGATTCAGCGCCGCCAGCGCGCCCGCTACTTCGATCACGGAGACCGTCCCGCTTCCGTCGTCGTTCGCGCCGTTATAAATCCGATCTTCGCCGGTCGCGCGCATACCCAGATGATCGTAGTGGGCGGTCAGCATCACGTAAGTATCTTTCAACACGGGATCCGACCCGCGCAAAATTCCGGCTACGTTACGGACCTTCGCAGGATGGTCAATCGCCGGATCCACGTGCAGCGTGACCTTTGCGTCCTTCGCGTTTTTCAGCAGATCGGTTAACTCGGTTGAGGAAATCGAACTCCGTGCGGGCGCGGTCCCGTCGCTTACGGAAGGCCGCACGCCATTCCGGGCGGCAAACAAAACCAACGCCGCACTCGATGGGATTTCATCCGGCCTGACGCGTCCATTCAAGATCACAACCTTACCTGCCGCTTGCTCCGCCGAAACGCGGCCTTCTGCCTCCAGAATCCCCACGTTGTCCAGCCGAATCGGTTGATCGGGAAGAATCGACGCCTGCCCTGGCTCGACATGAATCGTCTTTCCGCCCACGGTCACCGTCATCTCGAACCCAGCCGGATTCTGTTCGCGGACATGCAACGTCACGGTCTGGAAGTATCCGTCATCCCCCGCGGCATCCAGCCCCGCGCGCCGGAATTGCGCCGCGATATATTCGGCTGCCAAATCCAGCCCACGCGACGGGGTTCCGCGGCCCTCCAGCAAATCCGACGCGATGAAGGAAAGATTCCCGCGCAGCGAATCCGCCGAAATGTGATTCACCACCGCCTGCATCTCAGGCGTCAACTTAGCGTCGGCGGCGAATGCAGCCGCTGACGCCACCACCAATAGAAAAACCCGCATAGAGTCTTATTCTACTTGCTCGGTCCCCCGCGGTGACCGGTCTGAACTCGATCACTGTGGGCAAGCAATGGGAAGCCGACCGCGATCTGAATAGATTCTGTGTTGTCGGACGAGAGTAACGTCCTATCGCCCGCCCGGCTTCTTGCCATCCAAAGCCGCCGCGCTTGGTGGAGCCGATGTGGGCGGCGCGGAAGTAGCCGGAGTCGCCGTCGGCTTGCGATCCTCTTTAGGATTCACCAGACATTGATCCGACCGGCAATTGTGCGAGTTCGCTGACCCCAGCTTCTCCAGCAGCGCCACTGTTTCCGGATGCGGAATCCCGAACCGTGTGGGCCCGTTTGCCATGTCAGCCACCGTATTCTTGTCCTTCGCGACGGCCTTGATGTCCGCGCCGTGATCCATCAGGTACGCGATCATCTCGTGGTTGCCAAGATACGCCGCGCCATGCAGCGGCGTGTAGCCGCGCGCATCCACCGCGTTCACGTCCGCGCCCAACTGGACCAGATATTTCACTGCGTCCATCCATCCGTAATCCGGCGAATTCACGCTATAGTGATACCCAAATCCAATCCCGCAAGCTACCATGAACGGCGTATCTCCGCCGGTGGTCGGAATATCGGGATCGGCGTGGCGCGCGATCAGCATCCGCATCGCGGTCAGATCCAACGCCTGCGCGGCGCGCCAGAATGCGGTTGCCCCTGCGGGATCAATCCAGGAATGATCACCCGAAGCTCGGAACCATAGCTTCTTTCCCAGTCGCGCATTGGGATTCGCACCGTCGTCGAGCAGCGCCGTCATCAAATCCAAATACGACGTCTTCTCTTGTCCGATGTCGGGATTCGGAAACCAACCCTTTGGCGCCCATTGGATGTCGATCGCCGCATACAAAGCCGTCAATCCCAGATCGTTCGAAGCGTCGGGATCCGCGCCCGAATCGAGGAAGAACCGCGCCATATCGAAATGCCCGTTTACTGCCGCCATCACCAGCGGACTGGTTTTGTCGGCCGGACTGACTTGATTTACGTCGGCCCCGGATTCGACCAGAGCGCGCGCGGCCTCCATATGCCCATCCCGGGCGGCGAACAGCAGCGCGGTCATTCCGCCCATCTCGCCGGCTCCTCGATCACGCGGCGGCCGCATTGGATCATCGTCGGCAGGACCTTTGACCGCCCCACCCGGCAGTTTCTTTTCCAGTTCGTCGACTTTCGCCGCCAGTTTTTGCACCGTATCCTGCAACTGTTTGATCTCGCCGCTGTTCGGTTCACCCCCAGCTCGATACTCTGCCGGCTTGAGCCCCATTGCGCTAGCCAGAGCGTCCGCAGCCGCTTTATCCTGCGCCGGTCCATCGTTCGATTTCGCGCCGCCCCGCGCCTGTGCAGGCTTGCCCGTATCCGGTTCAACCTTTAGCGTGGCTTCGAAAGCACTGGGAATCTTGGCGAGTTTCACTGGCTTGCTGGTGATCGACGCGTCCGCGCCATGCGACAACAGCACCTGAATCGCACCCACGCGGCCCAAAGCCGCCGCAAACATCAACGCCGTCTGGCCATGAACGCCTTCTCTGGCGTTCGCATCGGCGCCGTGATCCAGCAGCGCTTTCACGCCGTCCGGATTCCCAGCCGAGGCTGCCATCATCAGAGGCGTGGTGCCGTGCTCATCCATCGAATTGGGATCGGCCCCGGCTTTGATCAGCACTTCGATCATTGCCGCATTGCCGTTCTTTGCCGCCAGGAATAGCGGCGTAGCCGCGCCGATGCGGGTCGCCGCTTTGACGTTTGCGCCCGCCGCGATCAGGATCTTCGCCAGCTCGACATCGTCGTTATGCGCAGCCCAGTGGAGCGCCGTACTGCCGTCGCCTTGCGCCGCGTTCACGTCCGCCTTCTGCTTCAACAGCTCGCGAACGGTCGCGTTGTCGCTCTGCTGCGCCGCGTCGGCCACGCGAGTATCCGCCGCCCACGCCATCGCCGTACTCAGCAAGATTATGATTCCAGTTCGCATAGTCGCCTCCGCTAAATCGCGATCTCTCCCGTGCTGTCGCCGATGTTTTCCAGGTTCAAACCAACCTTGTGCGCCACCGTCAGTAGGATGTTGGCCATCGGCGTCCCCTCTTTGCAGCGGACATGCAAGCCGCCCTTCACCGACCCGTTCGCATGCCCCGCCAGGAAGATCGGCACGCGCCTGTGATTGTGCGCGTTCGAGTCGCCCAGTGGACTTCCATACATAATCAACGAATGGTCCAGCAGGGTCCCATCACCATCCGGCGTGTTCTTCAATTTTTCCAGGAAATGAGGCACCAGGCTGACGTGATACCGGTTGATTTTAGCGAACTCCGCGATTCGCGCCGGGCTCTCTCCGTGATGCGACGCCGAGTGGAATGGAGTCTTCACGCCGCTTGCCGGATAAACCCGCTGGCACACGTCGCGGCTCATCTTGAACGCCGCCACGCGCGTCGTGTTGGTCATGAACGCCAGCGCCTGCAAGTCGAACATCAGCTTGACGTGCTCCTCGAACGAATCCGGGACCCCGATAGGAGCCGCCGGAAGCGCCCGCGCCGCGCCGCTCGAATTGTACCGCTCGATTCGCTGGATCCGCCCTTCGATCTCGCGAACGTCGTCTAAATAGTCCTTCAACCGGCTGCGATCCCGCGCCCCCAGGTCCTTTTGCAGCGTCGCGACGCGCTGCGTGATCCGGTCGAGAATGCTGCCGTTCATTTTTTGACGCGCCGACCGTTCCTCGGGCGTCGACCCGTCGCCAAAAAGTGATTCGAACGCCATCCTCGGGTCGATGTCATCGGCAGCGGCTGGGTCGGCGAGGCCCAGCAAATCGTGTCCGAATACACGCAGGCATAGCCGTAATCGCAGGATCCCGACGAGTACTGGCTCTCGATGCAAAGCTGCAGCGACGGGAGCGGCGTGTCCTGGCCGAACTGCTGTGCGTACATCTGATCGAGCGAAGTCCCGCAATGAATGTCGGCGCCTTCGGTCATCTTCGCGTGCGCCGCGGTCAGATACGACGCGCTCGAACGGAAGTGATCGCCGCCCTCTTCGTTATCCGCGAAGGCGCCCGCAGGCATCAGATCCGTGTCGCTGATGATCGTGATCGAATCCCTAAACGGCTCCAGCGGCTCCAGCGTCTGGCTCCACTCGAAGTCGCGGCCGGCCTTCTCAGGCGACCAGTAATGTTTGTTCGATCCGTCCACCGTGCTGCCCGCCGACCCGTGCACCATCTCGATGCAGCACAGCCGCGAGCGCGGGTTTGCCGCCGACTTCGCCAGCGGCGTCTGCGCGGGCGCCATCGAATCCAGAAACGGAAGTGCCAACGTCACTCCCATGCCGCGAAGCACCGTGCGCCGCGAAAGATGTTTCTTCGTGATATACAAATTGGTCTCCCTGGTTACCGCCGAACCGGCAGCATGGGCGGGGCGCTAGCCGTGGCGGGCTCCACTGCATCCGATCTTCTCATTTGAAATGGCGTACTTTCGACGATCGCAAAAACAAAAGCCGAGAAACGGTCTTGATCGCGAGCCGCTTCCCGCTGAATCGACCTCACCGCCGGCAGATCCCGCGCGTCGATTACCCGGCCGAGCGCGTAGGCCAGCAAATTCTCAGTGAATGTCCCCGTAAATACATCCGGGTGGCTCAGAATCGCCTGCCGCAGGCTGACCGGGCCGTCCAGCTTGCTCCCATCGAACATGCGCCCGTTCGCGTCGATGCTGTTACCGCTGTCGCGCGTCCGCCACTGCCCGACGCCGTCAAAATTCTCGAGCGACAATCCGATCGGGTCCATCAGTTGATGGCAAGAATGACACGGCTCATTCTTCCGATGCTGTTCCATCTTCTCGCGCACCGAAGTGGCCTTCGAGCTTTCGTCGTTCTCCTTCAGCGCCGGAACTACCGCGGGCGGCGGAGGCGGAGGCGTCCCCAGAAGCACCTGCATTACATATTTACCGCGCGCCACCGGCGATGTCCGGTTCGAAACCGACGTCAGCGTAAGGATGCTCGCCTGTCCCAGCAGCCCAAATCGATTTTCATCCGTGATCTGTACCTTACGGAACTTTGCGCCGAGAACATCGGGAATCCCGTAGTGCTTCGCCAGAATCTCATCGACAAACGTGTAGTTCGCGGTCAGCAAATCCAGCACCGGGCGATCTTCATGCACAATGCTCGAGAAAAACATCTCGGTCTCTCGCCGCATGGAATCCACCAGATTCTTGTCGAAGTTTGGAAACAGAAACGCATCCGGCTGCACGTCATTCAGGTTCTGAAGATGTAGCCACTGGTATGCGAAAACGCTCGCCAGCGACTCGGATTTAGGATCCGCCAACATGCGCCGGACCTGCTGCTGAAGCGTGGCCGGGTCCCGAAGCTTGCCTTGACTCGCGATCGTGATTAATTGATCGTCGGGCGGGCTGCTCCACAGAAAGAACGCCAGACGCGAGGCCAATTCCAAATCGCTGACGCGATAATTGCTCCCCGGCGCTACATTTGCGGGAGCCCGTTCGAACCGGAACACAAATTCGGGATCGGATAGCATCGTCTGCACCACCGCCAGAATCCCCGAATCGAAATTCCCTTGATTGCGGCCTTTTTGATAGAAGCTAAGCAGATCCTCGACGTCGGAATCCGTCACCGGCCGCCGATACGCCTGTCGAGCCAGCTTCGAGATAATCTTCTTTGCGCACGGAATCTCATCCGAACCCGCGGCAGGGCGGCAAGAAAATATCGTGCGGCGGCTAGGCGTGTCCGAAATTCCCGTGACCTTGACCGGACCCGTGATATCGAGCTCGCGCAGATGAGGCAGGGAAGTAAGCCCCGGAATATCGGAATGCGTCGTGTCGATCAGCACGTTTTCAACCGGCGAGACGATGTCCTCCACGGGGCCTTCGAACTTTTCGAGGAACGCGGCTGAAACCCGCTGAGGTCCAGCCTTCACCTTGACCGCGTCAACCTGGCGAGTATCGGTCGGGAACATATTCGGATCCAGCGTGAGCAGTCCCACACGCTCCCCGTTGATAGAAATTTCCAATTGCTGGCCCTTGCCCTGATTCTTGCCCCACCACGGCCCATCCAGATCGTGAAAAAACGAAACTTTGAACGTATATTCGCCGTCCGCCGGAAAGTAGTAAATCACCGATGTTCCGCCGCGAGTTCCATAAGGCGCGCCTTCGACGTGGCGCATTTGGTTCTGAATCTTCAGGACCGGGAAACTCCCGGTGGTCGGGGCCACCTGCGGATCGCCCACGGCCAACCTGCTGATCTTTCCCGCCGCTCGAATATAGCCTTCCATCAGCGCCGGTGACACGGTCAGCACATCTGACATGTTGTCGAATCCATGGCTCATATCGTCCGCCGGAAGCATCCCGGCGACATCCACGTCGAGATTCAACAGTTCGCGAACGGCATTGCGATATTCGGTCCGGTTCAGGCGATGCAAATCCGGCGAGCCGGGATTGGGGTGCCCCGCAGCCGCCTGGTCGATCCGCGCTTCGAGCGATCCCGCAAATGCCTTCGCAACGGTCGCGGTTGGGCGCGGAAGACCCGGCGGCGGCATCATGCCGCCCGCACCATCTTAATCACCTTTTCAGTCAGTTCCGCGTTCAGCTCAGGCTGCGCCAAGTCGATCTTCGACCACGAAAATCCGCCCGAGCGAAGCTTGTCGTTATGGCATCCTGCGCAATATTTTGTGACCAGCGCCTGTCTTCCCGCGGGCGACTCGACGTCCTGCGCGTGTGCCGTTCCCAGCGCCAAAATCGAACCGAAAACCGCGAATTTGACTACCGAATTTGTATTCATTCCCCGCGTCCATAATAGTTGTCCGGATTGTGGGGGTCAAGCCGGGCGCGAACCTGTAAGTATAGGATAAACTCAACTTTACGCTTTGTTCCGCCCAGGTACCCATGAAGACTTCGATCAAACGTCCGCTCCTTCTCCTGATTCCGCTTGCAGTCGCCGCTCTGGCGCAGAACCGAATGAACTTTCCGCTGGTGTCCCAGGATAGCGGACACGTCGCTCTAGGACTTGCGCTCCGGAAACTCAGCGTCTCCGGCACGTTCATGCAGAACGCCGCGCACCCGGATGATGAACATAATCCGCTGTTTGCCCTGTTCACGCACGGCATGGGGCTGCGCTCTATCGACGTCCAGACCAATCGCGGCGAGGGCGGCCAGAACGAAATTGGACCGGAGCTGTTCCGCGACATCGGCGTACTGCGCACGTCGGAGCTACTCGCCGCTCACCGCCTGGATGGCGCCGAGCAGTATTTCACGCGCGCCATCGATTACGGCTATTCTTTCGATCCTCAGGAAGTGATCGACAAGTGGGGCCGCAAGGAAATCGTCGGCGATTTCGTACGGTTGATCCGCACCTTTCGCCCCGACGTGTTCGTCACCATGAATATTCAAGGCCGTGGCGGCGATCGCGCGCACGAAGCCACCACGATTCTCGCCACAGAAGCCTATCGCGAGGCAGGCGATCCATCGATGTATCCCGAGCAGCTTAAAGAAGGCTTGCGGCCCTGGAAGGCCAAGAAATTCTACATGACGGGCGGTTTCGGCGGGGGACGCGGCGGTCCAACGCCGACGCCGGCACCCGCCGCCGCAACCCCGCCGGTCAAGCTTACGATGGCGAATACTGCCATGTACGATCCGCTCTTGTGCCGGACCTACGCTGAAATCGGCTCGGATGCCCGTGCCAGCCACAAGTGCCAGGGAACTGGAGGTTTGCCCCCTCTGCCCGGTCTTCCAAACGGACGCGGTGGGCGCGGGCCGGGTGGGTATCAACTGGTCGACAGCTCCATCCCCGGGCAAATGACTAAGGAGGAAACTTCGCTGTTCGATGGCGTCGATATTACGCTGCCGTCAATTGCACAGTACGCTGGGCCCCACGCGCCGGAGGCCTTGACCCGCGCTCTCGCCGCGATCTTCAACGATGCCATCGCCGCGCAGAAATCCTTCGACACCGGCAACGATTCGGGCACAGCCGCTCCCATTGAAGCCGGTTTGGCGGCGGTTCGGACACTTCGGGCGCAACTCGGTTCGATGGGTTTGAGCGAGCTTGCCAAGTATGAAATCGATTTTCGCCTGGCCATCAAAGAACGCGATTATGAAGACGCCGTGCTGGCCGCACACAATCTGACGTTCGACGCCGTGGCTGACGATGGCTTGCTGATCGGCGGCCAGCCTATCAAAGTGTCGATGCTCGCCCAGAACCACGGGGCCACGGAAGTGAGCGTGACCAGCGTCGCCATCAACGGCTTCGACGGGCCTGCTCCGTGCGCCACCGGACCCATCAAGCACGATGCGGTTTACACCTGCATTTCCGACGCGCATGTGCCCAAGAACGCGAAGCTTACCACACCCTATTTCACTGACGATTACTGGAAGCACCCGGAGAATCCGGCGATTAACAAATTCGACCCCGACGTTCCGTTTGGGGTGCCATTTCGACAGACCCCGTTTCGCGTTACGTTCCACATCAAAGCCGGAACGGCCGAGGTCACCAAGGAGATTCCGGTACAGTTCCGCTACGTGAAGGATATTTACACCGGCGATAAGCGGATGGAACTGAACGTGGTGCCGGCATTTTCGGTGCGCGTCGACGCCCCCGCTGGCCGTGATTCCGATATCCGCCAAACCCGTGCAGCGCGAGATCCACGTTACCGTGACCAATGGAACCAAAGCCGCGGCGCAAGCCAGCATCACTTTGGAGTTGCCCACGGGATGGAAGGCCACGCCCGCCAGCGTGCCGGTTAACTTCACACACGAAGACGAAGCGTTATCCGCGCGCTTCGAGATCACCACTCCGGCGCAGGCCAAGATCGGCGAGTACACGCTGCACGCCATCGTCACATCTCCATCCACTGGCAGCGAAAAGTTCACCGAGGGATATCAGGAGATCGAATATCCGCACATCGCGCGCCGCCAGGTCATAAAGCCTGCCGAAACCGCGCTGAAAATCGTCGACGTGAAAGTCGTCCCCAATATCAGCGTCGGCTACGTGAACGGCGTCGGCGACCAGGTGCCGCAGGCCATCGAGCAGTTGGGCGCGAAGCTGACCTTCATCGATCAGGACGAGCTCGCCTGGGGCGATCTTTCCAAGTACGACGTGATCGTAACTGGCGTCCGCGCTTATGAGCGCCGGGCGGATCTTCGCGCCTACAACCATCGCCTGCTCGACTACGCCGAGCGTGGCGGGACCGTGATCGTGCAGTACAACAAGATGGAGTTCAACCAGGCCGAGTACGGCCCCTATCCGGCCAAAGTCAGTGGAAACCGCGTGTCGGATGAACTGGTACCCGTGAAGATTCTGGCTCCTGCGGATCCGGTTTTCAATTTCCCCAACAAAATTGGCACGTCAACCTGGGCGAACTGGGTT
The DNA here is from genome assembly GCA_963705675.1 of Terriglobia bacterium. Taxonomy (GTDB): domain Bacteria; phylum Acidobacteriota; class Terriglobia; order Bryobacterales; family Bryobacteraceae; genus Palsa-187. Next base: position 80,530 of record CAVPKR010000077.1, read on the forward strand.
CAGGAGCGCGGCCTGTACTTCCTGGGCGAGAAAGATCCGAAGTACATCGACTTGGTATCGATGGTGGACTCATTCAAAGACAATCCCGGGGAGAAACTCGGCTCTTCGTTGAAGCGCGGACCGGGAAAGGCCGCTGGATCTATCTGGGCCTGGGTTTATGGCGTCAACTGCCTGCCGGGACCGATGGAGCATATCAGCTTCTAGCAAACCTGATCAGCCTGCCCAAGGCTCCCGCATCCGCCTCCGCAAAGAAGGCCACGGGAGCTGCAGCAGCTCGCTAGGTATCGGCTATTCGTGTCTTAGCGCGGCGATGGGATCGACGCGCATCGCCCGGCGCGCCGGAATCAGGCATCCGAACGTCGCAGCCACGATGAGTGTAGCCGATGCCACCGCCAGCGCGATCGGATCGGCGGGTGAGACATGAACCAGTTGGGATTTCAAAATTCGATTGACCGCGACCGACGCGGCTAGTCCGGCGGCCAAGCCGATACCGAGGGGAATCATCCCCTGAAGGAATACCAGTTTGAGAATGTCGCGCGCCGTGGCGCCCACCGCGATTCGTACTCCAAACTCCTGAGTCCGTTGGCCCACCGAATACGCGATCACGGCATACAAGCCGAGCGAAGCCAGCAGGAGTGCGATCGCCGCGAAAGTCAGGAACAGCACCCCACTGACTTGCCGGTACTGATAGTCCCAGGCCAGGTATTCCCTCAGCGGAAATGGTCCAAGCGACGTGGGCAGAGCCGAATCCATTGCCTGGATCTCACCGCGAAAGACATTTGTCACCTCGCCCGGCGGGACTCGGGTCCGCACGATAACCCACATGGCCGCGGCCGGTTTCTGCCGGAAGGGCAGGTACACCACCGGCCCGGTAATTCCGCCGGGTGAAGTCGTTCTGAACGATATTCGGCGCGACGCCCACCACGGTCAGCCACGCTCCGGGCGTCTTTCCGTTAAATAACCGGAGCCGCTGGCCGAGTGGGTCCTGTGCGGGCCAATGTTCGCTGGCGAAACGCTGGTTGACCACCGCCACGGGGAGCCCTGATATCCCATCGAAGCCGGTAAATTCACGTCCGGCTTGAACCGCCGCAGCCAGTGTCTTAAAATAATCTGGACCGATGATCAACACTGGGACCGAAGGGCGGCGCTGTTCATCGATTGGTTCCGATCCAGCCAGCTCGTAGGGGAGCCGTCTGGCTCCGGCGGTCGGAATGTCGCTGGCAAGCGCCACCGATTCTACACTCGGCAGCGCTTCGAGGCGGTTCTTCAGCCGGTCATAGAAGGAAATCTGCTCATCCACGCGCGGATAGCGGTCTTCAGGCAGATTCACCAGCGCACCGGAGACGTTTTCGATCTTCGCGCCGATGTCCGCGTTATAGATGTGGTAGAAGCTCCGGATCATTACCCCGGCTCCCGCCAGCAGTACCACCGCGAGAACCATTTCCCCGATGACGAGGAGCTCCGACAGATGCCTGCCGCGCCTTCCGCCGGTAGCGCCCCGGCCGCCGTCCTTCAAGGCATGATTGGCATCGAGTTTCGACAGCCTAGCCGCGGGAGCCAGCCCAAACAGAACGCCGGTTGCCATTGAAATCGCTACCAGGTAGGCGAACACCTGGTAATCCATCGTGTAGCCCAGGACATTATCGAACCAGTTGCCCGCCATACTGTCGGAGATACCCGCGCCGGTGACCGCCAGACTGTAAATCCGGACGCCCCATTTTGCGATCCACCAGCCTGCCATGCCGCCCGCAGCCGACAGCATCATGCTTTCGATCAGCAGTTGCCGGATGATGCGCCACCGGCTGGCGCCGAGCGCCATGCGCACCGAAATTTCACGAGATC
>CAVPKR010000078.1:0-7689 GCA_963705675.1 Terriglobia bacterium
GATCTGGAAACGCTGACGCCGGAGAATGGGCTGCCGTGGCCTTCCGACATGTATATGGAAGGCGGGGATCAGTATCGCGGGTGGTTCCATAGCAGCCTGCTGGTGGGCGTCGCGTTGAAAGACGCCTCGCCTTACCGGGAATGCGCCACGCATGGGTGGACGCTCGACGAGCATGGCCACGCGATGCACAAGTCCAAGGGCAATTCGATTGAGCCCGAGGAGATCATCAAGCAGGGCGGGGCGGATTTATTGCGTCTGTGGACGGCGTCGGTCGACTTTACCGAAGACGTGCGTTTGTCGAAGACGATTCTCGAAAGATTAGTCGAGGCTTACCGGAAGTTTCGCAATACGTTTCGCTACGCGCTGGGGAATTTGAACGATTTCGATCCCGTGAAGGACGATGTGCCGGTGGAGGAGATGCTGGAGATCGACCGGTGGATCCTGTCGCGGGCATCGGATCTCGTTCGAAAATGTGACACGTGGTATAACGAGCTCGCGTTTCACAAAGTGTATCGCGCGGTTTACGATTTCGCGGCGGCGGATCTCAGTTCGATTTACTTCGATGTGCTGAAGGACCGGTTATACACGGCGGCGACGAAGAGCCCGGCTCGGAGGAGCGGGCAGACGGCGCTGTATAAGATCCACTATGCGCTGACTCGATTGCTGGCGCCGCTGTTGTCGTTCACTGCGGAAGAAGTCTGGGGTTACACGGCAAAGCCGGAGGGCGCGCCGGAAAGCGTCCACATGGCGCTGTTCCCGAAGGCGGAAGAATTGGCGTCAGGAATGGATGCGGCGGCGATCGCGAAATGGGACCGCTTGATGGAAGTTCGAGTCGAGGTGCTGAAGGCGCTGGAAGAGGCTCGTCAGGCGAAGTTTATCGGGGCTCCGTTGGAGGCTCGGGTGCGGCTCCGGGGTTACGCGGACATTGCGGCATCGGCGGCGGAGCTGCCGGGATTATTCATCGTTTCGCAGGTGGCGTTCGATGCGGGAGACGAAAAATCCATAACCGTGGAGCGAGCGGATGGCGCGAAATGCGAACGGTGCTGGAAATACTCGACGGCTGTGGGTCAAGATGCGGAATATCCGACGGTGTGCGATTCGTGCTGGGCTGCGCTGCGCGAGATGAACGGATGAACACGAAGGCGCAATCGGCGGCGATCATCGCGGCGGTGGTCCTGCTGGATCGCGTGACCAAGATGGCGATTCGGGCTCGAGTGTCGCCGTGGGACATGATCCCCGTGATCCCGGGATTTTTCAACATCGTTCATTCGGAGAATCCGGGGGCGGCGTTCGGGATGTTGTCGGAATCGACCAGTCCATGGCGGGGGTGGCTGCTGCTGGGCGTGTCGATCACGGTGATGGTGATCGTCGGAGTGATGCTGTGGCGTCCTGTGAAACCGGGGCATCCAGCGCAAACGGCGCTGCTTCGCGTGGGGCTGGCACTGGTTTTCGCAGGAGACCTGGGGAACTTTCTGGATCGCGCTTTTCGCGGCACGGTGACGGACTTCTTGCAATTCTTCTTCGGGTCGTATGAATTTCCGTCATTCAACGCGGCGGATAGCGCGATCACGATTGGGGCGGGGTTGTTGTTGATCGATTTATGGATGACTCGGAATCGGGAAGAGGTTAAGGCGTAGATGGGGATTCTGGAGGCGGCCAGACCGGCAATCGTAATCTGCACCAGGGATCGCGCGGCAGCCACGGCTTTCTATCGGGACACGCTGGGCTTGGCGCTAGACCACGAGGACGCTTTCGCCGCAGTTTTCAATACGGGCGGCGTTACGCTGCGCGTGTCGGCGGTGGCCGATTTTACGCCGCATGAGCACACCATCCTCGGCTTCCAGGTGCCGGACGTGGAGGCGGTGGTTCGCGCACTGAGGGAGAAGGGCGCGAGCTTCAACATTTATCCGCACTTCAAGCAGGATGAGCTCGGCATTCTGACGACAGCGGGCGGTGCGGTTCGCGTGGCGTGGTTTAAAGACCCCGACGGGAATGTACTCAGCGTAAGCAATACCTGATATCGTTGCAGGAACTCGAAAATCTGTCTATCGTCACGATCTTCGCCGTGCCCAACGTCATCAGAGCCTCAACCCACCGAGTTTTTACTATAAGCGAATGGGGAGCTCTCTGATACACACGCGATGCCGAGGCGCTCAAAGCGACGGATGCTCGACCAGGCGAGGGATGTTCATTTTGCCCTGGTGCTTTCGCGCTTGAGCAAGATCGTAGGCGGCCTGCATTCGCAGCCACATACCGGCGCTGCCGCCGAAGGCCTTTTCAAAGCGCAGAGCCATCCCAGGCGAGACGGCGCTTCTCGCTTGGATCACGTTGTGAAGCTGCTGACGCGTGACCTTCATCGCTTTCGCCGCCTCGGCCACACTTAGATTCAGTTCGTCCAGGTTCGCCTTGGCGAGTGCGCCGGGGTGAACTGGATTTTTCATCTGCATGGCATCGCTCCTCATAATGGTAGTCTTTTCGCGCCGGTTCACCTACTTTTCTGACTTTCCCTGCATAACCATGATGGTCTGCTGCATCAGGCCGCACAGAGTTTCCTGGCCATCTTTGACGGCGAATACTTCGGCTCTGGTCACGATCAGCGTCCTGCCGGGGCGGACCACCTGGCCTCGGGCGATGAGCTTTTCGCCGCCGGCGGGGGCGACCAGGTTCAATTTGTATTCGACGGTCAGGACGGAGGCGCTGGCGGCGACTATGCTCATGGCCGTGTAGCCGGCGGCGGAGTCGGCGATCATCCCGACTACGCCTCCGTGGACGAAGCCGTGCTGCTATTCGATGCCGTTCCAGTGCGGGACGTGGATTTCGGTGCGGCCGTGTTCGATGACCGGGATGGTCGCGCGAATCAGGTGCATCGCGTTTTGCCTGGCGAAGCTGGCGGCGACGTATTCGGCGAAGTCGGGATTGGCGGGATGGGTGTGCATCTCTCTACACGATTACGATAGCAACCGGGATGGAGCGGGATTCGTGCGACGAGGGGAGTTTGGCCGTTACCATAGGGAAATGCGGGTTCTGCTCGGGCTGGTGTTGACGATTGCGCCTCTGTTTGCGGATGGGATTCCGGCGGACGAGTATAAGGCTCGGCGGGCGGAGTTGCGGAAATCATTGGATGGGGTGATGGTGTTGTTCGGGGCGAATGAGCCTGAGGATTTGCACGTCGGGTTTTTTCAGGACACCAATTTCCTGTATCTATCGGGCTGGCGCGAGCCTGGGGCGGCGATGTTGCTGACCAAGACGGAAGAGATTCTGTTTCTGCCGGAGCGGAATCCGCGGCAGGAAATCTTCACGGGGCGCAAGCTGGGGGCGGAGGATGCGGATGCTCCGGCTCGAACGGGATTCGCTACGGTTTTGCCGCGGCACGGGATCGAGTCGGCATTTGCCCACGCGCTCGAGACGTCGACGCACGTTTACACTATTGCGGGCGATCCGCAGGGGCTGAAGCTGGCACAGCTGGCTCCGTTTCACGATTCGCGTCCGGCGGGGCCGATGATCGCGAAGCTGCGGATGGTGAAGTCGCCGGCGGAAATCGAGCTGTTGACCAAAGCGGCGGATGCTTCGGTGGCGGCGCACCTGGCGGCTTGGAAAAAGATCAAGCCGGGGATTTGGGAATACCAGGTGGCGGCTACGATGGTCGACACATATGAAGAATTGGGATGCGAGCGCAGCGCTTACGCTCCCATTGTGGGCAGCGGGCGCAACAGCACGGTGCTGCATTACATGTCGAACCGGCGGCGGATGGATTCGGGCGAAGTGGTGGTGATGGACGTGGGAGCGGAATGCTCGGATTACGCTAGCGATGTGACGCGCACGGTCCCGGCGAATGGGAAGTTCACGGCTCGGCAGCGCGAGATCTATGAGATTGTTCTGGGCGCGCAAAAAGCGGCGATGGCGGCGGTGAAGCCGGGGGCGAAGATGCGCGGGGAGAAGTCGCTGCAACAGATCGCGTTTGACTATATCGATTCGCACGGGAAGGACACTCACGGCGATTCGCTGGGCAAATATTTCACGCACGGGCTGGGGCATCACGTGGGGCTAGACGTACACGATCCGAGCGATAACGATGTTCCGCTGAAGGCCGGGATGGTGATCACGATCGAGCCAGGGATTTATATTCCGGAAGAAAATATCGGAGTGCGGATCGAGGATACTGTGCTGGTGACTGACACCGGCGTGAAGAACCTGAGCGGGGCGCTGCCGCGCGAGCCCGCGGAAGTGGAGAAGCTGGCCGGGCACGGAAAGTGACAAGCCGATCCAAGCGTACCGCGCGCTATGTCGCCGTCATTGCCGGCTGCTACGCTCTCGGCATGCTTGTGGCGTGGCCTGAAGTCTCGCCGGTGGCGATGCGGATCGATGACGACGCTTATGATGTGATGCTGACACGTCAGCCGGTGACTTCGTGGACGCCCGAATCGGTGGTGGTGGCGATCGATGCGCAGACGCTGAGCGCGGGCGGCGGGATGCCGGGACTGCGCGGGATTCTGGCCGATACTCTGCCGAAGATTGAGGCTGCGGGGCCGAAGGTGGTGGCGCTCGACATCACCTTGCACGATCCGACTCGCGACGACGACCGGCTGGAGACTGCGCTGCGGGCAACGAAGCATCTGGTCCTTCCCTGCGATGTGATCCTGGACGGCAAGGTTCAGAGGTGGGAGGATCCGCTGCCGCGCTTTCCTTACAGCGAGGCCACCTTGGGCCACGTGTATTGGAAAGCGGGCTCGAATGGAGTGAACCGGGAAATCCCGCTTGAAGAAGTCATCGATGGACGGCAGCGATGGGCGCTGGCGCTGATGGCGTTCAGTGTAGCGCGGGGGCAGCCGATCGTCCAGTCGCCCGACGACGTGTCGGTGGGGGACCTGACGATTCCCGCGTCGCGCGAGGAGGGAGAGCGGCCGATGTCGATCCGCTACCTGGCGTCGGGAATCCCTGCTATTTCGGCGTCGGATGTGGAACGGCATCGGGATGAGATTCGGGGCAAGGCTGTCTTCGTGGGCGTGACCGCTCCGGCGGGTGGCGACCGGACGACGACGCCTTTCGGCATCGGCGTCCCGGGCGTATATATTCATGCGCAGGCTTATGAGACGATGGCTCGCGGAAGATTTCTGGTCCCGGCGAGGCCGTTCACGGTCCCTGCGTTGTGCGCGCTGCTCGCGATTGCGGCGGGTTTGATTTTCGCGCTAAGGGCGGGATGGCAGGCGTATGCGCTCGGCGGGATGGTGTTGTTCCTGGCGCACTGGATTCCGTTCTGGTTGTTCCGGCACGACATTGTGTTTCCCTATTTTGCGCCGGTCAGCGTGGCGTTAATTTCCATGGTGGGCGCGGCCAGCTTCCGGTATTTGTTTGTTCAGCGGGAACTGAAGACATCGGAATCGGAGAAGTCACGGTATCAGCAGGCGATCCATTGGGCGGCGCATGAGATGCGGACGCCGTTGACGGCGATCCAGGGGTCGAGCGAGATCATGTCGCGATACGCTCTGCCGGAGGACAAGCGGCATCAGTTGAGCGAGATGATCAACTCGGAATCGAAGCGCCTGGCGCGGATGATCCAGACGTTCCTGGACGTGGAGCGGCTGGCCGACGGGCAGATGGAACTGAAGCGCGAAGCGTTCGCGGCCGCGGACTTCGTGGAGGCTTGTCTGCGGCGCGCGATTCCGATCGGGGAGCGGAAGAAAATATCCGTGTCGCTGGAGGACCGGTGGAAGGGACCTTGACCGGGGATCGCGAATTACTGGAATATGCGCTGTATAACCTGATGACCAACGCGATTAAATATTCGCCCGCGGGAACGGAAGTGCATATTTCGAGCGAATTGCATCACGGCGACCTGCGAATTTCGGTCCGCGACCAGGGCATCGGAATGGATTCGAAAGAGCTGAAGAGCATCTTCAAGAAGTTCTACCGGACCAAGCGCGCGGAGGCTTCAGGCGAAGTGGGGACGGGGATCGGACTGTCGATTGTCGAGCAGATCGTCACGCATCACGGGGGACGCGTGGACGTGACCAGCGAGCCGGGAAAGGGTTCTTGCTTTACCATTATACTCAGGGCGGTAATTTCGGCCCCGATTTCTACCGCGGCTTCGCAAAATGCAGAAACTTCTGATCGTCGAGGATGACCAGTCCGTTCGGACCACCATGGTGATGGTGCCTCGAACTGGAAGGCTACGCGGTGGACGCGGTGGCTTCGACGCACGAGGCCATCGAGCGACTGCGGACGCAGGCTTATCCGATCGTCATTTCCGATATTTACCTGGATGAGCATACCGGGATCGATGTGCTGCGGACCGCGCGCCAGCAGAATCCCGATTGCGCGGTGATCCTGATGACCGGGCGCGGCAGCATGGAAACGGTGATGCAGGCCACCGAGGGCGGCGCATTCGAATATCTGGCGAAGCCGTTCGAGATGGCGCACATGATCGATACGATCCAGCGCGCGGAGAAAAGCATCAACGGCGTGGTGGAAGACGACGAAGCGGAATCGATTGACGATCTGCCGGACACGGAGATGATCGGCAGCTCGCCGCGCATGATCGACATTTATAAGACGATGTCGCAAGGTGGCGCCTACCGATGCGACGGTCTTGATCGAAGGCGAAACCGGGACCGGCAAGGAGCTGATCGCGCGGATGATCCATCGCAACAGCAAGCGCGCGCAGCAGGCGTTTGTGCCGGTGGATTGCGGGGCGATCGCGCCGTCGCTGCTCGAAAGCGAATTGTTCGGAACGCTGAAGGGCGCCTATACGGGCGCGGATCGGGACCGGATGGGCGTGTTCGAGGCGGCGCATAACGGGACCGTGTTTTTGGATGAAATCGGCGATATCGAACTGGGATTTCAGCTAAAACTGCTGCGATTCCTGCAGGAGCGGGAAATCCGCCCGCTGGGGTCGGCGCGGGCGAAAAAGATCGATGTCCGGGTGATCGCGGCCACCAATCGCGATATGCAGAAGCTGGTGGACGAAGGGAAATTCCGCGAAGACCTGTGGTACCGGTTGAACACGGTTCGATTGACGCTGCCGCCGCTGTGCGAGCGCCCGAGCGATATCCCGCTGCTGGTGCATTATTTCCTGAAGCGGTTCAACGGGCAGTATAAGCTGAACACTCGATTGGCGGATTCGGGGTTGAAGGCGATGTCGGCGTATAGCTGGCCGGGAAACATCCGGCAGCTTCAGCACATGATGGAGCGGCTGACGATTCTGGCGCCCGCCGGGCGCATCGACGAGGCGCGCGGTTCGCACGCGATCGAGCAGATGGATTCGCGCGAGAGCGGCAGCGAGACGCTAGCGGACACCGAAGCGGATCAGATCCGGCGAGTGCTGGCGGCGACCAACGGGAATAAGAGCAAGGCTGCGAAGATCCTGGGGATCGAGCGGAAGACGCTGTACCGCAAGCTCGAAAAGATGGGCCTCTAGCCGAGGGACAGGGGGGCTTCCCTTCGTCCCAGAATCGGCATATAATCCGTGCTAGCTCGGATAACGGACTTATACCTTCTGGAGGTTCCAATGTTTGATAGCCTCGACGAGCAGATGAGAAAAGATGAGGACAAGGTCAGTACCAGCAAAGGGCGGATGGTGCGCTACGCCCTGTACGTGCTGGCGGCCGCGGCGGTGTTCGGTGGGCTGATTGTCGGTGTCCACCTGGCAGCCGGATAAAGTAAAAAGCTAATTGAGAGAAACGCCCTGCGGAG
>CAVPKR010000079.1:0-29277 GCA_963705675.1 Terriglobia bacterium
CTTCCGATTCCCGTCGACGTGCATTTCGCGCCGGACCTGCGCGTGTTGTCGTTTACCGTGGGCCTGTCGTTGGTTGAGCGCGATGTTATTCGGGCTGGCGCCCGCCTTGCGCGCCACCCGGCCGGATTTGATCAAGGCGATGAAATCGGGCGGCAGTGTGTCAGGCGGCTCGCGGCGATTCGGAATGCGAAATATCCTGGTGGTGACCCAGATCACGCTTTCGATGGTGCTGCTGATCAGCGCGGGTTTGTTTCTGCGGAGCTTGGGGAAAGCGGGATCGATAGACCTGGGAATGCGCACGGGACCGGTCCTCTCCATTGCGTTCGATCCGAATAGCCTGGGAGCCAAGAAAGTTGGACCGTTCCTTGAAGAAGTGAAGCGGCGCGTGGCCGCGCTGCCAGGGATCGCTTCGGTAAGTTACACGGATTTTGTTCCGCTGAGCGTGATGGGGCATCACAGCGTGTTCTCGTCCGGGGATGTGCCCGCCGTCCACGGCTCGGTTTCTACAGTGGATCGCGGATATTTCGAGACCATGGGGATTCCGCTGCTGGCCGGCCGCGACTTCGAACAGGAGAAGGGACGGGCGGTAGCGATTGTGAATCGCGCCCTGGCGGACGGATTATTTGCAGGGAAGAATCCGGTGGGCGGAACCATTCACGATACCGCCGGCACTTATGAAGTGATCGGAGTGGTGGGAAATTCGAAACAGCAGACCTTGGGCGAAGGCGACAAGCCGAGCTTGTATCTCTCGCTCGATCAAAATTTAACCCGCATCATGAGTATCACCGGAATCGCGCTGGTCGCCCGCAGCTCATCGCCAACGGCCATGCTCGAACAAGTCCGGCGGGAAATTCATGCACTCGATCCGAATCTGGCGATGTTCAATGCCCTGACCATGAAGGATCAGGCCGATAAAGCCATGCTGCTGCCGCGGCTGACCGCGACCCTATTCACGATTTTCGGCTTAAGCGGCCTGGCCCTGGCAGTGGTTGGCCTGTATGGCGTAATGAGTTTTTCGGTAGGCCGAAGAACCAGGGAGATCGGCATTCGCATGGCCCTGGGAGCCGAGCGCGGGAACATCCTGGCGATGGTCACTCGTCAAGGCTTGTCCCTGACGGCGGTAGGCCTGATAATCGGGATCGCGATGGCCCTGGCAGCCAGCCGGTTCGCCGAAAGCCTGCTATACGGAGTGAGTCCACGTGACCTTGTGACCTTCGTCGGAGTGCCGTTGATCCTAGGCATCGCCGGCCTGACCGCGTCAGTGATCCCGGCCAGAAGAGCAGCGAAGCTGGACCCTATGGTCGCGCTGAGGTATGAATAGAGACATGTGCCGCAGCATAAAAGTCCTGAGAAGACCAGAGGAGCCGCCCACTCGCGAAGAAATTTCGGCAGCCGCGCTGCAGTTTGTACGGAAGGTCAGCGGATATCGGAAGCCATCGAAGGCCAACGAGACTCCCTTCGATCATGCGGTAGTCGAGATCGCGCAATCGGTGGAGCGCCTGCTCGATCAAATCGGCCATCCCCCGAAGCAGTAGAAGCTTGGTGCATTAACGATCTGAATCGCGCGTACGCGAGCGGTCTAATATTTTTTACTCCCCAAAGCAGTAAAGCTTCCCATCCTGCGACCCGATCACGATTCTTCCCTGCGCGATCGCGGGTGAAGCCGACAGCGGCGCCCCCGCTTCGAAATCCCACAGCTTTGCTCCCGTATTCACGTCCAGCACATAAAACCGTCCATCGTTCGACCCGATGTACACGCGCCCATCGACCACCGCCGGTGACGATTCCACCCGGCTCTTCGTCGCGAATTCCCAGATCGATTTGCCGGTTTGCGCGTTCAGGCAATGGACCGTCTTGTCGCGCCCGCCCAGAATCACCTTGTCTCCAACCAACGCCGCCGAAGAATAAAACGGGAATTGGCGTTGCGGATTTTCATAGCGCCACAAAGGCCGTTTCGTTTTCAAGTTAAACGCGAGGACATTATTGTCGAAAGTGCCGAAATAAGCTTGTCCATTGGCGATAGCAGGCGACGCCCCGGTATACGAACCGGTGGTGATGCTCACCATTTCCTTGCCGTCCGCGATCCGAATGCCGCGCAGGACTCCGTCGCATCCCGAAATATAAGCGAGCCCGGCGGCAACGCTCGCGGTCGCGTGCACCGGACCGTTGGTCTTGAACGACCAGACGAGTTTTCCATCCTTCAAAGACAGGCAATATAGATTGCCATCGTACGAACCGACCACCACCTTATCGTCGACAATCACCGGGCTGGCTTTGACTTCGCCACCCGCGGTGAAAGTCCACAGACCCTTGCCGTCTTTCGCGTTCACGGCGTGGACTATACCGGAAAGATCGCCCACCACGACGATGCCTCCGTGCACCGCTGGCGACGATTCGCCGATGCCGTCCATCACTTTGTATTTCCAGAGAAGCTTGCCGGTCGCGAGACTGACGGCGATCAAATCCGATGACTGCGAGCCGACGTAGACCACTCCATCGGCGATCGCAGCGGAGGATTCAATGGAATCGCCGGCCTCGAACGTCCACAGAAGTTTCAAAGTCTTGGGAACTGGGGCGCTCGCGATCCCCGTCAAGCTCGGATTGTTGCGGAACTGGGGCCAGTCATCGGCAGCGGCCACGGAACAAATTGCGAGAAACGAAATCAATACGCGCATCGATAAACTTCCAGAGCAGCGGCCGCGTCGAACGGACGTGGGCTGAACCGGCCGGGCCATTGCGTAGCGGCTTCTTCAGCCAGACGCGGGAGAGCTTCTTCAGGAACTTTCGCGTCTTGAAGGAAGACCGGCAGTCCGCTGATTTCTGCCAGCTCGCGCAGCCGCCGGGAAAGATCGCCCGCGCCTAATTCATCGTATAAATCGTCAACGCCATTCCATCTGACCACATGCGACAGCACCAGCGCGATGGCAGCGCCGTGAGGAATCTTATAGTGCGTAGTCAAGGGAAACGCGCAAGCATGCGCCGCGCCTAAATTCGAATTTTCGATCGCCAGTCCCCCAAAATGCGCGCCGATCAGCATGGCTCCGCGAGCCTCCAGGTCATTCGGCTCCTTCAGGACTCGCTCAAAATTACGATTCAGGAGTCTCCACGCTGACCGGGAAAAGCATTCCGACAGCGCCGTCCGCCGCGTGCTGACCAAAGTTTCGACGGCGTGCGAAATCGCATCGTAACCGGTGGCCGCGGTCAGCGCGTGGGGCTGAGTGGTGGTGAGCTTAGGGTCCAGAATCGCCACGCGAAACGCAGCCTTGTGATCGCCGCACGCCATTTTGACATGAGATTCGGAGTCGGATACGATGGCCGTGCTCTGCGCCTCACTCCCGGTTCCGGCGGTGGTAGGAATCGCGATCATCGGTAGCATCTGCTTCGCCGCCTTGCCATAACCCCAGTAATCGCGAATGTTGCCTCCGTTCGATACCACGAAGTTGATCGCCTTCGCGCAGTCGAGGGAACTGCCGCCGCCCAGGCCGACGATCAGATTAATATTGTGCGGCGCGGCCGAGTCCGCACCAGCCTGAATCGTCGCGACCGTCGGGGCCGTGGTGAAATCGTGAAACCCGAAGACTTCCATGCGCCGGGCTTTCAGGCTGCGGGCGGCTTCCTGGGCGTAGCCGCAATCCACCAATCCGCGATCGGCGACCAGCAGACACTTCGTGCCGCCGAGCTCGCGAGCTACTTCACCCAGGCGCGTGAATTCGCCGGCGCCGAACAGGACTCGCGTCCGCGGGCGAAAGTCGAAAGGGGTCATTTAACGCGCACCGCCGGTGCCTTTTTGCCCGCCTCTGGCTTCGGTGACCATATCTTTCACTTCTTTCATCAGCGTCGGACCGTGATACGGAATTCCATCTTTGATGGTCCATTCAACACCGCCGCCGTGAACCGGTTTGCCGTCCACCCAGCTCTCGATTCCGGTCGGATAGAGCACCTTAAAGTCATCCAGTGGATTGCCGTTGACCACGATCAGATCGGCGCGATAACCCGCCCGCACTTTACCGAGCTGCTTTTCCTGGCCCAGGATTTTCGCGTTGTCGAACGTCGCATGCTCAATCACTTTCAGCGGAAGAAACCCGGCTTCCTGCTGCAATTCCAGCTCGCGGATCACGCCGAAGCCGTACATCGAGTAGATGAACCCCGCATCGTCGCCGACGCCGATGGTCCCGCCTTTCTTGGCGAAATCCCGCAGCGCGGACATCCAGATGCGATAGTTTTCCTTCCAATAAGCTTCATCAGTCGAGGTCCAGTGATCGAAATAGGACCCATGATTCGCAGGATTCGGCGCGAAATATTTCTCGAGCGTAGGATGCAGATAATCCTTGAACCAGGGCTGCGTGCGAGCCCGCTGAATGTCGCGGCTCGCTTCATAAATGCTGAGCGTAGGAACCCACGCGACCTTCGCGTCCACCATGGCTTGCAGAACTTTCTGCAATTTTTCGGGATTCGCTTCGCGCCACAGACGGCCGCCGTAGCGGAACCGGTCGCCTTCATTGTTGTAGTTATAATTCGCGGGAAAGTGTTGGACTCCGGCATCCAGAGCCGCGTCGGGAATTCCGTACCAATGCTCGATGCTGGTGGTCCCGAACTTAATATCGTCCCAGGCGTTGGTTTCTTCGACGCCGACGTGATGCGCGATCCGCAGGCCGACTTTGTGGGCTTCATCTTCGGCCGCCTCCATGATGTCGCGCTGGATTCCCAGGAATTTAATGCCGTCGGCTTTTTCGTCCAAAAATCTCATGCACATGCGCGCGAGCCAGCTCCGGAGTCTTAGGCTGCCCGAACATCGGATAAATGAAAATCCGCGGAGAAGCCACTTCGCCGGCGGCGCTTCGTCTGCGCAGCTCCAGCGTCTTGCGCGTGTCGCTGCCCACGTCGCGAACCGTGGTGATGCCGCAAGCCAGCCAGATCTTCAATTCGTAATCGAGAGGCTGCGGGACCCCGCCGCGCTCATCCTGCACGTGGGCGTGGACGTCGATCAGCCCCGGCAGCACGTACTTTCCGGCCGCGTCGATTTCGATGTCGCCTGCCGGACGCCGCGCGTTGCCGTTCGCCAACGCCACCCCGTCCAGCGGAATTACATCCGTGATCATGTTGTTTTCGATCACGATATCTTTAGGACCGGCGGCGGGAGTTCCGCTGCCGTCCACCACCAGGGCCCCGCGAACCACGATGCGCGGATAGCGGCGCCCGCTGACTACGTTTGTAGTTGCATTTGAGCGGGTTTGCCCCGCCAGGAACGAAGCCACGGCCAGAAGAAGGACCAGAAGTCGACTCGGCATATTAGCAACTAGTTTATACCGCGACCCCTAATAGCCGTTTCACCCCGTCCACGCACAGGACCGCCGCGTGATTCGAAGCCGCTTCCAGCCCCCCCACAGCTTCTTCGACCATTGCCGGCGTCAACCCGGCCAGCTCCGCGCGAGATTTGCCGGTCATCCATTCGGTGAGCGCCGAAGCCGCGGCTATCGAAGCGGTGCACCCTCGCGTCTGAAAGCGAGCCTCGGCCACCCGGTCGTTTTCGAAGCGCGCAAACAGGCGCAGCATGTCGCCGCAGGCCGGGTTCGAAACATCCACCTGGATGGCAGGCGGCGGCAGCGTGCCGGCGTTGCGAGGATTCTTAAAATGATCCAGCAGACGCTCGCTATGCATTCGTGGTTCAATTATCGCTGAATGAACGTAGTCGCCGCGGTGATCGAAAAAGACGGACGCGTATTGATCTGCCAGCGCAAAGCGGATCGTCGTCATGCACTGAAATGGGAATTTCCAGGCGGGAAAGTGGAGACAGGAGAGACCTTTGAACAGGCTCTCGTTCGCGAGCTGCGCGAAGAATTGCGCATCCACGCAGCCGCCGGCCCGGAGCTCGATCGCAAGGAGATCCGCTACGGCAACGGTCCCGCGCTTCGGCTCATCTTCTTTCACGTGACCGAATTTACCGGCGATCCGGTGAATACCGAGTTCGAAAAAATCGCCTGGGTGGAGCGAGCCAAGCTCATCGACTACGATTTTCTCGAAGGCGACGTCGAATTCGTACGGAAGCTGGCCGCCGGCTAATCCTTCGCGATCCGCTGAAGACTAGCGCCGAAGCGTCGAATCTCCTCGACCGTGTTGTAGTGGACCAGCGATGCCCGGATCGCCCCATCGGCCCCGGTAATTTTCAGGCGCTTCAGCACACGCGGGGAATACATGTTCCCGTTGCGCACCGCGACGCCTGCCTTCGCCAGCCGCGACGCCACAACAGAGGCCGGCTTGTCTTTCACGTTGAAGCAGAATGTCGGCGTACGATGACGAACCAGCGCGGGATCCGTAATGCCGTACGTCGCCACGTTTTCTATCCCCGCCAATGCCTTCAGAAATTCGATCGACAGCGTGGCTTCGTATTCGCGGATCGCTTCCATGGCTTTCACGATCAAAGCCCGGCGTCCTGTCGTCTTCGGCGAAACGCCCTTGCCTAGATTCTCCAGATATCCGATGGCAGCGTCCATTCCGGCCACGTTTTCGTAAACATACGTGCCCACTTCGAACTTGCTGGGAGCCGTATCGGGAATAAAATCCTCGCGAAACGTGGACAGAGCGTCCAGCAGCCGCTTGCGGCCCCATAGGAATCCCATGTGCGGGCCAAAAATCTTGTAGCCGGAGTTGACCATGTAATCGCAATCGAACGCCTGCACGTCGAGCGGCCCGTGGGGACCATAGTGAACGCAATCGACGAAAACTTCCGCCCCCGCCGCGTGTGCGCGCTTCGAAACTTCGGCCACCTCGAGGATCGAGCCTAGCGCATTCGATGCCAGCGGACACGCGACCAGCCGCGTCTTCCTGGACAGCAACGCGTCCAGGTCCTCCGCGGTGAAGCGGCCGTCGCTCCGCATTTTCCACCACACGATTTTCGCGCCGTTAGGACGAAGCGCCAGCCAAGTAGCGACATTCGACATCATGGTCTAGGTCCGTCACGATGATCTCAGCGCGGTTGGCTCGAAGCTTCTGGCCGATGGCCATACTCACCAGGCGGATGAACGATGTCGCGTTCATGCCGAAGCACACCTCTTCCGGCTGGCGCGCGTTCAGGAACATCGCGACACTCTCGCGCGCATGTGCGATCGCGGCATCCACCTCGCGCGACTGCTTGTAAGGCCCTCCCCGCTGGACGTTGCGAATCAGCAGGTGCTCGGCGACCGCATCCAGAGCCGCCCTCGGCATCTGCGCGCCGGCGGCGTTGTCGAAAAAGATAAACTTTTCGCCGGCCTCCCTCAACGCCGGAAATAATTCTCGAACTTGGTGAATGGGGAACATTTATTCGGGTAGGACCGCCGTCGCTTCAATCTCGACCCTGGCGTCGTCTTCGAGCAAGGCCGACACTTGCACCACCGTCATCGCCGGATAGTGCCGTCCGATGATGTCGCGATATGCCGCCCCGATTTCCGCCGCCGACGCCAGGTATTCTCTCCGGTCGACCACGTACCACGTCATCCGCACGATGTGTTCCGGCTTGGCCGCCGCTTCCGCCAGTACTCCGACGATGTTCTGCAAGGCCTGTCGAACCTGCGCCGCGAAATCTCCGCTGACCATCTGTCCTTGTGCGTCCCATCCGATCATCCCGCTTATGAAAATAGTTCGCCCAGTAGCCTCGACGCCGTTCGAGTATCCCTTCGGACGCACCCATCCCTGTGGTTGAAGGATATTCATGATTTGAACGTCGCGATGCGCTCGCGGATCTCATCCGGGATCGCAAGGGCCCGCTTCCGGCGCGTGTCCATCAGGACCAGAACCACTTTGCCGCGAACCCGCTCAGCCGCGTCGGGTCCTTTGAAAACAATCGCCAGCGTGATGGAGCTGGTGCCCAAATGGGTCACCGACAGAGTCGCCGCCAGCGTCTCACCCAGGTAACTGGGCGCGATGAAATCCACCGTCAGATGTACCGTCGGCAGGCCCCAGCCGCGCCCGCTGTGAACTTCCGAAAACGGCAGTGCGAGCTCTTCGCGGCACCAATCCTCCACCAACGCGTTGAACATTTCCAGATAACGCGGATAGAAAACCATGCCCGCGGGATCGCAATCGGCGAAGCGCACCAGCAGGTTCGATTGAAAGACGCGGGCGGCAGCCGTCGCTTCGGTCACGCACTTATTGTTGCATCCAACGGCGGCCTTCGTAAAATTAATCTCCTTCGAATTCCGGCGATTGTTTCGCCGCGAACGCATGATAAGCTCGATGAAAATCGTTGGTCGCCATGCAGATCGCCTGCGCCTGCGCCTCCGCTTCAATCGCTTCATCGACGCCCATGTTCCACTCCTGATGCAGCATTTTCTTGGTAATACTATGCGCGAACGTTGGTCCGGAGGCAAGCTGTGCCGCGAGCGAACGCGCCTGTTCCATCAACTCCGGCGGCTCGCACAGCCGATTGAAAAATCCCCAGCGCTCCGCCTCGACCCCCGTCATGGATCGGCCTGTGTAAAGCAATTCCGCAGCCCGTCCCTGCCCGATCACGCGAGGCAGCAGCGCGCAAGCTCCCATGTCGCATCCCGCCAACCCGACCCGTGTAAATAAGAATGCCGTCTTGCTCCGCTCGGTTCCAAACCGCAAATCCGACGCGAGCGCGAGCAGTGCTCCCGCCCCCGCGCACACTCCATCGATCGCGGCGATCACCGGCTGCGGGCAGGCTCGCATCGCCTTCACCAGATCTCCAGTCATCCGCGTGAACGCCAGCAGACCCGGCATGTCGAGCTTGGTCAGCGGCCCGATAATTTCATGAACATCCCCACCCGAGCAGAAATTTTCCCCGGCTCCCGTGACGATCACCACCTTGATATCGTCAGCGTAAGCCATGGCCCGGAACAGATCCCGGAGCTCCGCGTAGGATTCGAAGGTGAGAGGATTTTTGCGCTCGGGTCGATTCAGCGTGATGATTCCAACCCTGCCGTCGACCGCATATTTAAGTGCCGGCTGTGATAATTTTCAAGCCCCGTACGATTGCCCGGTAGCTGGTGCGGCTCGCCTGGAAGATAGCGCATTCTCTCTCCTTGTTTATGTGACCTCGCCGCCGGAAACGGAAATCGCCTGCCCGGTAATGGACCCGCTGCCCGGCAGGCAGAGCCACCCCACCGTTTGCGCCACTTCTTCGGGAAGCACCAGGCGATGTTGCGGATTGCGAGCCGCAAGTTCACTCCGAGCCTGCTCCGCCGTGCGCCCAGTCTTCGCGGCGATATTGTCCACCGTCCGTTGCAGCATGGCCGTATCGGTGAACCCGGGGCACACCGCGTTCACCGTGATTCCCTTCGTCGCCACTTCCTGCGCCAGCGCCCGAGTCAGCCCGATGACCCCGTGCTTGGCGGCGCAATAGGCGGTGACATATCCATACCCGATCAGCCCCGCCGTGCTGGCAATATTGACGATCCGGCCCCACCCGGCGTTCAACATATCCGGCAGAGCGGCCTGCGTGCAGAGGAACGTCCCGTCCAGATTCACGGCGGTCATGCGCCGCCACAGATCGAAACTGGTTTTCAAAAACGGCGCCGATTCCGCTTGGCCCGCGTTATTAATAAGGATGTCGATGGGCCCGGATTGCGCCCGCGCCTGCTCGAAAGCCCGCACGACCGCGCCCGCGTCCGTCACATCGGCTTGAATAGGATCGGTATGCCGCCCCATCGCGGTAACTTGCGCGCCATATCCGCGAAGCGTCGCCGCGATCGCCGCGCCGATCCCGCCCGCTCCTCCGGTCACTACCGCGTGCTTGCCGGCCAGGGTCATACCTGTAGCCTCAATTGCGCCGCTCTCGATAAATTGCGCTCCAGTTGTTGCTTGCCGCCCATGTAGGGCTGCGGCCACCAAACGTCGGAAAAGCCCTGCCGCGCGGCCTCATGCAGAGTCCACGCAGGATCGGCCAGATGCGGACGAGCGATGGCGCACAGGTCGGCGCGCCCCGCCGCGATGATCGTATTCACGTGATCGGCGTCGAAAATATTTCCGACCGCAATCGTCGCGACCCCCACTTCGTTGCGGATGCGATCCGAAAACGGCACCTGGAACATGCGCCCGTAAACCGGCTGCTCCGCCTTGCTCACCTGACCCGACGAGCAATCGATCACATCCGCCCCCGCCGCTTTGAACAGGCAAGCGACGCGCGCGGCTTCTTCCGGCGTCAATCCTCCCGGCACCCAGTCATGCGCCGAGATCCGTACGCTGATCGGCCGATCCCCCGGCCAAGCCGCCCGCATCGCCTTGAAAACTTCTAGAGGAAATCTGCACCGATTTTCGAGCGATCCCCCATACCGATCCGTGCGCTGATTCGTGAGCGGAGAAATAAAGCTCGACATCAGGTATCCATGCGCGCAGTGAAATTCCAGCCAATCGAATCTCGCGGCCACCCCGCGTTGCGTCGCGGCAACAAAATCGGCCAGGATGCGATCCATGTCCTTCCGGGTAGCTTCCCGCGGGATCTGCGAGACGCCATCTATATAAGGAAGCGCCGACGCCGACACGATGGGCCAATTCTCCGCTTCAAGCGGCTGGTCCATTCCCTCCCAAGCCCGCCGCGTCGACCCCTTGCGCCCCGAATGCCCCAACTGAAGCGCGATCTTCGCGTCCGTCTGCGAGTGCACGTATTCGACGATCCTTTTCCACGCGTGCATCTGCTCGTCATTCCAGATCCCCGGACACGCAGGCGTGATCCGCGCGTCGGGCGAGACGCAAGTCATCTCCGTCACCACCATCGCAGCCCCGCCCATCGCCCGCGCCCCCAAATGGACCAAATGGAAATCACCCGGCACCCCATCGCGAGCCATGTACATCGCCATCGGCGACACGATCACTCGATTCTTCAGCGACACCCCGCGCACGGTGAAAGGCGTGAACATCGGCGGTACCGCATGTGCCACGCCGTTGCGCGCGCTGAACCAAGCCTCGACATTCGCGACGTAAGCCGGATCGCGAAGCTTCAGGTTTTCATGCCCGATCCGCTGGCTGCCGGTCAGCAGGCTGTACGCGAACTGCTCCGGCTCCAGGTGGACGTAGCGCTCCACGTCCTCGAACCATTCCATGCGATTGCGCGCCGCATTCTGTAGCTTCAGGGCCTCCACTTCGCGCTCTTCCTGATAATCGGCCAGCGCCGTCGCGATGTCGCCGCCGTGCCGCGAAAGCACCCGCGCCAAAGCAATCGCATCTTCCATCGCGAGCTTCGTTCCCGATCCGATGCCGAAGTGCGCCGTATGCGCCGCGTCTCCAATCAGAACAATGTTCTTGTGGAACCATTTCTCGCACAGCACTCGTCGAAATTTCAGCCAGACGTCGGAGCCGCGCAAGTGTCGCGCATTCGAAATCAACCGCAGCCCGCCCAGCCTTTCGGCGAACAACTTCTCGCACAACGCAATGGATTCCTTCGCCGTCATCTGGTCCATGCCGGCTTTCAGCCACGTCGCTTCAGGAGTCTCGACAATAAAAGTGGACCATTCCGCATCGAATCGATAAGCGTGCAGGTTGAACCAGCCCCACTCGGTTTCCTTGAAATCGAACGTGAACGCGTCCAACTTCCTGCGGGAGCCCAGCCAGATGAACCGATTCTTCCGAACCTGAATGTTAGGCTGAAACACATCCTCATAACGCTGCCGCGTCGTCGAATTCGCGCCATCCGCGCCGATCACCAGGTCATACTTCTCGGCGTACTCTTCGGGATCGGTCACTTCGGATTGGAAATGCAGCTTCACCCCCAAGCGAGCCGCGCGGCGTTGCAGGATCTGCAACAGCGCGATGCGCCCAATGCCGCAGAAGCCGTGCCCCCCCGAAGTAATCTTGCGTCCCTTGAAAAAAATATCGATGTCGTCCCAATGCCGGAACGCCTCCGTGATCGAGGCGTGCGTCTGCGCATCGGCGTCCTTGAACCCCGTCATGGTTTTGTCGGAAAAGACCACCCCCCAACCGAACGTCGCATCGTAGCGATTCCGTTCGATCACGGTGATGTGCCACGTCGGGTTCGCCTTCTTGGCCAGAATCGCGAAGTAAAGGCCGGCCGGTCCGCCGCCCAGGCAGACGACCTTCTTCGTCACCGCCGGCTTCATGCCGTCGCCTCTTGCAAGGCTTCGGATAACTTATCTCCGCTCTCATCCGCGAGCGCGGCCTCGCGAAGTTTTCTCAGCCGGGCCGCGCCGTCCGGCAGCCCGCGCAGACCCGGAACCGCATTCATCAACGTATCGAAATTCCGCGAGCCCAGCTCATGCGTGTCGCCATACCCTTTGATCAGACGCGGACACTCCGCCACTTCTACCGCGAGCGCATAATTTTCCCGAGCCAGCTCCGGAATCAGCGTAAGCCACGCCGCGATCTTCTTCTGCTCCTGCTCAAACCGTAAAGATCTCCGCCGCATCGTCCGCAGGGACGCCAGGAAATAAAGTTGCAGAAACCCCCATAAAGACGTGGTCCGCAGCGTCATTCCCTTGCGCGTGAATTTCCCCACCAGCCCGCGGACCCATCCCGTGTTCAGCATCCATCGCCCCAGCCCGCTAGGCATAATATCTGCGATCTCACCGATCCGGGGATGCAAAAATTCGTTGATCTCCAAAACCTGATCCGTCTGGACACCCGATTCCTGCTTGACTCGATCGAACCGCGCCCGGCGTATCTTTAAGTCCGCCACCCGAACCGCATCCTCATACGACATCCACAGCGCCAGATGACGAGCCGTCTCGCGAAGGAGCGTTGAAGGCTCGCGGTCCACGGCGCGAATCGGCTCCAGGCGATTCAAATAATCTTCCGCGTAAGCGACATCCTGATAATCCACCAGCCGCTCGATCCCAGCCAAAAGAATCGCATGAGCCGCCGGCGCGAAATCGCGTGCGATTCGATCCGCCAACGCGTTCAACCGCGGTCCCGGTTTCGATTGCGAAGATGGAATCGGCTTCACCACCACCGGCTCCGCTGCTGCGGCAAATCCTCGTGAGAATGCCGCCAAACTCGATTTCACGCCCACCCCGCCGCTCTGAACCGCAGCCTCAAACTGAGCGCGATCGAAAGGCAAAGCTCCCGTAGCCGCCAGCGCCCCGAACAGCGCCGCGCTGATCACGCTATGCGTTTCCTCGGCAATCCGCGCGAAATCAGCGTCGACGAAAACCCGCGAGGCCGCTGTGCACGTTTCAACGAACTGCGCCGCATCCGCGCGCCCATCCCCCATCGCGGTTTTCTCCGTCATCGAATACACTCGATGCGTCGACGCGATCAACGTGGTTCGATCCGGCGTCACCAACCCCCGCTCCACCGCCCGAGCCGCCTCCATCAACTCCGATCCCAGCACCACATCCAGTTCGCCCGGCACCGGCATCAGCGCCAGCACCGGCTCCCGCTCCGATCCTCCGGGAAAAAGTTCGATGTAATAAATGGTCGACCCGGTACGTTGCGCGACCCCCGGTACCGACGTGGTCTGCGCGCGATACCCGTTCGATTCCGCCAGGTCCACGATCCAATCCGCCAGCACGCCGCCGCCCTCGCCGCCCATGGCGAGAATCGCGATGGTGATCGGTCCCGTCGCCATTTTACGCGGTGATCCCTGACAGGCGTCGTTCCATCCTGCGTTGCAGAAACCCGATCGCGGCCCCATTGAAGCGATGTTTGAACCGGTCCCACGCGCTAGGATTCGAAATAATCTCGGCGCGATAAAACGACGGACACAGCACCGCCGCGTGCGCCACTTCCCCGCACAATCCGCACCCCACGCAGCTATCGAGCACGGTCGCCACCGGATCCTGCCGCAATGCGTCCGGATTCGGCTTAATGGTCAACGACGGGCACCCCGACAGGCGAATACACGAATGATCGCCAGTGCAGGTATCCGCATCCACGCCGAATTTCTCCCGCACGACGCGTTGCCCCTGCTCCATCATCTTGCGCTTCTGCGGCTTCACGCGACGCTCTTTGTTGAGACTGCACTCGCTCTGCGCGACCACCACCTTCGGACCCTTTTCCTGAGTCGTCAAAGCTTCCCGCAGCACATCGACCATGGCCGCGACATCGTAAGTCCGCGTGATCGTCCGCACCCATTTCACGCCCACCCCGCGCACCGCATCCGCGATCGAAAGCTTCGTCGTCCGAATCGGATTTTCAGCCTCCGACGACAAAATATCCTGACCCCCGGTAGCCGCCGTGTAGCTGTTGTCCACCACCACCAGCACGCTGTCGCTCTGATTGAAAACCGCGTTGCCCACGCCGCTGGTCAGTCCGTTATGCCAAAATCCGCCATCGCCCATGATGCTGATGGTGCGCTTGGCCGTTTCCTTCGTGTTGAACGCCGCCGCTCCCGCCCAACCGAGGCCGTATCCCATCGTCGTCGCGCCGATATTAAACGGCGGCAGAATCGAAAACAGATGACATCCGATGTCGCAGCTCACGTGATGATGCCCCAGCTCCCGCTCCACCAGTTTCATCGCCGTGAAAATCGGCCGCTCCGGACATCCTGTACAGAACGACGGCGGCCGAGCGTGAATCGCAGGCAGCGTCTTCGGCGTCGCCGCGCCGAGCCGCTCTAGGCAAATGCTCCCTATCGAGCATCTCCGGCGCATAAAGCTCGATGAATTTCAGAATCCCCTGAATCACCACCGAGCCGGTATATTCGCCGCCCATCGGCATCACGTCCTTACCGTGAACCGCCGCATTCAATCCAGCTTTACGCAAAATCGAATTGAGACTCTGCTCGATGAAATCAGGCTGCCCCTCCTCGATCACCAGAACCCCGCGCTTCCCGCCGCAAAACCGCCGGATCTCTTCATCCACCGGCGGATAAGTCACATTCAGAACATAAAGCGGGATCTTCGTGTCGCCGAAAGCGTCCGACAGACCCAGCAATTGCAGCGCCCGAATTGCGGTGTTATACATCCCGCCTTGCAGAATGATCCCGAAATCCTGGGCCTCCGCCGCAAAAAACTCATTCAACCCGCGTTCGAGGATGAACCGCTGCGCCGCCGGCCAGCGCGTCCGGATTTTCTCCTGCTCATGCAGATAACTCGACGGAGGCAGCACGATCCGGCTCACGTCCCGCACCGGATTCTCCATCGCGTCCTTCAACGTGAACCGCGGCCGAATATTTTCCTTCGTGATAAAACGCCCGTGAACATGGCACGCCCGAATCCGCAGCTCCAGCATCACCGGAGTCTGGCTCGCCTCCGACAAATCAAACCCCTGCTCCACCGACCGCACAATCGACGGGAGATTCGGCCTCGGGTCCAGCAGCCACATCTGGCTCTTCATCGCGAAAGCGTGCGAACGCTCCTGCATAATGCTGGAGCCTTCCCCGTAATCTTCTCCGACGATGATCAGCGCGCCGCCCGTAACCCCACCCGACGCCAGGTTCGCCAACGCGTCCGACGCCACGTTGGTTCCCACCGTCGACTTGAACGTCACCGCCCCGCGCAAAGGATAGTTGACCGACGCCGCCAGTGTCGCAGCCGCCGTCGCCTCCGATGCGCTGTGCTCGAAGTGCACTCCCAGCTCTTCCAGGATGTCGTTCGCGTCCGTCAGGACGTCCATCAAGTGCGAAATCGGCGCGCCCTGATAGCCCGCGACATACGATACGCCCGATTGCAGCAGAGCCTTCGTCACCGCGAGAATTCCCTCGCCGTGAAATTCCGCGCCGGCGGGGAGGCGAAGTTTCTCCACTTCCCGCTTGAAGGATCGTTCCGCCATGTCTACCTTTATGTTAAGGCGAGACCAGCGCCAGCACGCGGCACGGGCTACCCGACCCGTTGACGATCTTCAACGGAGGCGTAATCAGAATCGCCCCCGTAGCTGGAAGCTGATCCAGATTCGCCAGGCTCGCGAGCCCGAATTTATTGCTCCCGTGCATGATGCTGTGGCACGGAAACGGCGGATCGAACCGGTACGCCTGCCCCGCATCCGTCCCCACGCCTTCCGATCCCCACCCGATCACATTGCGTTCCCGCGCCAAAAACGGCACCAGGTCCGGATGCGGACCCGGCACGTGCGACCCGTCCTCCCGGTTATTCAGATAAGCGTCCGCCTTGCGCTTCGACCAATCCGTGCGCATCAACACCCACGACCCCGCCGGGATGCGCCCGTGTTCCTTCTCCCATTCCTCCACGCGCCGCGGAGTCAGCAGAAAATCCGCATCCGCCGCCGCCTCGCGCGACACGTCGATCACACACGCCGGCGCAAAAAAGTTCCGCACCGGAATCGTGTCGGTCGAATTATTCGGATAATCTTTCCCCGTCACCCAGTGAACCGGCGCGTCGAAATGCGTTCCCGTATGTTCGCTGCATGAAAAATTGTTCCAGTACCACGCCGGCCCGCGCTGATCGTATTTGGAAATCTCCTCCATGCGAAACGGCCAACACTGCCCGAACTCAGGCGGCAGTTGAATGATGGCAGTCGACGCATCCAGCGGCTGCGTAAGATCCACCACCTTGATCGCGCCGGAACTCAGCGCCTCGGCAAATTGACTCAAAAGGTTCATACTTAAGCTCTTTTTCTGATCACCACGAAATACGCCACCGTCAGCACCCCCAGCCACGGAATACCCGAGATCAGCGTCACGCGCATTCCTGCGGTCCACCAAGTGGTAGCCAGAATCGCGAGGATCGCCGCCGCCCCCAGGATCGACGTGTAAGGATACCCAATCATCCGCACCGGCAATCGCCGTCCGCCCGACGCATCCCATTTTTTTCGAAACGCGACGTGCGTAACGAAGATCACCAGCCACGCGAATAATCCGCCGAATAACGAAACGCCGAATAAGTAAACATACGCGCTGTCCGGATAAATCGTAGCCACTAAAATCGCCAGCCCCAGTCCCGCCGCCGAAACCAGCAGCGCCGCGACCGGAGTATCGCGCTTCGACACCCACCCTAGCGCCGCCGGAGCGTATCCGCCGCGCGACAGCGAGAACAGCATCCGCCCGCATAAATACAAGTTGCAATTCATGCTGGACGCCGCCGCCGTAATCACCACAAAGTTCACCACGTGCGCCGCCGCCGGCACGCCGATCAATTGAAATACCTTGACGAACGGACTCGCCGTCACATCCGACCCCGGCTGGATCTGGTTCCACGGCACGATTCCGATCAGCACCACGATCGCGCCCAGGTAGAACAGAATCAGCCGCCCTACCATGGACCGCATCGCTCGCGGCACCGCCGTCTGCGGGTCCTTCGCTTCGCCCGCCGTCACCGCCACCACTTCCGTTCCCAGGTAGCTGAAGATCACGAAGACCATCGCCATCCACACTCCGCGCCACCCCGTCGGCAGAAAGCCGCCGTGCGCCGTGAAGTTCGAAAATCCGATGGCGGGCTTGGGCGTGAACCCTAATAGCAATGCAAGTCCGCAGACGATGAACAGCACGATCGCGACCACCTTGATCATCGCGAACCAATATTCAAAGCTCCCGAAATTCCCCACGCTCCGAGCATTGACGTACACCAGCGCAATCGAAAACGCCGCGATCCAGAGCCATTTCGGCGTGTTCGGAAACCACCACTGGCAGTAGATCGCAATCGCCACCGCCTCCCCGCCGATCGCGATGCATTGCGCCGCCCAATACGTATACCGGACTACGAAGCCCGCCCAAGGGTTCAAGTAAAGCTCGGCGTAAACGCCGAATGATCCCGCCGTCGGATGCGCCACCGCCATCTCCGACAAAGCTCCCATGAACAACAGCGCGATCACCGCGCCGATCAGGTAGCTGAAGATCACTCCCGGTCCCGCGATCCGCACCGCCAGTGAGCTGCCGAGGAAAAGTCCAGTCCCGATCGCTCCCCCGATCGCGATCATGCTGAGCTGCCCGGAAGTCAATTGCCGCGAAAGCTGCTCGCGCGCTTCAAGCGCGGTTTCAGTCGTCTTCATAAGCCGCGCCAGGGCTGCCCGAAGGATAGAAAGCGCCCAGCAGCTTGATGGTCGACGTGCCCGCGTTCTCCACGCAATGCCGCACCCCCACCGGGAAATACACGCTGCATCCAGGCCCGAACTCGCAGGATTCATCGTCCGTGTGGACAATCCCGTGGCCTTCCAGAATCGAAATGCCTTCCTCGTAAGTGTGGTAGTGAATCGGCGCTTTGCTGGGCGGAATCCAGCCAACGAATTGCGTCACCTGCTTGCAGCCGAGATCGGTATAAACCAAATAACGAAACACCCGGTCTTTACCCGCCCGAATCGATTCGCGGTCCGCTTCGTGAACCATCAAGCTCGGCGCTTCACCCGAGGCCGCGCCCACCGGATCCACCATCCGTCGCTCGGCATCTTCGGGACAACACACCGCAACGACGCGCAAATTATCGGTGCCGGTGTTCTCGATATCGTAAATTGCCCCCGGCGGAATAAACACAGCCGATCCGCTTTGCAACTCGTAATCGAATCCATTAACCCGGCAGATCCCGGCGCCCGATGCGACATACAACACCTCTTCCGCATTCGGATTCGTCACCGCAGGCGACCGTCCCGGAGCATACTCGCTGATCGTCTGAGTTATCTGCTTCGCGCCGCTGTGCCGATTGATCACGCTACGCCAAGTCCACGTCCCGGCCGTCGATACTTGACCGTCCTCGGGCGAATATACCCGGCATCCGCCAGTCAGTGTTTTCATAAACGCTGCATCAAATCCAAGTTGTCTTCGATCGCGCTCAAAGCCGTCCCCACATCGTCCATCGTGTTGTACACGTGAAACGCAAAACGCACCCCGTCGCGGCGCGTAGAGGCCATGATACCTCGCTCAGCCAGCTTTTGGAGCATCCCCGCCGCATCGCGCGACCGCAGGACCACCAGCGGCCCCACGCTTGAATCCGGAGTCTTCGATTCAATCTGAAGATTGCGAACCCCGGCCAGAAAAGCCTGCGTCAGCCGCTCGATCTGAGCCGCGACATTCTCCATTCCGATACTCATCAACAGCGTCAACGCCGGCTGCGCGAGATAAATATTCGGAATAGGCGGCGACCCTCCTTCAAACCTCCGCGCATCCGGAGACAGATCCAAATTCTTAGTGTCGAACGCAAAAGTATTTCGCTGCGCCATCCAACTCGTGATCGTCGGAGTTAGAGTCTCAATCAATTCCCGCCGCACATACAAAAACCCAAGCCCCGGCGGCCCCAATAGATACTTCAAAGTTCCCGTAACGAAAAAGTCGACTCCCAGCGCCTTCACATCCACCGGACGAGTCCCGCAATCCTGATAGCCATCCAGAAACACCAGCGCGCCCTTGGCGTGCGCGATCCGGGTCACCGCCTCCACGTCAGATCGAAACCCGTTGACGAAGGCTACCTGCGTCAGCGGGACAATACGGGTTCGCTCATCAATCGCCCGCTCATAGCATTCGGCGGAAACCGCATTGTTGACTCCGTCAAGGAACTCTATCTGCGCGCCACGCGCCCGCTGCGCCAGCCAGATATGAGCCATAGTAGGAAATTCATACTCGCTCATCACCACTTTATTGCGATCCCCGAAGTTCAACGCATTCGCAATTGGATTAATCCCCGCCGAAGCGCTGGTAACAATCGCGACCTCTTCCGGACTGGCATTAATAAACCCCGCAAACTGTGCCCGAAGACCTTCGTAAGCCTCCATCCACTTAGACCAAGGGTCTTGCGAAGTCCGCCAGCTTTCCGCGTACGCGTGCATCCCGCCCTCAGCCGCATCCGACAGCGCCCCTTGCGAGCAACTATAAAGATAGGTCTTTTCACTAAGAATTGGAAAATAAGACCGGATTTCCTGTAATTGATCGTTACTGAGCATGCATTCTTCGATTCACCGGCAAATCCAGCTTCCCGCGATCAATCGCTTCGCCATTCTTGAAGACCATGTTGATGCGCTTCGCATTGTTAATATCATCAAGCGGGTCCGCGTCGAGCAGAACCAAATCGGCGATCTTCCCTTCTTCAATGGAGCCAAGCTCCCGCTCTCGCCCCAGTTGCAATTACGGAAAACGCGAGCCATCAGTGTTTCGTGAAGCCTCTCCTAATGCTCGCCGATGGCATCGCGGACAACACCATATTGAGCGCCCCACTCGTCCGTCATCTGATTCCTGATATCCCATAGCTCGCGGAAAAACTGCACGCGCAAGCCGTCTTCCAGCAGCTCCACCGATCGCCCCTTCAGCGACCTCGCTCCCAGCCCGATGCTTCTGTGGATCAATTGCAAATGATGATAACGGAATTTCTGAAATAGCTCGTCGAACTCAGCCAAAGCCTCAGCCACGATATAAGCATCCGAGTGGCTATACTCCGTGTGATAAACCTTCTGAATAGTTAAACCATGGTCATCCAGATAGTGTTTCTTATAGGATTCCCAAATCGGCCGGTGCATTTTTAGAATTACTCGAAATCCCGGCGACTCCTGTCCGCTTCCATGCCCTAACCCCAACCGGATCTCCTGATACTCTTTAGGCGACATCGTTTCGAGCAACCCCAGTTGCTCCGTCATTAACTTCAATGCCAGGTGAACCCGCCGAAACAACGTGATCACCCGATTGGTATTTTCCTGCTGAAGATAGTCGTCGATGTCGAGCAATGTGTACCCGATCAGCTTCATCCACAGCTCTTCAGCCTGATGGACAATCTGAAATTGCAGCTCGTCATGATTGCTAAACTTGTCGAAATCTTTCTGGCAGGAAAGAAGATTCTTAGTATTCAGGTACAGCTCGTAATCGAGCGTACCTTCGCCGTTCATGATGGAGTAGAAATATTGTCGGTCCATGGCTATCCCTCTAACTCACCGGAAGCCACGGAAACTCAGCTTAGATTCTTATGGAAGAAGTCTAGTGTCCGTTTCCACGCGAGCTTGGCCGCAGCCTCGTCATATCGCGGCGTAGTATCGTTGTGAAACCCGTGGTTGGCGCCATCATAAACAAACGCTTCGTAAGTTACATGATTGGCCTTCAGTACTTCCTCGAACGCCGGAGCTCCGCCCGTAATCCGAGTATCCAACCCGCGTACTGAAGCATCATCGGAGCCTTGATCTTCGCCGCATCCTCCGCCTTCGGCTGTCCGCCGTAGAACGGAACGCCGGCATTCAGGGCCGTGCCCAGCCTCACGGCCAGCGTATTCACGATCCCGCCGCCGAAACAGAATCCCACCGCGCCCAGCTTGCCTGTCGAGTCCGGACGATGCTTTAGCCATAACGCAGCCGCGACGAAATCCTCGGTCATCTTCGGCTTGTCCACTTTGCCGAACGCCGCCGCGCCCTTCTCATCGTCACCTGGATAGCCGCCGACGCTGGTCAGGCCGTCTGGCGCGAACGCCATATATCCCTCGGTTCCCAAGCGCCGCGCGACATCTTCGATATACGGATTCAAACCGCGATTCTCATGCACCACTAGCACGGCTGGATGCTTCCCGCCCTTCGCGGGGCGCACCAGATACCCCTTGATGCTTCCGTTTCCCTCGGGCGACGGCACGGTCACCTCTTCGGTCTTGATACGCGCGTCATCTTTGGGAACCTGCTGCGCCCACGCATAATTCGGCCGCAGGCTTTCCCAGATCGCCGTCGCAGTGACGCCGCCAACCGCGAACTTCTGCGCGCCGTCCAAAAAGTTCCGGCGGTCAATCTCGCCGTGAACATACTTGTCAAACAAATTGAGCAATTCTTGGGGATACTCTTTCGCAGTCTTTCGTTCCATAGTGATTCGTGACCTTTCCACGGCAAAGGATATCACATCACGGCGCGGCATCCGGACTCAGCCTCGGCGGCCTGGCATCGGGCTCGAGAAGCCACACCGTTCGGTCCGGATAATAGGCCCGCAGCTTCTGCATTCTCATCCGCCCCCAGGTCGCGGGCCCACACGATCCGAGCCTTATCGATATCCGCTTCGTTATACACCCACTCGTCTTGAAATGGGTGTTGCGGCCAATACCGGACGAACACCAGCAGTTTGCCCGGCACAGTCCTCCAGCTCTTGACTTACCACCCGCCGCCGATCGGCATTTCGATGATTAATCCCATCCCAGGTTTCATACTGCCCCATCTCGCCGGAAATTCGCGAGGTTTCGATCAAATGCAAGCCATACCAAAAAACAAAGTGTGCGCAACATAGTAGAAATAACAATTGGGACGCTTCCGCGCCACCTAACTTAATTCGACTCAACCGCTCCAATCCGATGACGCTGACCAGAATGAACAGGCATGTAATGGCCGCCAGGTAGTGAACCTGAAAAGCCGGGAAGAAGTTTGTCCCCGCCGCGAATAGAAGCAGAGTCAATGCGACCCACATAAACCGCGGCTGGCGCAGGCAAAGCACGAAGAACAGAATCGCAATATATAACGGAGCCAGAAAGAAAAACCGGTAAAATCGAACCCGGTACTCCAATCGAAGCAGATAGGTCTTAACACTTTCCGGATCTTTTCCACGAAATCCGATCTGCGATTGGTACTCTAACTGCTGCTGCGGCGTTAACGTCACATGTGGGACCGGATCCGCCTGGAAAGTCAACGACGCCGGCACGCCGTATTGATACTGGCTTAATTGATAAGGCGTAGTAGTCCAGTTTCCCGTCACTCGCTTGTTTTGAAGCAAAGACAAGCCGATCGCGGGCAGCACTACCATCACCGCGATCCCCGCGACTTTGACCAGCCGCATCGCCCCCGGAGCTAGAAATACCATCACGCTGACAAATAGAAATATGGACTCGAAGGGGCGCGTCAATAAATTAATCGCCAGCCCCAATCCCAACAGGACCGCATCCCTGGGACGCGCGCGTTCGCGAAGTCTCGGCAGCGCTCCGAACACCAGGCAGCCGCCCGCGGCCGCGAATGCGCCGCCCCAGTAGCCGTTCATCCATTGGCACAGCGGCCCAAACTCGATCACCGCCAGTACCCCGCCCGCCAGCGCCCACTGCGGCGTGGTCCATCCTCGCAGCATCCAGTAGGTCAGCGAACAGAACGCCGATGTCGACAGAATCACACCTGCCCAGGGGTGGCCGAAGATCAGCCCGGCCGAAAGCCATCGCGATTCCCTGGCCAAGCGGATAAATGGAACTGTAAGCCGGCTGTTGCAACACGAAGAAAGTCTCGAAAAATTGATGCAATGGATGCGCCGGGTTCGAGAGTCGAAAATGACGAAGAGTATCGGCAACCAGCAAGTGCCCGAACTCGTCATAGATATCGGGCACGGGCGGCGGATGATGCGGCAGCAGCGCCAGGCGAAGCACCACCGGCAGAAGCGCCAGAAACAACATGCACCATCCCGGTCTTTCGGCGAAGCGCGCGATGAAGCCTGCGATCGCGGAGCGCCACGCCAGCGCGCCGGCCACCAGCAGGATCAGCAGAACCAGTTCGATAAAATCGCTGGCCCCGAAGCTGGCCGGATTCTCCATCGGCAGAAAGGACATGTTCGAGTCTCTATTTTTGCAGATGTCCTAAAATAGTTTCTTGTGGTTCCCCCAATGGATCCGCCTGCCTTCCTTTACACCGTAGAAGATCAGCGGCGCATGACGGCTGCGCGGAATTACTTCGCTTGGCAGGCCGGTTTAGTCAAGCGTGAACTGGGACAGCGCGTAGTCGAGGCCGGCTGCGGTATCGGAAATTTCACCGGCACACTGCTGGACCGCGAGGCCATTATCGCCGTCGATATTGATCCGCAGTGCATCGCCGTGCTTCAGGAACGCTACGGCGATGCTCCGAATCTGCGCACCTTCACCTGCGATGTGGCGGACCCGGAGTTCGCTAAGCTCGCGCGTTTTAACCCGGATTCGTGCGTGTGCCTGAATGTCCTCGAACACATTGAAGACGATGGAGCCGCCTTGTCCCGCATGGCTTCGATCCTCGTCCCCGGCGGAATCATTGTCCTGCTGGTACCGGCCTTTGAGGCTTTATTCGGACCGATCGACCGGAACCTGGGCCATTACCGCCGTTACACTCGAAGCTCGTTAACTAAGCTCGGACAAGCCGCCGGCCTCAGTGTGAAGTTACTTCATTACGTAAATGTGCCGGGATTTTTCGGCTGGTGGATGAACGCTCGCATCTTAAAACGCCAGGCTCAATCGGAAGTGCAGATCGAATGGTTCGATCGATATATCCTGCCGTGGACTTCCCGTATGGAAGCTGCGATAAAGCCTCCCTTCGGCCAATCCATTTTCGCGGTTCTGAAAAAACCCTAACTTACTTCGCTTTAATATCGAAGCAAGTTAAATTATCCTGATCGCGATAATATAGCTTCCCGCCGGAAATCACCAGCGGAGACCACGTCGGCAGTGATCCTTTCGGTACTTCGAATCGCGATATTTCTTTATAACTATCCGGAGTGGCTTCCGCCATGCCGATTACTCCGTCCTCACCCAGCAAATACAAACGCTTGTCCGCATAGGTTACCGATCCCTTCCCCACACTTCGGTTCTTCCATGCCACCTTACCAGTGTTGAACTGCATCGCAGTGAGGATGGAATCACTATATCCATAAAGATAATCGTTAATCAGCACCGACGACGAGTAGTGATTCTTCATATCGCCGTTGAAATATACCTCGGACATGGTCTTCGGGCCCAATTTCAGCAGCGCGCATCCAGTCCCGTAGGCTGTGGATACGAATACCGCGCCGTCATGATAAACCGGGGTCGCGATATTCGCCGTCCGGTTGGAAACTTTGGTGTAATGCCACAAAAGCTCGCCGTTGTTTTCCATCACGGCGATCGCGGCGTCCGCGCTCAACGCCAGCACCTGCCGCACGCCGCCCACGTCCGCGATGATCGCCGACGAGTAGCCCGCTCGATCGCTGCCGGTTTTCCATTGCAGCGTTCCGTCGCGTTTGTTGAGCGATACCAGGGAAGCTCCGCGGCCCCCGGGCATGACGATCAAGCGGTCGCCATCAATCAGCGGGGATTCGCTGAAGCCCCAGTTCGGAACCGAGCCGCCGTATTGCTGGGCCACATTTTGAGACCAAACCGGCTTGCCTGTGGCGAGGTCGAGGCACAACAGGACGCCGTCGCCGGTCATGGCGTACAGACGGTCGCCATCGATGGTGGGGGTGCCGCGCGGCCCATCTCCGCGATCGTTGCGATAGGCCCGGCTGGTGGGCGTTTCCCAGATCTTCTTGCCGGTCTTCACGTCGAAAGCCAGGATGAATTCCTGATTGTCGCGCTGACCCTGCGTGTAAATCCGCCCGTTCGCGATGGCCAGCGAGGAATATCCCTGCCCCAGGCCGTTGGTCTTCCACACTACCGGAGGACCGCCGGAAGGCCAGCTTGGAAGGAAACCGGTTTCGGTCGAAATACCGTCGCGATTCGGCCCGCGCCATTGCGGCCAGTCGGCGGCGCTTAAGACGGCTGAGAAAATCAGGATCGGAAAAATGCGCCTCATACAGCGGATGGTAGCAGGGTTTACGCCGAGGCTCGCATCGTGGCGATGGGCCGCAGCACCACTTCCATGCGTGATTCCCCGCGCACCAGCGGCCGCGCTTCGGGGCGGAATCCGGTGCACCAGAAGAACAGGACCATTTCAGGACGGCTCAAAGTGAAGCGGCCGCTCGAGTCCGTTTCAGAATAATTCAGGTCCGCGCCCATCACCAGGACGCCTTCCACCGGTACGCCTTCGGGCGATAGGACTGTGCCGGTGACCGCCACTTACGCAACCTTAGTGGATGCCAGGATCAGAGCCGCCAGATTCCAGGCGACCACCAGGGCGAACAGAATATTGATCCGTCCCAGCAATTTTTCACGCCCGCGCTTCGAGCAATAAATGCCCAGTCCGATCGCGGCCACCTTCACCGCCAGTAAGCCGCCCAGCGGATTCGCGGTGTGAAGCGCCACCCTCACCAGCGGGTTTGCCTCCTGTATTCCGTGCAACAGGAATGCAATTGTGGTCATGAAGTCCAAAATTTGCAGGTAAGAATATTGGAGGAGTAGCTGGTTCACTTAGGGCACCTTAGCTTCATCTACTCAATCTAGACGAAACCCCTTAGCGGATAAATAGCCCATCCACCCTGGTACTGGCACGTTTCGGACCACAGTACCCCCCGGCGGGAGTCATGGGTCAGGGTGATGTGAAAGTTTGGATGTGATGGAAGAAATCGCGATTCCGAGTTCGCGCTCCAGCGCGACTTCACCGGCGTGCGTCACCCGCAGCGCACGGCTGCCGGGATTCGTCATCATCCATCGGAGCTCGATCAGCCGGGCAAACATAGCTACGCCGAGCGCGCCGCCAAGGTGATGACGGCGCTCCGTCCAGTCGAGGCATGCCCGTCCCGGTGGGTTCTTGCGGGGGAGAATCATTCCCAGCCGCCGGCACCATTCCTGGCCCGGATCCGTCAGGTCATAACACTTCTCCGAATGGGTTTCGGAATGGGCGATCAGAATCCGGCGGTCGAGTAGCGCGCGATGGATCTCGACTCCCAGCGCGCCCGCCAAGTGCCGGTAACAACTGCGCGCGAAACGAAGCTGCTTGACGCGCTCCGATTCCTGACGAGTCCTTGAAGGGTTACGCACTGGCGCCAGCGCCGCGATCGCTTCGAGCGTAGCAGCCACACGCTCATTCGCCAGCCGGTAATAGCTATGCTTACCTTGCCTTTCGACCGCGATCAAGGACGCATCCATCAATTTGCGCAGATGGAAGCTGGCGGTGGGCGGCGCGACGTTGCCGAGGAACGCCAATTCGCTGGCTGGAAGCGCGCGCCCGCCGACCAGCGCAACCAGGATCGCCGCGCGCGCAGGCTCTCCCATCAGCCCCGCGATCAGCGCAACATCCGGTCCCAGTTCCACTGGAGCCATGGTATCGCAGGCGCGGAAAATACAGTTCCATGCCGGTCGAAGCGACCACGAGCTAGATCCCTTAAAGTTGTCTCCAGGAGCGAATCATGACAACCCCACGTGTGTCGATTTCCGGGGCCGCCGTCGTTGCGATGATCGCGATCATCGCGGTTGCGGGCGCCGGACAGCCCCCGGCAAAGTTCACCGAGCTTCAGCGCCGCGAAATTCCGGGCACCGGACGCGAGGGCGTGACCACGGTGGCTGAAATCCCGCCCGGGGCCACGTCCGCGAGACACAGCCATCCCGGTGAAGATTTCGGCTACCTGATCCAGGGAACCATCGTCCTGATGGTGGATGGAAAGCCCCCGGTGACGGTCCACGCCGGAGAGGTATTTTTCACCGAGCGAGGCCGCATTCACAATGCCCGCAACATCGGGACGGTCACGGCGAAGGCGGTGGACACTTACGTCATCGACAAGGGAAAACCGGGCATCACGCCCGCTCCATAAGGAGCTTATTTTCCGGTGACGGCTCGGATGACGCGCAGCGTGTTGCCGCCGAGAATCTTCTTGATGTCGGCGTCGGAATAGCCGCGTTTGATCAGCGCCGCCACCAGAGACGGCATCTTGGAAATGTCTTCGAGACCCTGCGGAGGGGCGGAGATGCCGTCGAAATCGCTGCCGATGCCGACGTGATCGATGCCGGCGATTTTGACGGCGTGGTCGATGTGCGCGGCCACGTCGTCGAGGGTGGCGAAGGTTTTGCAGACGCGCCCACTTCGGCTTGTGATACTCGTCGGCGGCGTAATCGTCCAGGCACTTTACCGGTCAGATCCGGCGCGTCGGACATGGCGGCGATGGTGGCCTTGCAGACGCTCGGCGTCCTTGGGACTGATGAAGCCTTCGCCGAAGTTGATGCCGATAACTCCGCCGTTTTTGGCGAGCGCGCGCAGCATATCGTCGGTGACATTGCGCGGAATGTCGGAGAGCGCCCGGCAGGAGGAGTGCGACAGGATCACCGGCTTGGTGCTGACGGCCAGCGCATCATAGAAAGTTTTATCCGAGACATGCGAGACGTCGACGATCATGCCCAGGCGATTCATTTCGCGGACCACGTCTTTGCCGAACTCGCGTGAGGCCGTTGTGGACGGGCTTGTCGGTAGAGGAATCGGCCCAGTTGTTATTGCGGAAATGGGTCAGCGTCATGGCTCGGATGCCCATGCGATAGTATTTGCGGAGCACGCGCGAGATCGTCGTCGATCTGGTGGCCGCCTTCAATCGCCAGAAACGCCGCGATCTTGCCGGATTTGACGATGCGCTCGATGTCCGCCGCGTTGACGGCAAGCTCGATCTGATCCTTGATGTTGATCGAGGAGGCGACTGCATGGCATCGCGCAGGTCCAGCGTGCGGCGAACGGCTTCGGCGCCCTGGTAATAGACCGGAACCCAGAGGGCGAAGAACGGCGCGTTCATTCCGCCTTCGTGGAGGCGCGGAAAATCGACGTGGCCCTGCGTCGAGCGCTGCGACAGGTCCGCTCCGCCGATCAGCACGCGCTGGATGGTGTCGATGTGGCTATCGATACCGATGGCTTCCGCGCTGAGCCTGCGGGCGTGGGCCATAAGATCGTCTTGTGCGCTGAGGGGCAGAATCAGCAATGCCGCGGCGAGGAGTTTCGAGACCATAGAGGGTTATTGTGTCACGTCGAGACGTACGACGGTTTTCTCGAACGGTTCACGCGAAAGGATCAGCCATCCGGGCGGCGCCCAGTTGTTGTGGAGACACGTGGAGATCAAGCTGGCGAGCGGTTGCATCGAAGGTGACCGCTGTTGACATGCTCTTCCCCGGGGCGAGACGTGCGTCGAGAGGAATGGAGAAAGAAACAGGATCGTAACGCCGGCCTTGGTCGCCGGTAAGGTAGACGATCACGCTTTTCTCGCTTTGACTCACGCGGCGGGCCCGGCTGAAGAACCGGATGTTCACAACGGTCTGGTCGTCGCGGCGGCGGGCGTTTTGGACGGTCAGGCACCAATCGTCAGAGCACTGCTCATCGCCCATTTTGAGCACCAGAACCGGGCGAAGGCGGAACGCGAGTCCGGCGATGGCGGCGTAAATTCCCGCGCAAACGATCCAAACAAAGAGGATACGGGCGGCACGACGCGGCCTGAAAGCCGCGACGAGGAGGGTCCCGGCGGATGCTAAGACGACTAAAATGAACAGCAAATCCGCGATGCTCATACGAAGTACTTTACATTGACAAGTACTTCAACGCAAGTCTAAAGCAGCCGGATCGATCTGACGATAGT
Organism: Terriglobia bacterium; assembly: GCA_963705675.1. Taxonomy (GTDB): domain Bacteria; phylum Acidobacteriota; class Terriglobia; order Bryobacterales; family Bryobacteraceae; genus Palsa-187. Next base: position 28,952 of record CAVPKR010000079.1, read on the forward strand.
ATTTCCGTGGCAGACGTGTATCTTGAGGTCCGCTTGGACGCGCTGCGGCGGATCCAGAATCCGGATGGCGGGTGGGGATATTTCCCGGGGCGCCAATCGTGGCTGGAGCCGACTGCGTATGCGGCGTTGGCGCTGCATGGTGAAGCGGCGGCGGATCGGGCTTGGGCGCTGCTGAAATCCTGGCAGCAGGCGGATGGAAGCTGGCGGCCGGGGGCGGATATTCAAGTTTCGAATTGGGGCGCGGCGCTGTGCATCACCATCGCGGCGGCGCGCGGGGAATTCGACGAGCCGTTTCGCAAAGGCGTCGATTGGCTGCTGATGTCGGA
>CAVPKR010000080.1:0-16275 GCA_963705675.1 Terriglobia bacterium
CCGCCGATGGAGTTGCCGATCACGGTGACGTCGTCCAGGCCAAGCCGGTCGAGCAACTCGCGGTAGACCGCGGCGAGCCCGGCCATGCTGGTCAGACCGTCCGGGCGCGGGGTGCCGCCGAACCCGGATGGCTCGGCGTGATGACGCGGGCAGGCATGTGCGTGGCGAGCAGTTCAGCGAAGCCGGCCACTGTTGTGGCCTGCTGCCGCCGTGCAGCAGCAGGAAGGGGCGGCCCTCGCCGCGGTCGTCGGCCGTCACGTCGAGCGGGCCGGCGGTCTTGCCAGGTCCTGAGATGGTTCCGCTGCCCAGCAGGTCGCCGGTGCGGAGATTGCAGCCGTTGCTGGTGTGGTGGGCGATCATCTGAGCCGGGTGTCCAGTACATCTGTTCGAATTGGGCGCGACTGAGGCGGATGGGCGCGAGATTCTTTTCGCGCATCAGAGCAGTGGAAAACCAGACTTCGATTGTCAGGGCGATGGCGCCGCGGTCGCGATCCTGGTCGCAGTCGAGATAGGGGAGAGGCTGCGGATCGGTCTCAGGACGCTGGTAGCGCGGGACGCGGAAGGGCTCCAGAGCATCCAGCGTGACGACCCACGGAGAGATGGTGGTCGCGAAGCTCTTGGCTAGAAACGGACCGAGCGGCTGATATTCCCAACGCTGAATGTCGCGGGCGGACCAGTCGTTCAGGAGGCAGACCCCGAAAAGGTGTTGCTCGGCTTCGACGATCGGAATCGGGCTGCCCAAAGGATTGCCGCGCGCGATGAAGCAACCGAGCTCGCATTCGTAGTCGAGTTGGCGGCACGGTTCGAACACGGGCGCGGCGGAGCCTTCCTGCAATTGGCCGGCAGGCCGATAAACCGGCGTCCCGCTGACTACGACCGAGGAAGTTCGGCCGTGATAGCCGATGGGCACATACTTATAATTTGGAAGCAGAGGATTATCGGGTCGAAACATGCTGCCTACATTGGTCGCGTGGAATATAGAGGCGTAAAAGTCCGTATAGTCGCCGATTTCGACAGGCAAGAGCAGGGCGCACTCGGACATCGGGAACAGGAGCGCTCTGGGCGGATAGGGATTATCGTCGCGCAGAACTCGGCTGAGTCTCGCACGCAGTTCAGTGGCGGATGCGCGTCCTTCGGACATGAGGACGTTGAGGGACTGGTAGTCGGGGATGTCAAGAATCGAATCGCCGATGCCAACTCCGATACGCGGAGCCGCGTGGCCGTGGCGAAAGGCGCAGAAGGGTAGGTTCTGGATGGGAAAACCGGTGCTCGGGTCATTGGCGGATTCGACCCAGCTCTTCAGATTCGGGTCGTGAGTTTCATTAAGATTCATAGAAGACCGAAAACAATTGTGCTACATTTCGACACAGATGCCGACGACGCCCAAAGTACACGGCGCGTGGGCAATCCTGTTCGCCGTTGTGATCGCCGTCATTTTGATAGTGTCGTTGGTTTCAGGATTGGTCGCGCTTTTCTCTCCAAGACGATGGTTTGAGCTACCCGAATATCTCGCGCTTCGAGGTTCCCTGCGCCGAACTATGCTGGATTCCGGGTGGGGCCGCTTGCAGATTCGGGCATATGGGATGATTTCAGTCTTGTTTATGTCTTGGATGGGATTCCTAATCGTGTCAGGCGCGATTCGTTAGAAACTTACAAAAGCCCTAAACCTCTTAGATCGGCGACCGGCTCCTCGAAGGAGCAGGAGCCGAAGGAGATGGCGAAGTCGCGGCGGGTCTCCGCGATTTGCTGGGTCGTCAGACTGTGGCCGCACCAAGTGATCTGATCATTGTCGAAAGTAAAGGCGCTAGGGGATTCTTCTTGCAAAAGCTCTTCCAGGATTCCTGACTCGACGGACTCCCGCGCGAGAGCCGCGGCGAGGAAAACGTTGAGGAATCCGAACATCCAGCCAGAGGGGCCGTCTTTTGAATAAGTAAGCGGACGATGGCAGCGCAGAGGATGGTGCAGGCCGGCAGTGGCTTTGAAGGGCACGCGGTGCTTTGCGCAAGCGGTCAAAAATTGTCCGATCGCGGCGGCGGTGGGGAAGGCCTCCGGAGTGATCCCTCCGGTACGGATTTTCGCGCGGGCGCCGGTGGCGGCGAGCTTTGGAATTAACGTTAAATCGGTGATTTCGAAATATGGAGTGATGTGCGGCGGGATTTGGCTCATCGCGGTCTCGATATCTGCGGTCTTCAACTCGATGGTGTCGACGGTCCACGGAAGACCTTCCAGCTCTTCGGGATTCGCGATCAGAACGCTGACGGGAGCCGCGCCGCAATCCTTCAGGCGCGACGCGGGAACGACGAATCTCCCGAGCATCCAGGCTTCCGGAGAGTTGCGATAACGCGTATAGTTCGACACTGCGTCGGACATCGGCAGCGCCGCGGGCGGAAACAGGCCCGCATAGTCGATCAGATTTTCGAGTAGTACTCGGAGGCTAGTCACGCTCTCCTATGATAAAGCGATGGGGTCGCGCATTGTCGTCGTCGGCGGAGGAATCATCGGACTTGCAACAGCGTACCGGTTGGGACAGAAATTCCCGGACGCGTCGATCACGCTGCTCGAAAAAGAAGCGGGGGTGGGCCGGCATCAGACCGGGCATAACAGCGGCGTGCTGCATTCGGGGCTTTACTATAAGCCGGGATCGCGAAAAGCTCGGCTGACCGTGCGCGGAATCCGGCAGATGGTGGAGTTTTGCCAGACCCATTCGGTCGCGCATGAAATCTGCGGGAAGGTGGTCGTCGCCACTTCGCAGGAGGAAATTCCCCGCCTGAATGCGCTGTTCGAGCGCGGCCAGCAGAACGGCTTGCGGGATTTGAAGAAGCTGCGGCGAGAAGAGTTGATCGAGATTGAGCCTAACGCGGCGGGTCTCGAGGCGGTGCGGGTTCCCGAAGAAGGGATCGTCGATTATCCCCAGGTTTGCGCCGAGCTGGTGAAAGCGATTCGCGGCCAGGTGATCACGAATGCGAAGGTCACCGCGATCCGTCGCGACGGGACGGGCTGGCGCGTGATCAGTTCGGCCGGCGATTACGGCTGCGACAAGGTGGTGACCTGCGCGGGACTGCACTCGGATCGGGTCGCGGCGCTGACGGGCCGGCCGCGCGAAGTTCGCATCATTCCCTTTCGAGGCGAATATTACAAGATCAAACCGGAGCGGGAACATCTGGTTCGCCACCTGATTTATCCGGTCCCGGATCCGAAATTTCCGTTCCTTGGCGTGCATTTTACGCGCATGATTCACGGCGGGGTTGAAGCGGGACCGAACGCGGTGCTGGCGACGGCTCGCGAGGGGTACACGAAGTCCGACGTGAACCTGCGCGATGTCGCCGACGAGCTCTCGTTTCCGGGATTATGGCGATTCCTGAAGAAATATCCGAAGATGTGCTGGGACGAAACGCGCCGGTCGTTCAGCCGCGCTCTATTCTGCGCGTCGTTGCAGCGATTGGTTCCCGATATTCAGCCGGACGATTTAGCGGAGGGCGGCTCCGGTGTGCGGGCGCAGGCAATGTCGGCGGACGGTTCGCTGGTGGAGGATTTTCATTTCGTTGAAGGACCCGGCGAGCTGCACGTCGTGAATGCTCCAAGTCCGGGTGCGACGGCGTCGCTGGCAATCGGGGAAGAGATCGCGGAGAGGCTCAGTTGATTTACTTTTCGTGTCCTAGCGCGTTCTGAAGTTTGGACGCGAAGAGGGATCCCGATTCCGGCGCCGGCTTGACCTGCGCAGGAGGCGGCGCAGCTTTTTGCGGCGGCGGCGGCGCTTGCCGGGGGAGCAGGCTCCAGAAAGCGGCGCTTCTTGAGCATGGTCCGGTCGAGCGCGGAGTTGTATCCCGTCCACACGCCTTCCACCAGGCGATCCTTCTCGATCATCCCGCGGATCAGTTCCATCTTTGAATCCAGATTGTCGAGCTGATGCAGCAGCATCGCTTCGGCGAACATCGGAACTTTGGGCGAGCCATAAGCGAGCTCACCGTGATGGCTGAGGATCATGTGAAGCAAGAGGTCGCGGAGCGGCGCGGGAAAATCGGGAAGCAAACGCAGCTTCTCTTCCACCATATTCATGCCGATGACGATGTGCCCCAGCAACTGGCCTTGGGTCGAGTAGCTAAAACCGCGCGCGTAGTTCAGCTCATGAATCTTGCCGAGGTCATGCAGGATCACGCCGGCGAGCAGCAGGTCAAGATCGATGTCGCGATAGTGGGCGGCGGTGAATTTCGCCAGGCGGCATAGCGACAGCACGTGCTCAATCAAGCCCCCGAGCCAGGCGTGATGGACCGACTTGGCGGCGGGCGCGGTCCGATAGGCGAGCGCTACTGCTTCATCCGCGAAGATGGCTTCGAGCAAAGCTTTCAGGTGCGGGTTGCCGATGGAAGCGATCCAGGAGCGCAACTCCTGAAACATTTCGTCGCGATTGCGTGATGAAGCTGGAAAATAATCCGCGAAGTCAACTTCGGCTTCCGCCACCAACGCGATTTTGTGGACGGTGAGCTGGGGACGGTTCTGGAAGATCTGATACAGGCCCTTGACGCGCACGAAATCGTCGCGGTTAAATGCGTCGATCACCTCGGCCGCGTTGTCCCACATCTTCGCGTCGAGCTCGCCCGTGCGATCGGCAAGAGTGAGCGAAAGATACGGGTCTCCCGACTTCTTTTGCCGAACATCCTTGTGATGAACCAGAAAGAGCCCAGTCACGGCCTGATTCGGTTCCAGCTGGTTTACGTAGGGCGATTTCACGCTAGTGGGAAGACGACGTCCCGGTGGATTTGGTGGTCGTGCCGGGAATCGGAATCAGCCCTAAAAGTTTCTTATTGCGCGTCTTGGCGGCGACTTCTTCCTTGGTCACGGTTTGCGGCTTGAGCTGCGCAGGATCCACCCACGCGGTATTCTTTCCCGGCGCCGCGCCCGAGTCTTCATAGCCCGGCTTAATTTCGAGGAACGCTTCGGTACGGAGCTTGGTGAGGTAGATGCGCAGCGCGGGATCCATCTTCGGACGGAACAACTTATCCTCCACTTCCGTGCGTACCTGCTCGAAATCGGCGAGTCCGGCCTGCTGATGCTCCACCACCTTATAGATGTAGAAGCCCTTTTCCACCTTGATGGGATCGGTGACGTAGCCGCGCGGATGGTCCCACACGGCGTCTTCAATCACTTTGAGCAGCTCGCCTTTCTGCATGGCAGGCATCTCTCCGCCGTTGGGGGCGTTGGCATCGTCGGAGTTGGATTGCGCCAGATCAGAAAATTTTTCGGACTTGCGCGCGCGGGCAACTAGGTCGTTGGCCTTTCGCTGAGCCGCGAGAACTCCACCGCCGTCTTTGCCCTCGGTCGAAATGAAAATTTCCTGCAAGAAGATGCGCTCCTGACGCTGGAACTCGGATTTGTGCTCTTCGTAGTACTGCTGCATCTCCTCAGTCTTGATCTTGATGTTGCCGGAAACTTCTTGGCGAATCACGTGGTCCATCAAGGCTTTGTTTTTGATTTCGCTCTTGTAGTCTTCGTAAGGAGTCCCGCTTTGTTCGTGAACGTACTGCTGAAATTTTTCGGGATCAGCAATATTGGAGCGCCTCTGGATCTCCGCGAGCTGCTTGGCAACCTCGGCATCCACCTTGAAATCGAGCTCCTTGCCTTTCTGGACCAGCAGCAGCCGGTCGATGCGCTCGCGCAGGACGTTGCGGGACGCTGCCGCGGCGGCTTCAGTCAGGGCCCGGCCGGCGAGACCTTCGCGGCGCAGATCGGCCTCGGCATCGCGGCGGTCCTTTTCAAGCTCACTGCGCGTGATGATATCGCTGTTCACCTTGCAGACGATCTCTTCCATGATCGCCACATCAGCGGCATAGGCAAGAAAACCTGATACGCCTAAGCAGAAAACCCATTTGCGCATATTTCGATTATAGTGCACGCCTGCGGCCAGGCTCCAGCCACGTTTTTGAGGGGTTTCCAGTCGGACAAGTGGCCTTTTTCGATACTGTGTGAAAAAACGCTACGCCAGGGCGTCGATGGACGCCTTGACGAAATCTAGAACTGCCGCGGCATTTTCAGTCGCGGATAGGGGCAGGCGCAAGACCCCGGCCGGGGTGAATTGCGCGCCCTCGCGCGAGGCGACCAGCGCCATAAGCTTCGACGGGTCGATCTTCGAACCGGGGTGAAACTTGATCTGTAATGCCCCGCCCCGGCGGTCGATGGCCTCGATCCCGGCGCTCTCGGCAGCGGTCTTGAGCATGGTGAAGCGGACCAGCGTTTCGACGGCATCGGGCGGCGGGCCATATCGATCGGCGAGCTCGGCACGAACTTTTTCCGCTTGCTCGGCGTCTCGCGCGTCGGCGATACGCTTATACGCGCGCAGACGTTGATTTTCATCGGCGATGTATTCGGGCGGGATGCGGATGTCGAGCTGCAGATTCAGGGCCGAGTGAATCTCGAGCGGCGTCTCTTCGCCCTTCAGCTCCTGAACGGTCTGTTCGAGCATCTTCAGATACATGTCGAAGCCGACAGCCGAGATGTGTCCGTGCTGCTCGCCTCCCAGCAGGTTTCCGGCGCCGCGCAATTCTAAATCGAGTGCGGCGATTTTGAAGCCTGCCCCGAGGTCCGAAAATTCCCGCAATGCCGCGAGGCGTTTGCGTGCGATCTCGCTTAACTCGGTGTCCTGGGGAACCAGAAGATAGGCATAAGCCCGCCGATTCGACCGGCCGACGCGGCCGCGGAGTTGATACAGCTCAGAAAGGCCGTGCCGCTCGGCATTTTCGATGATGATGGTGTTGGCAAGCGGAATATCCAGGCCATTTTCGACGATCGTAGTGGAAACGAAGACGTCGTATTCGTGGCGCATAAAGCCGAGCAGGACGCGTTCCAGCTCCTGTTCTCCCATCTGTCCGTGGCCGACGCCGATGCGCGCGTTCGGAACCAGTTGCTGAACCGCTGCCGCGCGGGAAAAGATCGAATCGACGCGATTGTGCAGGAAATAAACCTGGCCCCCGCGCTGCAATTCCTGATCGATCGCGGTGCGGATCAGATCGGGATCGAAGTGCGCGACCACGGTGTGAATCGCCAGCCGATCCTTCGGCGGAGTCTCGATCACGCTCATATCGCGGATACCGAGCAGCGACATGTGCAGCGTTCTCGGAATCGGCGTGGCGCTCATGGTCAGGACGTCGACGGTCTGGCTGATCTGCTTCAAACGCTCCTTGTGGCGGACGCCGAAGCGCTGTTCTTCGTCGATAATAACCAGGCCCAGATCGCGAAATTCGACGTCTTTCGAAAGCAGGCGGTGCGTGCCGATGGCGACATCCACTTTTCCGGCGGCCAATTCTTCCAGAGCCTGCTTGATCTCCTTCGCCGAGCGAAATCGCGAAAACATTTCGATCCGCACCGGGAAAGCCGCGAATCGGGATTTGAAAGTCTCGAAATGCTGGAACGCGAGCACCGTAGTCGGCGCGAGCACGGCCACTTGTTTGCCGTCGCCCAGCGCCTTGAAGGCGGCCCGCATGGCGACCTCAGTTTTGCCATAGCCGACATCGCCGGCCAACAGGCGATCCATGGGATGCGGAGATTCCATGTCGCGCTTGATCTCTTTGGCCGCGGATAGCTGGTCTTTGGTCTCGGTGAACTCGAAGGCGTCTTCGAACTCGCGCTGCCAGTTGGAATCGGGAGAAAACGCGAAGCCGTCAGCCATGCGGCGCTGGGCGTAGAGCTTCAGAAGCTCGTCCGCCATATCGTTCATCTTGGCCTTGACGCGCGACTTGCGAGCGGTCCATGTCGCGCCGCCCAGCTTGTCGAGCGACGGTCCCGCCTCGCCCGCGCCGCGATACTTCTCGACCAGGTCCATGCGAGTCAGCGGGACGTAGAGTTTCGCGTCGCCCGCATATTCGAGCAGCATGAAATCGCCCTTCTGTTCGCCTTGGACGATTTCGCGGACACCGACGAATTTCCCCACGCCATGGGTCACGTGAACCACGAAATCGCCCGGTTTCAGATCGGCGAGGTCGGCCGCGAAGGCAGTCAGCTGGGTCTTGGTAATGCCGGGGCGGGCAATTAGGTCGGAGGAATCGAACAGGTCCTCGGAGCCGATGAAGGCGATGGACGATTCGGGGAAGATGGTCCCTCGGCGGACCTTTCCCTTAATAAGGTACGTGCTGGCGACAGGACCGGCCAGATAGGCGCGTTCGGCAAGGTAGGGCGAAGCGGCTTCGTTAGGCGCGAGACCCAGTTGGAACGGCACCGAATACTCACGCAGAATATCGGCCAAGCGTTCGAGCTCGCCGTTCGAAGGGGCGAAGAACGCGACGCGATAACGCTGCTCGACCATGGTTCGGGCTTCGGCGACCGCGACCTGCATGCTTCCGTGAAATGCCATGGACGGACGAGTGCCGATGTGCGGCGTGTTGACGTCGAGGTCCAGTTCACGCAGATGGATTTGCGGAAGAACGCCGATGCGCTGCTCTAAATCTTCCCAGTGGTAGAAATTCGCGGCGGCGAGCTCCGGAGCATCTTGCTGCTCCAGCCGTTTCCACAGGCGCTCCGATGCGGAGGCGATCTGCTCCGGCTCATCCAGGACGACGACGGCGTCTCCGGCCAGATCGATCAGCGATTTTTCACGCGGATTCTCCATCGCGTCGACGAATTCCCAGCCGGGAAACAGCATGCCTTCGCGGGGCTGTTCGATCAGCGGAAGAATGCGGCCTTCGGTGACTTTCATCACGGAGCGTTGCGAATCGACGTCGAAGCGGCGGATCGACTCCACCTCATCGCCGAAGAACTCGACCCGTAAGGGACGCGCATTGTCGGCGGGAAAAACATCCAGGATGCCGCCACGGATGGAATATTCGCCGACCATCTCGACGGGATCGCGCTTCTCGTACCCGATCGAGCGCAGATGGGCTTCGAGGACATCGAGAGGCAGTTCCTCGCCTACACGCACTTCAAGCGCAAGCCGCCGGTAGTGCTCGGGCGGGTGCGTTCGTAGCAGCAACGATCCTGCCGGCGCGATCGTGATGGGGACAGGGCCACTCGCCATCCGCCACAGCGCGATCGCGCGAGCGCCCGTAATTTCGGTATGGGGGGATAGTTTCTGTCCCGGCAGAACGTCGAGAGCAGGAAGCAGTTGCGGCCTCGATCCCGCGTGCGAAATCAGCAAATCGAAAAACGTCTCGACCAGTTCGCTAAGCAATTCGGCGCGCTGGTTGCCGTCGGCGATCACTAGCAAAGGGCGCTCTGTGGCCTGCCACAAGAGGACCAGATAGAGCGCTTTCGCGGTTGGGGTGAGCCCCGCGAGCGAGGATTTCCCCAATTCCCGCCGGGAGAGCTTGCTCACCAGCTCCTGGTACGCGGGGTGTCGGCTGAGGGTCTGAAACAGGTCGCGAACGGCTGGATGCGTCACGCCCGGGCGGCTCTTCTCATGTGCGGCTCCTTCCATTGTAAATCTGGATGTAAAATGTAGTTGGCGAAATGCTGGATAAGACCGTGATCTTCGCGCCGCACCAGAATCTGAGCGACCAGATCAACGGCAACATTATTCGCAGCGAAATCGAGGGAGGCGTCTATCTTCGCGACCTTCCCGATGAGAGCACGCTCGAAGTGGCGACGCGGAATCGCTGGTACACCCTCGTAGTCCGGCGCGATGGGCAAGCGCTGATTTCAGGGCATCCCGAGTTCTGCCCGGAGCCGGTTGAAGTGCGGATCAGCGGATCGAACTGGGGCGGGTCGATGCTGAAGGCGGCGTTCCTGGGGCGCGGGATGCATCTCGAATACCGGCACCCCGATTATCGCGGGCCAATCGTAACCTCTCCCATCGTCGATATACGGCTTAAAGCGGCTTAAGATAGAGGCCTTCCAGCCGGTAATGCCAGTCGCGGGGGCTACGGGCGCGGCAAAATTCCTGACCCTGGCGCAGGAGATCCAATTCGGACTTCCACCAGTCGCCGTCGCCGCCGGTCATATAGAATCCCTCGCAAATCTTCAGATGACGTTCGAACGCAACTCCCAGGCGAGCCTCGTAGTGTTGCAGTAAACCCGCCGGTTCCGACCCCATCGCGACGGATCGAAGCACCGCCGCGGCGAGAATCGCTTCGCGCACCGCATGACCCGCGCCGTCGCCGCATAACGGATCGAGAGCCATCGCGGCAGTCCCACAGGCCAGCCAATCTGCTCCGAACATCGGCGATGCGATGCGTGGAAATGCAGGTATTTCCCCCGCCATCGATCTTACTTCGGCGATTTCCTTCGCGATCGACTGGCTGGATGCCAGGAATGTGTCTGGATGCCCGCCTACCGATATCAGATAACCCGTAGGAGTGTCCCCGGCAATCAGAAACATCCAGCCCTGCTCGAAGGATTCGATCCAGCACGTCTCGCGAGCGCCGCGCAATTCCACTTCGGCGAGGTTGGCCGTGCGCGTTCCAAAACCTTGCTCTTTCGCGGGAATCGGCAGAGACGCGAAGATGTTCCAGTCAGCCTCGCCGCCGGTCTCTTCGAAAGCAGTGCGCGACCAGAGATCGTCAAGCAGTGCCGGCTCATTCACGATCGCCGCTGAGTGATCGAACTCCCGCACCTCGGATCCCCAAGCCACAACCCGTTTTCGAATTCGCGGCAGGTTTTGAAATAGCGTCGGATTTCCCGCCAGCTCCGCTAATAAAGCCTGCGTGGGATCGCCGATCAGGATCAGACGGGAATGGCGACGCCGCGGCCGGTCGACCGAAACATGGAGACCGCTTTGCGAAAGCAGCCGCGCGCTGCACCAGGCGGCCAAGCCATCCCCGCGAATGTGAATATGCATTCTAATAGACCATTGTCCCCTGTAAGGTAAAATCATCGCGTGCCGCACATTCTAACCATCGAGCTCGTCCGCCGAAACTTTGCGGATTACGGCGGGAGGGCGCCATCGGCGCCGGCGAACGAATCCGAGAACATCGCCACTCTGTGGGTCGATTGGGACAACTACGCATGGGAAGCCCGCACGAACTCGCAGGGCTTCATGCGAATCTTCGGAGTATCGAGCGGAATCATCACCACCAGTCACGGATTCTTCTTCGGCGCCAGCGATCAGGTGCTGGCGGCGCCTTCAGGTGAGGATGTTCTCCTGCTTCAAGCCTATGGCCTGAACCCCCAGGCCAAGCTGCGCGGCTTGGTGGCCTTCGGTGTCAATACGAAGGCGGTCGGCTCGGATTGGAGCGGCAAAGCCAACGCGTTTCTGTACTTCACGTATTTCTGGCGCAAGCTTATGGGTCAGGACATGACCCGGCGTGAACGCGCGGAGGAGATGTCCGCCATCGCCTTTGACAAGTACGGCAGCAGGATCGCGTCGGACGCGTTCGATCAGGTTAAGGGATTGGCCAGCGCCGAGAGCCTTGCCGCCATGGGAGGCATTCTGCTGCTGTTCGCCACCACCGCCGCCCTCGGATGGGCCGGCCTGGTGGCGGCGATGCGTGTGTTCTGCGGCGCCGTCGATGTCGGCACCAACTGGGAGATGTATAAACCCTACTGGGACCGGTTCGCCCAACAGGTGAATACCGGTACCGATCTCGACTACGGCGCGGAAGCCCTGGCGACGCTGCTAGGCGGCTTACTTGGCTATGGAGCTTCGAATGTAGTCGCGGCCAAGATATCCACCAAAGCCGCCCCACACGCTCAGAAGCTGGGAAACAAGTTCGCCAATGCGGTTCGCGGGCATAGCACGGCGCGCTGGAAGGCCACCGCTGAAGAAGGCCTTAACCATCTGAAGGATGAGGCCGCCAAATCGGGTGACCCGAGCAAGACCAAGATCGATCCAGGCAACGACATCAGCCCCGAGGAGCGCGTCAAGATCGCCAATGAGCACCCGGAACTGCTCAACGAGATCCGTCGCATGGCCGCAAAATTCGGCTTTCCAGCGGATATCGCCGCCGGGTACGCGATGCTGGCGTTCAAGAATAAATGGACCATCCTATGCCGGACATCGAAGGCAGCCTCCATCCAGTATCATGGCGGCCTCGAAGACGTGGTCGGGAAGAGCCTCTACATCCAATACAAGATTGATGCTGAGTTCGGCGTCATTATTCAGGACGGGACCAAGCACATCGAGACCGACTTCTATTCCACCCACAGTTACGCCGCCAAGCAGTTGGCGGCTATCTTTTACGCCGAACACCCCGACGCGAAGCCCGGTTCTTTCAAAGTGGATGAGCAGGTGATGCGCGAATTCAAGGCTGCCCACAAGTTTGAGTTCCGCAAAGTCAAAATGGGCAAGCGGGAGCGCGAAGTTCTGTTTCACAACGGCGCCATGGTGATTTCCGACGTCGACGTGATGGGCATGTACGTCATGCGAGGCAAGGACATGGTCCCCTTGCCGCAATGGATGCTCCACAACGACGCTGCTTTCTTGCAGGATTATGTGAATCGAAACGTCGGCGGCGTCGGCATGAGCAAACACGGCCAGCAGGACGTCGGCCGGGATCAGAAAGGGAATCCGTTCCGCTCCCCCGACCACGACGAAAGTTACGCCGTATTCACGCCGGACCTGAAACTCAGGGAAATCAAAAAGAGCACCGCCAACCTGGAGATTCTATATCGAAACCTCCACATTCACTGGCCGTATAAGACTTTCGTGGAATGTGGAGGGGCGATCACTTCATGGTGCGTCGCGACGGCGCGACGGCGCAAGGTTCAGCATTAAATCCTGCCGAGCTTGCGGCCCAGCCGGAACCAAGTGGTCGCCTCGATCGCCGCAAGCTTAGCCTGCAATGCTTCGAGCTGCTTGCAGGTTTCTGCTTCGGATGCCTCCACGCGCCTGAATTCAGCCACCGCGTCTTTCCGCGCCTGTTCGAGCTCCACCGCCCACTGCGTACGCTTCTCCCAATCCGTCTCGACGGTCTTGATCCAGGCGAGATTCTTAAGCTGTTCGCGCTTCCACTCATCGTCTGCCAGCTTGTGAAAAGCGATATGCTCCCGATAGTCGTTTTCCACACGCTTCAGATGCAGCCTGGTCCGCTCGGCGAGCCGGTAAGCTTCGCAATATTGAAGCGCCAGCTCCGCCGCGGGCGGCTGAAAACGTCCCTTACGGGCCGCCATCGGCAGAGACCACTGTCCGAGGTGCTCGATCCCATGCTGCGGCAAGGTTTCCGTAGCGAAGTGGACTTCGCGAAATCCCGCGCCGCAGAGAATTTCACGCAAAGATTCCTCCGTGAACGCGCGCATTTCAAGCGTCGACCCGGGCCCTCCGTGAAAAGTCAAATCCTCGAACACTTCGATGGAGCCATCCCGCCGCCGGTTCACCAGCACAGCGCGCCCGCCGGCCGATGCCAGCGTGTATTTGTGCAGATCGGGAAAATGCTCGGCCGTCTTGCCGCCCACGTTGTACGGCGTCGTCAGCAGCAGCAAACCATCCGGCTTAAGCATCGAATAAAGACTCGCGAAAGAGCGCTCCACAGGAGGCGGAACATGCTCCATCACCTCGCTCGACAGAATAAAATCGTAGCGCCCGAAATCGCCCTCATCGGGATTGGTCACATCCAGCCGCGGCGCCCGGTGATAGAACGTGTTGGTGTAATCGAACTTCTCCGCCAGCCGTTCCGCCAGATCGGGAGCGTCGCTCATCCCGATTCCGCGGATCCCCTTCAGCACCGGAAACTCCGGCAGCGTCATCAACGCTCCGAAAATTTCCTGGGAGAGCAGCGCCAGCAAGGCGCGGAGCCTGACCGACGATCCGCACTCCGCACAGCTCTCCGTTTCGCGGCCCAAGCCTTCGGGAGGAATCTTACAATCAGCGCCGCAGACGTTACAGATGAAATCCATCTTTGGATATCGTAACGCCTAGATCACGGCCGATTCCCGGACTCGCAGCATGGATTCCGCTTTCGCCTTCACGCCGCGAAGGTCGATCTTTCCGGTCCCAGCGACGGCAGGCTGTCCACCTGATAAATATTCTCACCCTTCGGCAGCCACAGGCGAGGCAGATCCGTATCCGCCAGACGCCGCCACAGATCCGCTGGCGCGATTTCAGGATGTGTGTAGAGCATCACCAGCCGTTCGCCTTTCCGCTCGTCCGGAACGCCGGTAACCACGCAAGCGGAGTCGCCCAGAATCGCGTAGGCGGCTTCTTCGATCTTCAGATGCGGCACCATCTCGCCGCCAATCTTACTGAACCGCGACAGGCGATCCGTGATGCGCACGAAGCCCTCCTCATCAATGACAGCCAGGTCACCGGTGCGATACCACCCGTCCTCGATCACCGCAGCCGTGCGCTCGGCATCCCCCAGATACCCGAGCATCCGGTTCGCGCCGCGCACCATCAGCAGTCCTTCCTGTTTGGCTCCCAGCATTTTCCCGGTTTCAAGGTCGACCACCTTGATCGCGACGCCAGGTAGCGGATGCCCCACGGTCCCCGGCTTACTTCCGATCTGCGAATCCGTCCCGCTTTCGTAGTTCGGACCATTCACCGCCACTACCGGGGACATTTCCGTGCAGCCGTAGCCTTCGAGCAGATCCAACCCGAACGCGTCATGAAACGTCTTCGCCACAGACTCACGCAGTTTTTCGGCGCCCACCAAAACAAATCTCAACGACGCGAAATGTTCGCGGGTGCATTTGCGCGCATAGCCGCCGCAGAATGTCGGCGTCGAGAGCAGGAAAGTGCCCCGGTACTTCGCCACCAGCTCGCCGATGGTCTTCGAATCGGTGGGAATCGGATGATACGCGACTCCGCAGCCGGTGATCAGCGGAAGCCACAATGTCACCGTGAATCCGAAGGAGTGAAACAGCGGCAGCACGCCGATAATGCGATCGGTCGAATCGAGCCAGAACACCTGCACCATAGCTTCGATGTTCGAAATAATGTTGTAGTGGGACAGCATCACACCTTTCGGATTTCCGGTGCTGCCGCTCGAAAAAACGACGGTCGCGAGCGAATCGGGCGTGGTTTTCTTGACCAGCATCGAAACCGCAGCCATGCGCGCGGCAATCAGCGCCCGCGCTTTCGCTACCGGTCCCAAGGCGGCCAGGATCTCTTCCAGGAAGACCATGTTCGCGGTTTGCTCCAGTCCCGCTTTCTTGAGAAATACTTTCGACGTCAGGACGGTCCGGATGCCGCAGATTTCAACCGCGGCGTCCATGGCTTCTTTGCCCGCGGTGAAATTCAGATTCACGGGAGTCTTGCTTGCGATGGTTAAGCCGACGTTCGCCAGCGCCCCTCCCACAGACGGCGGCAGCAGGACGCCGACCCTCGCATCTTGACTCCGCGCCCAACGTGCGATCAGAAGACTGCCGGCCAGCGCGCGGCCGTAGGTTAGTTCCCGGCCGCTCGAATCCGCCATGCAGAATTTCGACCAATTCTTTCGCGCCGCCTTTACGAAACGACGGCCCAGCACGTCGCCTGGACTCTTGCGGTCCTCCACGGCGTCGCTCGCCAGTTCCGAGATCGCCTGCCGCACCTCAGCCACGTTGGAAGTCGAGGGCATCGCCTTTCCGAATGAAACCGTCACCGGATACGGCACTCGCTTGGGCCATTTCCAGAAGAACCGGCCTTTTTCGAAGCTGAAGATGCTGCCCCACGCTCCGTGGAGGTGCACGGGAATGATAGGAACATCCAGGCCATCGACAATCCGCTCCATCCCGCGTTTGAACGGAAGCAAGTTGCCGGTGCGCGTGATGGCTCCCTCGGCGAAGATCGCAACGACGTGTCCGCCCTCCAGCTCCGCGCGCGCCGCACGCATGGACGCGATCACATCGCGAGGTCCGGTGGTCCCCGCCGGTATCGTTTTCGCGAACCGGAAGAACCAGTTCAAGCTCTTCATCTCGTAATACGGCTTCCACAACATGAATCGCACGATTCGTTGAATGCAGGCCGAGATCAGGAACCCGTCCATATGCGTCACATGGTTCGAAACCAGCAGCGCCGGCCCGCGAAACGGGACGTTTTCCTTGCCCAGAATGCGGATCTTGTAAATCGTGTGGGTCGTGATCCACAGAATGAAGCGCACCGTGAACTCGGGAACCTGGCGGACGATGTAGACCGTTCCCAGCAGCGTCACCACACCGAAAATCAGGATCAGCTTGTCTGCGGAAACATGCAGGCGATCGTGCAGGCCGCTCAGCGTCGCGGTGGCAAGCAAGAGTCCCACGGTGTTGTAGAAATTGTTGGTCGCGATCATGCGGCCTTTTTCGGTACTCTCGCTGCGCTGTTGCAGGAACGCGTTCAGCGGCACAATGAACAGCCCGCTCGATACCCCCAGCAGCGCCAGCGTGATCATCTCGCCGGGATATGAAGTTCGCGTCATATATACGCCGATGCAGCTCAACCCCATGAAAATCGACCCCAGC
>CAVPKR010000081.1:0-10203 GCA_963705675.1 Terriglobia bacterium
GGAAGCCCGGATCAAGCTGCCGTCGGAGCCGTCGGGCGGGCACACGGAAGGCGGCGCGCCGTCGCATGGAATCGGAGTCGCTCCGGATGGGAAGACGCTGTGGGTGGATAGCTCGCTGGCGAATGCGGTGTTCGTGTATTCGCTGCCGGATCTTAAGGTGTTGGGGTATGTGAAGACCGGCGAGGTGCCGGATTGGATCACGTTCACGCCGGATGGGAAGATGATTTACATCGCGAACTCGGGGTCGAATTCGGTATCGGCGATCGATACGGCGACGCGGAAAGAAGTGGCTCGGATTCCGGTGGGCGAAGTGCCGAAGCGCAACGGAACGGTCGTGACTCCCTAGTGCGCGGCGCTAACCCAGGCTGCAATGGTTTTCCAGTCCGGGTCATCTTTCGAAGCGAACTGACGGCCGCCGCCGTGGAACCTGTCGCCGCCTGCATCGGGCGCTAAGGGATGCATTAGGAGGCGGCTCGACTCGGGCTTGCCGGGGACGACGATTTTCGAAACCATCTCGAAATTCTTGCGGGATTGAGCTTCGGTCCACGACTTTGCGCCTTCATCGAGCGGCTGAAGCTTGAACGCAGTGGCGGCGTCGACGTGGCAGGCCACACATCTCGCGTGGGTGGGGCGTTTCTTGAGGAAGATCGGCTCGACTTTGGATTTGTAGACGTCGAAGTCGAGGGATTGTGCGGTGGCCAGTGGTGCAGCCAGGATCAGCAGCCGGGCCCAGTTCATGGATTTTAGTATAGCCGCGGAATATCGGTCTGAGAGAAGTCGTCGCCCTTGAAAAGGATCGGTTGTGCGGTAGTTTTGGCGAGCGCGTACACGAAGCAGTCTCCGAAGTTGAGCTTGGCTGGGTTGCGGCGAGTGGCGAGGCGGGTGAAAGATGGATCGCCGGGGCGATGCGTTAACGTAGAGATATGAGCATCCAAGCGATTAAGGAGGCTATCCTGGCGCTGGCCGAAGCTGATCGGCTGGAATTGGAGCATTGGCTCACCGATCGGAAGGAGCCGGAAAGCAAACGGGATTCTTCACCTGATGGACGAGGCGATGCTGCGATGAAGCAAGCGGATGCTGAGATCGACTCGGAGCAGGATCGGCGCGACTGAATGGGCTGAAGCCCGCTAACTGCGCTACACTATAAAGGAATCCGCCCACCGCAGGCGTCTGCCCCCGAGGGCGAAATCATGTTTGAGAATCTAAGCGACAAGCTTGCAGCGGGTATTCAAAAATCTGCGCGGCGAAGGGAAACTCTCGGCGGAAAATATGGAGTCCGCGCTACGCGAGATTCGCGTGGCGCTGCTCGAGGCCGACGTGCATTTTCGCGTCACCAAGCAGTTCATCGAAGCGGTGAAAGAGAAAGCCATGGGGCAGGAAGTGCTCACGGCGCTTTCGCCGACCCAGCAGGTGGTCAAGATCGTTCGCGATGAAATGGTCAAGATGCTGGGGACCCACCAGGCCAAACTGCGGACCGCCAATGAGCCGCCGAGCGTCATGATGATCGTCGGGCTGCAAGGGTCGGGCAAGACCACTTCGACCGGCAAACTGGCCCGTTGGCTTTCGAAGAACGGGCACTCGCCGATGATGGTTTCGGTGGACGTGTATCGTCCCGCGGCGCGGAAACAGTTGAGCGTACTGGCTCGCGATCTGAAGCTTCCGATTTACGAGGGGACGCCTGAGGAGACCAAGCCGGCGGAACTGGCGCGGTCGGCGCGCAAGGAAGCCACGCAGACGGGGCGCGATGTGCTTCTGGTGGATACCGCCGGGCGGCTGCACATCGACGAAGAACTGATGACGGAGCTGACCGAGCTGAAGGATCAGCTCAATCCCAGCGAGATTCTGTTCGTCGCCGACGCCATGACCGGGCAGGACGCGGTCAAATCCGCGGACGAATTCAACAAGCGCCTCGGGATCACGGGCACCATTCTGACCAAGATGGACGGCGATGCTCGCGGCGGCGCGGCGCTCTCGATTCGCGCGGTTACCGGGCAGCCGTTGAAGTTCGTCGGGGTGGGCGAAAAGCCGGACGCGCTGGAGTCGTTTCATCCCGATCGCGTGGCGCAGCGGATCCTCGGCATGGGCGACATGCTCAGCCTGATCGAGAAGGTGGAAGAAGCCATCGATCAGAAGCAAGCCGAGGAGATGCAGCGGAAGCTGCATCGAGGACGATTTCACCCTGGCCGATTTTCGCGACCAGATGGGGCAATTGCGCAAGCTGGGTCCGCTCGAATCGATTCTGGGCATGATGCCGCAGCTCGGGCCCCTCAAGGACATGAAGAACATGAAAGTGGACGAGAAGGAGATTACGCGACTGGTCGCGATCGTCGATTCGATGACGCCGCGAGGAGCGCGCGAATCACATGATCATCAACGGTGCGCGGCGGCGGCGGATCGCCAAGGGCAGCGGGACGTCGGTGCAGGAAGTGAACGCCTGTTGAAGCAGTATTCGCAGGCTCGCAAGATGATGAAGAGTTTTACGGCGGCGGCGGATTCTTGGGCAAAAGGCTCGGGAAATTGAAGCTTCCCATGGGATTCGGGCCGAGGCTAATACGGCAATTTACCGAGTGAAATCAGTGAGTATGAAGGACAGGATTAGCGATGTTGATGATTCGTTTGGCGCGGTTCGGCGCGAAGAAGAAGCCGAGCTACCGCGTGGTGGTAATCGAAAAGGACCGGGCGCGCGATAGCCGCTCGGTTGAAGTAGTGGGAACTATAGCCCAGTGTCAAAGCCTAAGGCCGTGAATCTGAGTCACGACCGGATCGCCCATTGGATGAAAAATGGAGCGCGGCCGTCGGCTACGGTTGCGAGATTGATGCAAGTAAAATCCGGCGCCTGCGCCGTAACCGCCTAAGCGGAACGCCCAATCTGTTAGAATCGAGCCAACAGGAGGGTGAAAAACGGGTGAAAGATTTGGTAACGGAAATTGCGAAGGCACTTGTGGATATTCCGGAAGAAGTAACGGTTCGCGAGATAGCGGGCGAACAGGTTACGGTACTCGAATTGCGTGTGGCGCCTAGCGATTTAGGAAAAGTGATCGGCAAGCAGGGCCGAACGGCACGGTCGATCCGGACATTGCTTGGTGCGGCTGGAATGAAGTTGAACCGCCGTTTTACGCTTGAAATATTGGAGTAAGTGATAGGAAGGCTGGAGTAATCGGCCGGATTTCGGCGAACGCGTGGAAATCGCGGTGAACTGTTAGGGGAGATTGACAGCTCCCAGCCCGGACGAGCGGAAAAGCTAAAAAACGTGAGCTTGAGGTGGACGGCCGGCAGCTGCGGTTCGAGGTGGAAGAATTTTGGTGTCACGACGGGCGTCCGGTGTTCAAGTTCGTAGGAATCGATTCGATCTCCCAGGCTGAAGATGTGGCAGGAGCGGATATCCTGGTGCCGGAGTCGGAGCGGGCGGTACCTGAAGAAGGCGAGTATTCGCACGCCGATTTGATTGGTTGCAGGTGGTCGGTGAGGTCCGGCCGAGGCGGTTCGTGGGAGTGGTTTCGGGAGTAGAGGATTACGGCGGTCCGCCGCTGCTGAAGGTGGAGGCGGCGGACGGCCGCGAGATTCTGGTCCCGTTTGCGAGAGCGATTTGCCGGGAGATCGACGTGGCGGCGAAAATCATCCGGGTGGAATTGCCGGAAGGGCTTCTGGACTCTCAGTAAGATGAGGTTTCACGTGCTGACGATTTTCCCGGAGTTTTTCCGGGGGCCGTTTGAGCACGGGGTGATCCAGAGGGCCAGGCGGCGGGGCTGATCGAGATTCGCGTCCACGATCTGCGGAACTGGACTCATGACCAGCATCGGACTGTAGATGACCGGCCGTTCGGCGGCGGCGAGGGGATGTTGCTCAAAGCCGAGACCGATCTTCGAAGCCGTGGAATCGATCTTGCCCGAAGCGTGGACCGCGGAAACGGGTCGCGCTGTTGTCGGCGCAGGGGACGAAGTTTGAGCAGGCGACGGCGCGCGGGTATGCGCAGCTGGATGAACTGCTGCTGATCTGCGGCCGGTATGAAGGCGTGGATGAGCGTGTGGCCGGGCATCTGGCCGACGACGAGATTTCGATCGGCGATTATGTGCTGAGCGGCGGCGAACTGGCCGCGGCGGTGGTGATCGACGCGGTGGCGAGGTTGAGAGAAGGCGTGCTCGGCAACGAGATGTCGTCGGTGGCTGAGTCGTTCGAAAACGGGCTGCTGGATTGCCCGCAATGGACCCGGCCGGCGGAATTTCGAGGCTGGAAGGTGCCGGAAGTTCTGATCGGGGGAAACCACGAGGAAATCCGGCAGTGGCGGATGAAGGCGGCTCGCGAGAAAACGGCGCGGCTTCGTCCGGATATGTTGATGAAAGGGAATTGTTATGCAGAACGCGATAATGACGAAGGTCCTGAACAAGAATAAGCTGGCGACCCACCCCGAGTTCCGTCCCGGCGACACCCTTCGGGTGCACGTCAAGATTAAGGAAGGCGACAAGGAGCGGTTGCAGGCTTTCGAAGGCACCCTCATTGCGCGCCACAACGTGGGAATGGGCGAGACTATTACCGTCCGTAAGGTCAGCTTCGGGCAAGGCGTCGAGCGAATCTTTCCGGTTCACGCGCCGGTGGTCGACCACATCGAAGTGGTTCGAACGGGTCGCGTGCGCCGCGCTAAGTTATACTATTTGCGCGGGTTAAAGGGTAAGGCCGCGCGCCTGAAGGAACGCGTCTAACCTCTTAGGATTCCTTCGAGTGCCCCACAGCCGCTACGAGCGCGCCGCCCGAGAGGCGGGATTCCGGGTGATTGCAGGCTTGGATGAGGCCGGGCGCGGGTCGCTGTTCGGCCCGGTGTTCGCGGCTGCCGTGGTGTTGGATCCGGCGCGCCCCATCCGCGGCCTCGACGATAGCAAGGCGCTCGACCCGGACCGGAGGGAAGTCCTGGCGGGGCGCATCCGGGAACGTGCCGCGGCTTGGGCCGTGGGCGCGGCGGATGCCTTCGAGATCGACCGCATCAATATTTATCAGGCATCTTTACTGGCAATGACGCGCGCGCTCGACCAACTGGCCGCTAAATGCGACTACCTGCTGCTCGACGCGGTCAAACTGAAAGTACCGGTAGCGCAAAAGTCGTTGATTCATGGAGATGCGCGTAGTTTTTCGATCGCGGCGGCGTCCATTCTAGCCAAAACGCACCGCGATGCGGCTCTGGTCGAATGGGACCGCGTGTTTCCCGATTACGGGCTGGCGCGGAATAAAGGATATTCAACGCCGGACCATATTTCGGCGCTGGAACGGGTGGGGCCCACGAATCTCCATCGGTTCAGTTTCGAACCGGTGCGCAATTCGACCAGCCGCCGTGACTGGACCGGCTATCCTGAGCTTCATCCGGACCATCAACAACGAGAGCTGTTTGCATGTCCCTGAGCCCGAGCCCTAGTCCAGGGAGCGATCCTACAATACCCAATCCGGTTGAAGCCCCGAAGGTCCGAACCTGGCAGCGCCGGCTGCTGGGGATCTGCTTCGCCATTTTTGCCTTCGAAATCGGCCTTTTTCTGGTAATCTTCCCCTGGCTGGACGATAGCTGGGACGTAAATTACTTCCAATCGCTGATTCCTGCCCTGCAGAATCTCTGGGACGACCCCTATTTTCGCGGCGCGGTGACCGGACTGGGTTTTGTGAACATTTACATCGCCTGTCAGGAAGTCATCCGGCTTCTAAAAAGGGCTTAACCCCTTCCTTTCCACCTCCTGGTGGCCTATCTTCCTTAGCACTTCGGATTTATCCGGGATTCTGCACTTGACAAAGTGTAAGGACTTAGCTTAAACTTGATACATGGACAGCGGAAACAACGGAATCAGCCTGATGGCCGTTCAAAAGGCGTTCGGAACCGAAGAACAGTGCATCGAATACCTCAAGGCCGCACGCTGGGCCGATGGCGTTGTGAAGTGCCTTGACTGCGGTAGCGCGAACGTTTCCGAGTTCATCACGAATGAGACCACGCGCGAGCGATTCAGTAAGCGCAAAGGTCAAGTGGTCGAGGTCCGCGTACCGGCGCGGCATCTCTTCCAATGCAAGGATTGTAAGTATCAGTTCAGTGCGACCACCGGCACGATATTCGATAAGAGCCATATCCCCTTAAGCAAGTGGTTTCAGGCGACAGCGTTGATTGTGAACGCGAAGAAAAGCCTCTCGGCGATGCAGATGGAGCGCGACCTCGGCGTGACGTACCGGACGGCTTGGTTTCTGAATCATCGGATTCGCGAGGCGATGCAGAGTGAAGGCGGAGTATTCGGCGGCGAGGTCGAATTGGATGCAACATTCCACGGCGGCAAATATGATCCCCGTCGTCAGCGCTCGAAGTATGACAAACAGGCCATCATGGGCGTTCTTCAGCGCGGCATAGAACGGGGACCGTCTCAAGTTCGCGCGTTCGTAGTTCCCGGCGAAACCGCGCCGGTCGTCGAGAAGGCGCTACGCGATCACGTTTCTTTCGGCGCACAGCTTTACTCGGATGAGCACGGCGCGTATCGCAGCCTCAGCAAGCGCGGACGACGCCATGAAATAGTGATTCACTCGAAGGGGGAGTACGTTCGCGGTCGGGCGCATACGAATTCGGTTGAGAACTTCTGGAGCCTGTTCAAGCGCGGCGTTATAGGATCGTTCCACTTCGTTAGCGTGAAGCACTTGCAACGCTACCTGAATGAATTTCAATTCCGGTTCAACAATCGCGCGACGGAAGATCTGTTCGCCCTGATCATCACCAATCTGGCGATGGGCACCGCGTTGCGCTACAAAACGCTTACCGCGAAGCCTTCGGACCCCGGCGAATAACGCCGTCCCACGGCGTACGCTTTGGAACGCTCGCCTTTCGAATCGGCGGCGTTGCGATCATCTTCGCTAGGGCGCGGTCGAACTCGGCCTTATCCACTTCAAGCGTCTTAATCGTCTCGCTGGCTTCTCTTAATTTCTTCATTCAGCGCTCAATCTTTCGGCTCAAAGCCCATTTCCTTTAGTTGGTGATGGAACTGACGCTTTCGCTGCAACTCTACGTCCACGCTGTTCGCCAATGTGATTAGCGTCTCCGTGGTGGGGAAGCCTCCTAATTGCTGACGCAGTATGACAGTGAACGGCTGGGCTGGTGATTCAATTGTTGCGATGTGGTGAAGAATCTGCGAGATGTTCTTCGTCGAATCGGTCAGCCTAGCGGCCTCTTGCTGAAGCGCTGCCAACTTCTTTCGGCACTCCGCATACTCCTTAACGGTTCTGCCAATCACTGCGTCTTGTTGCTCATCGCTCACAAAGTACGCTCCTTCACCCTGTAGCGTATCAGAATTCGTGAGTGTCATCAGTGCATTTCCTCTTGCATTGCGGATAAATCATCTGTACAATTCGCAATTGCGAGTATTGAGCCTGCCGATGCAGGCGCTTGCGCGGATGGCTGCCAGAAAGGTAATTGGACCGGCCTTATAAGCCGAGGTCGCGCCCTCAACCAGCGCGTGCGGGTTCGACCCTCGCGCCATCCGCTCATGACACGAGAAGCGGTCATTTCTTCCCGCCGCACCGATAGATGATACTGACAACAACTCGTAGTATTGCTGCGATGGCTAACGACCACAATCCGAACTGAGATATGCCCGATTCACTATTGGGATGGGGCTCAGCCAAAACCGTCGAGAAGATCCACTCTTTCTTTGAGTATGCAGAGACCGTTTCATTGGCTGTAGCTATCTTCCTGGAAATTTCCGGGATGCGACTCAGTAGTAATGTTGCATGGGTAGTGCTCGTTATCTCCGATGTTGGTAGGAATGTATACAGTCGGCGAGAAAAGCATTTGTCCGACGCGGAGTCTAAAAAAGACAAAGAAAGGCTAAACCAGCTATCCCAAGGGCGGGGCCAGAAATTCACCAAGGAACTGCAAGAATCTCTAATAGACTTATTGAAACCATTCGCTGGCAACAACGTCGATGTATTCCTATTTGATGAACACAGCATCGAAGCATTATTAGTAGCCGATAGATTACGAAGCACGTTCGGTAGGGCGGGATGGAAGCAGGCCCTGTGGCACTGCACGAGCGGTCGAACGGCATCAGGAAGTTTATCTATAGCGCTTGCGCGTGATCTATTCGTGGAGCAGGGACCGATTTCGCCGCTGCAACGCGTGATGATTGAAGTTGCGTCGCGCGTGCATACAGCCGGAATCGAAATCACACAATTAGCCAGTGGATTTGATCGTACATACCAGTTCCAGCCATGGGAAATGAAGGAATCCGCGCATTGGGACCCGTCAACGGCAGCGCCACTCAGAATTGAAGTCTCTGCACAGCAGTTCGTCCCATTTATAGACCAGATCGGATGATGCGACTGGGCCGCCAGAAGCGGGCTCGCAAGCCACAGTAGACACACCCCTACGAGCCAGCCTGTCACGCCGACCCTATTAGGCCTAAATCCGGTTGACTTTGTCAAGTGCAGAATCCCGGATTTATCTTAGGCCACTTGGCATAGCTTCTCTTATAATATAAGGCGTTGACCTTAGTACATCCCTTAGGGGAGGTACTATCGCTGTCGTTAGGGAGTGTGAGAGAAGATGAAATTGCGAACAACTTTGTTGGTTTGTGCTACAATTTGCACTGTATTTGTTTTGGCGCTTTCGATTGGCGCCTTGGCCTATGGCTCTAACCCGTTGCTTTCTGCGCATGGGCCGGTGGGTCCTCCTGACCCGGATAGCTCATTCGTTGCGCACGGCCCCGTTGGACCTCCGGACCCGGATAGCTCTTTCGTTGCTCATGGACCTGTCGGTCCCCCGGACCCGGATAGCTCGTTTATCGCACATGGACCCGTCGGTCCCCCGGACCCGGATAGTTCTTTTATCGCGCATGGACCTGTTGGGCCTCCGGACCCGGATAGCTCTTTCGTCGCATAGGCAATTCTTTAAGGTCACTGGGCTCTCCGCTGAAATCTGTCAGCTGGGAGTCCGGTGATGTGGTTGGTATCGGATGTAGTCCAAATCTTCAGTTTGGTCCTCCAAGTTCTCCTGCTTTCCTTCCTTCTTTTCCAAAGTTACTATCGGAAATATCCGCTGCTGTTTGGCTATCGTCTGACTTATCTGGCCACTTCTATCCTGGAAATCGCGCTGGTCCATCACTTCGGAACGAAGATGAACGCCACGTATGCTGTCGTCTACTGGACCGACGAGGTTGCGCTGGATTTGATGCAATTCCTGCTGGTGATCGCGCTGACTTACCGGGCCATGGAGGGCAATCCGAGCCGTCCTATGTTCGGCCGATTTTTCGGGATTGTCGTCCTGGTGATGATACTCTTACCTTTCGTGCTGTTTCACCGGCCGTGGTTTTCGAACCATTGGTTTTACGAGACCAGCCAGTTGCTGAATTTCGGAGCCGGGGTAATGAATCTGGCGTTATGGACAGCGCTGCTGGGATCGAAACATAGAGACGCTTTACTTCTGGTGGTCAGCTTAGGACTCGGTTTAGCGGTGACGGCGAACGCGATTTCGTACGGGATTCGGGCGTTGACGGCCAGGGGAGCTTCTCACCGTTTTGCCGACGCCATCCAAACGGCCGGGGATTTGTTTAGCCTGGTGATCTGGTGTTGGGCGTTCCAGCCTAAAAGACATCGTCCGGTGCGCCCGGCGAATGGGCTTCCGGTAATCGAATGAATCTGAGAACAGCTTCGCGTCGAGACTTTCGCGCCCGGCGCAGCGGCCCTGTCCGCGTCTCCGATTCGCCTTCATGCCGCCGGACGCCCGAAGAAAATCTTGGTGATCGGCGCGGGACTCGCGGGGCTTTCCGCCGCGCTTGACTTGACGCAGGCCGGTCATGAAGTCACCATCTTCGAAGCCCGGGAGCGGCCGGGCGGCCGGGTTTGGACGCTGCGGGATCCGTTTTCAGAAGGTTTGTATGCTGAAGCCGGCGCGGAAAGCTTCGGCGACAACCACACGTACGTCCAGCATTACGTGAAGCAGTTCGATCTGCCGGTGATGCCGACATTCGATACGGGAACTCTGCGGACGCTGTATCACGTGAAAGGACATCGCTTCATTCCGGGCCGCACGGCTAGCGAATGGCCTTTCCCGCTTCCGGCGGCGGAGCAGAAGATGAGCTGGCACGCGCTGGCGCGTAAATATGTCGATCCAGCGGTGAAAGATATCGGCGATCCGCTTTCGCCGGGGTGGCCGTCGCGCGACCTTTTGGAGAAATTCGATAGCATTTCTTTCGCCCAAAT
>CAVPKR010000082.1:0-21007 GCA_963705675.1 Terriglobia bacterium
CAAAGTCTTTGAAGCCGCGGGCGGTTACGCCCCCACCATCGGGATCATTGGAGCCGTCCTGGGCCTGATTCAGGTGATGAAGCATCTCGAAAATATCGAAGAAGTCGGCCAAGGCATCGCCATCGCCTTTGTGGCGACCGTGTACGGCGTTGCGGTCGCGAACATTTTCTTCCTTCCGGCCGCGAATAAATTAAAGAGCCGCAGCCAGAAAGACGCGCAACTGAAAGAACTGCTGCTTGAGGGCGTCTCCAGCATTCTCGAAGGCATGAACCCGAAGTTGATTCGCGTCAAGCTGGAGGCCTTCGTGAAAAAAGACGTCAAGGCCAAAGGTAAAGAGGCCAAGGAAGGCGTGGGCGAAGCCGCTGAGGCTCGCGGATAGTTCGAAGTTATGGACAGACGACGTCACAGCGAATCCCACGAGAATCATGAACGGTGGCTGGTCTCCTATGCCGATTTCATCACTCTGCTGTTCGCTTTTTTTGTGGTGATGTTCGCTTCCTCCCAGACCGACAAATCCAAAGCGAAGCAAATTTCGGAAGCCGTCGAAAAAGCCTTGGCCGACGGCAAGTCGCTGGGCGTTCCGCCCGCTGTGGCGAAGATTCTTGGCGGAACGGTGGATGATAAGGGTCAGGGAAACGCCCAAATGAAAGGCCCCGGCGGCGCGCAGAAGGCCGCTAAAGAGGCTCAGCCGGATGAGGTCGTCGAGCTTGCTCCGTCGCTAAAAAGCCTGACGTCAGAGCTCGAAAACGAAATCAAGACCGGCAAGGTAGAGATCAATCTGGAACCCCGTGGTTTAGTGGTCAGCCTGAAGCAAACGGCGTTTTTCCCCTCGGGCACCGAGCTGATCGATCCAGGCACGTACAACATCATCGGAAAGCTAGCCGAGGCTCTGAATGCCGTGAAGAATCCTTTGCGGATTGAGGGCTACACGGACTCGCGCCCCATTCACACGGCGCGTTTCCGGAGCAACTGGGAACTTTCGGCCGCGCGCAGCATTTCGATGATGGAAGTGCTGACCACGCGGTTCAATGTCGATCGGAGCCGCTGCGCCATTGTCGGCTTTGCGGACAATTCACCTGAAGACACGAACGATACTCCGGAAGGCCGGGCCAAGAATCGCCGGGTGGACATCGTGATCATGAATCACTACACGAAGAGGCCCAAGCCCGCCGAAAAGGCGCCTGCGCCAGCCGCCGCCAAGAAATAAGGCTAGCCGAGGGTGGTGGTCAGGAAGTCGAACAAAGACGTCTTCGGCATCGACGCCTGCGCCTGCACCGCGGCCTGCAAATCGCTCTGCTCCTGCGACAAATCCACTGCCGCGGCTGCTGTGTTGGTCTGGGTCAAACTGCTCAGGGACGTCTGATCCTGCAACTGGAACTTCTGGGCGACATCGGTGGCATTCGAGACTTGGTCCTGCACTGAGCCATAGAACGCGAGCTGCTGCGATAAATACCCTTGCGCCGTCTGTACCGAGCTCAGGGCGTTCGTGATGCCCGCCTGATCGTTATTCGCCAAGGCGGTCCGCAAGCTGTTCACGGCGGCAAATATGTTGTTGCTCGCGACGCTGTCATCCGGATTGCGATTGTCGAAAATACTCTGGGCCGTCTCGGACACGGCAAAAGTAATGCCGGTCGCGTCTTGAATCAGGCTTCCCGCGGGGGCGGTATTTAATCGGTCGACTCCCGTAGCGCTGGTCGCATCCAATTGATAGGCAGGAGTGCTCAGATTGCCATTGAAGACGTATTTTCCGTCGAACGTCGTGTTGCTCAAGCCCACCAGTTGGGCGAGCGCGTCCTGCACCTGCTGGGCGAGTCCGGCGCGGGTGCTGGCCGACGTGGTGCTGTTCGCGCCGGATTCGCCGAGCGTGGTCACCTGTTCGAGCAAAGTGGTGGAAGTTTCGAGCGCCGATTCGGCGGTGTTGACCTGGCCCGTCACCTGGCTGAGGTTGCTCGAGACCTGGGTCACCTGGCCCAGATCGGATTCCAGTTGCAGCACATCCCCAGCTCGCCCGGATTGTCCGACGGCTTGCTGATCGTCGTGCCGGAGGAGAGCTGTTGTTCCGTTGTGGCAAGCCGGCTGTTGAGCGATTGCAGGTTGCCTAAAAACTGCTGCCCGACGATGTTGAGATTCTGAATCATAAGGATTAACCCGGGATCATGCTGATCAGCGTGCTGGTCAGGCTGTCGATGACGCTTACCATTTTTCCGGCGGCTTGATACCCTTTTTCAAGCTGCATCACATTCACCGCTTCCTGGTCCAATGAAACACCCGAAATGGAATCCTGCGCGGTCCGGGCCTGGTTCAGCGTCTGTCCGTAGAGCTGCTGATTGTTCTGGGCATCCGCAGTCTGCTGGCCGACTTGTGTGGCCGTGCCCGCCGCGAATTCGAGGATGGTTTGTCCGCTGATTTCATCCGCCGCATTGCTCGAACCACCCAGATTCGATAATGTCAGCGCCGCGCCGTTCTGCACCGCTGGTGGACCCGGATCGGTGGGGGCCAGAGTGTCGATCGTAGCGGTCGAACTCACCCCTAGCGTGCTCGCTATGTCGACGGGACTGGTCGAGTTATAGGTAAAGAGGGGAGTCCCCGGCGCGCCCGACGTGGTTTGCGCCGCGGTCAGAATCGAATTCACGCGGTCCGCTACCCGCTGCGCAAGCTGATTCAGCGAGCCCTGCTGGTTGCTGTCGCCTTGAAGCGACGGCAGGACCGTGTTCCGCACCGTCAGCAAACCGCCCAAGGTTCCCTGGGAAATCTGATTGGTAATGTCGTTTCCGTTCGAATCCAGAATGTGCGCATCCGGAACGGCATTTGCGTTCGGCCCGGGCGTCGGATCGGTGAAAGTGGCGGAAACTTTGAACTGTTGCGATCCGATTACCAGGGGAGTCTGCCCGCCTAGCAGCACGGTCGCGGTTCCATTCGGCGCGAACTGTACCGATACATCTGCAAGCCCCGCCAGCGATTCGAGCGAAGCGTGCAGATTCGCGTCCAGCCCCGCATCGGGCGTCGAGCTCTGTCCGATTTGTTGGTTGTCGGCCGCGATGGACGCAGCAAGCGCGTTGATCTGCTGTACCGTCGAGGAAATTTGCCCGTTCAGGGAACTCGTGGTTTGCGAGAGGCTGCTGGCGGTGGATTTGAAACTCTGCGCCAGCGCGGTCGCGCTATTCAACACGCCCTGCTGGGTGGATGAAGAAGTGGGAGACGCGCTCCACGCCGAAAAACTCTGGAACAGATTGTTCAGCGCGCCCAAAACCCCAGTCTGCCCGGTCACGTCGAACAGAGATTGAATCGACGATAAGGCCGTCGATTGCGCCGTCGAGTTTCCTTGCAATTCGAGTTGCGTCCGCACTGCCTGGTCGAGGTATTCGTTCTGCGTGCTTTGATTGGGCCCCGCGTTGACGCCGCCCAGCAAGCCTGCATTTTGCTCGAAGGGAACCGCGTTGAACGTCGCCCGCTGAGCCGCATATCCTGGAGTGGAAGCGTTGCTTACGTTGTTCTGCGAAACCGCAAGAGCGTTCTCGAACGCCCGTAACGCGTCCACGCTGCTGTTTAAAGTGCCAAACAGACCGCCCATTTTAAGCCTCGATCGAGCTTCGCGTCTCGCCCTGCGCCAGTTCGGGCAGCCCTTGCCGCGTGTATCCGGTCCCCAGCCTCAATTGAATCCAGCCGCGCCAGAAATTCGAGGCATGCTCGATCTGGAGCCGGAGCCGTCTATTCGCAATCTGGATTCTCAGAAATGACGCCCGAAGCTCCGCGTTCCAATCGCGCGAAGTTCCCACCGCCAGGCCTTCGAGGATCGCCGCCACGCGGCTCAGCTCCGTCAGACACCGGTCCATGGCTTCCGGCCGCGGATCGAGCATCAGTTGTTGCGCGGTTTGAATGGTTTCTTCCGCGGCCTTACACGATTCTTGAGGAGTCATCTCAGTCGCCCTTGAGGGTCGCGTCGATGATGGACTTGCTCAACGCGTTGTTATCCACTTGATATTGTCCCGATTGAACCAGCGCCCTTAACTGCTCGATGCGCGCCGCCGTTGTATCGGCGCCGGCACCCTGGGCCTGCGAAACCAGCCCTAGCTGGCTCCCCAGGTCGATTCCATCCGCTGCGCCGCCCTGGCTCTTCACGGCTCGCGTGGAGCTGGAAGTCGAGTTCGTCGTCACGGACAATCGCTCGGATTGTGGTTTCGAGATGTTCAAGAGGTCACTTTCGTGGATCTTCACCGCGTCAGCCCTCTATATATCGCAAAATTTTTGGATTTGTATAGAAAATTTACACGGCGCATTCTAAGTGATTCTCCTTAAGCCGGTAGTTGGTACATTCGTCACCATCTTCAGAATCCTGACCGCGTAGTTCCCATCCACCGCCACTACTTCGCCATGGGCGATCACGCAATTATTCACGCGGATTTCCACGTCGTCGCCCAATTCCTGATCCAGCTCCACAATCGAGCCATGCGTCAAGCCGAGCAGATCCTTCATCCGCATCTCTTTCCGCCCCAGCGACACGCTGACCGGAATCTCGACATGCATTAGCAAATCTGCCGGATTTCCCCACATCGCCGCCGGAACCGGCTCAGTCTCCTCCGCGCCGAAAGCCTCGACAAATTCGGGACTCATCAAAAATTCGACGGTTGCTTTCGAGGAGACGCGCAGCTTAACCGCGGTCCAGTTCTCATCTTCGGGCGATTCCGCGTGCTCCAGCCCTTCGCATTGCACCTGGGATCCGAAGCGCGCCGCCGCGGCTTCTTGCACCGCCGCTGCGAAGATCGTAAATCCATCGTTTTCATGAGCTCCCAGATCGTCCCAGGCGTCCTGAGAGGCGCCGGCCATCAGCCGGCACGCCGGGTCCACCGACAAAGCGCACGACCACCAATGCAAGTCCGCCGCCGGCGCCGTGGGATTTGGCGTCCATTTTTCCCCGTTCAGGCCGCCCACCACTGCATCCAGGAACGCCGCTAATGATTCACTGATCCGCATCTTTAATAGATTCCCCTCGGAGTCGGCCAGCGCCGCTCGATGTAACTCCGAAGCCGCAGAACCGCTTGGGCTTTAATCTGCGAGATGCGTGTGACATGCAAATCGAGCGTGGGGGCGATTTCGCGAATATTCAGCCCCTGGCGATAGTACAAATCGAGAACGATTCGCTCGCCCTTCGGCATTTTGTTCAACCCGTCTTCGATCAGCTTTTCAAGCTCCGACCGCTCCAGAAGCCGCGCCGGCGATTGATCTTCGCGATCGGCAACGTAATTCATCAGCGTCCGGGAATCACCGTCGCGCATGGTCGAATCCAGGCTGCCGACGGATATCGTCCGCAGCTCCAGCAGCGAGTCGCGATAATCTTGCGGGCTGACGCCGAGCTCGGCCGCGATTTCCTCTTCCGTTGCCGCGCGTTGATATTTCTGTTCCAGCCGCTCCATGGTGGCTTGGATCTCTTTCATGCGCTTCCGCTTGTGCGGCTGAACACCATCCAGGCCGCGTATGCTGTCCAGAATGGCGCCGCGGATTTTGTGCTCCGCGTAGGTTTTCAGTTTGACGTTGTAACTGGGATCGAAACCGTCGATCGCATTGATCAGGCCGACGATCCCGGTCGAAATCAAATCCTCGAGGAGTGTATTGCTCGGCAGCCTTTCGTGAATGCGCGACGCGATCCAGCGCACCTGGGGCAGGTGTTCCAGGATCAACCGCTCGCGCTCGGCGGCTTGATTTTCCGGCTGCTCGGTGTACGCAAATGTACTGGATGTCGCCATTAGCTCCTTATGCGCACACCGCGCTCGCCTGCTCGCGGTCTATCGCGAGAGCGACCAAGTCTTCTACCGAAGCGGCGCGAATCTGTCCTGCGGCCGATGGGCCATTGGTAAGAAATGACAGGCCCAAACCAGTCCGCGCGGCTTCAGAAACCACGGCACCCAGGGCTTCCGTCTCATCGAGCTTCGTCACCAGTAGCCTGGTGGGATTGAAGATTCCGTACTTTTCGATACAACGCCGCAAATCGCTGGCCCGCATGTAGCCGGGGACCACCAGATGGACGTCGATGCCGGCATTCGAAAGAATCTCAGCGGCCGGGCCAGCGTCGGGAAGATAACCGGGCGTGTCGATCAAAAGCATCGTCCTGCGGGGGGCATCGACGATGACCCCCGGCAGCGACTCGACCGTTGCCGGTGTACAGGTGAATCCGGAGGCTTGCAACTGGACCAGGCTTCCGGTTCCCGAGGATGTTAATGGCAACATGCGAACCGGGCCGGTCTGCGCGGAGGCTATCTTCATGAGCGTGGTGGTCTTTCCAGCACCGGTCGGGCCCACTAGCGCGATGACCGCGCCGAGCTCTGCGCTGATGGGGATCCGTTTTTGCATTTCCGCGCGCACAAATTCTTTCAATCTTTGCGCGTCGAAACGCAAAGCCTTCCATCGGGGCGCCGAGTTCCCATCGGTTTTCATGAAGAAGGCGTCGGTTTCCATCAGCGCTTCCAGGCGATCGACAATATCTTTCGCCAGCGCGGCATCCACGTCGGACGACCGCAGTTTTGCGTAGACGTCGACCAGCTCGGGAACGGTCCGGCCGATGCCGCTTCGTTCATAAGAGGAACGGAGCAGCATGCTTCTCAGCTCATCCATTTGCCCCTGCAATTTTTCGAGTCCTACATTCAGCGACGAAGGCGGCGGAAGGATTTTCGGCGCGGGCTTGACGACTCGCTTCGGAGGCTCCGCTGGAGCCGGGCGGAATTCCTGAATGGACATGACGGGCCGTTCCTCCGCGCAGCCGAACATGACTTCATAACGGGACGGCGCGCCGCCGTGTCCCGGCAGCTTGCGCGTGTTCAGCAGCAGGGCGTCGTCGCCGAGCTCCTGCCGCGCCTGCGCGATGGCGTCGTCTACGGTCTTTGCCAGGTAGGATTTAATTCTCATTCAATTACTCCGCGCGAACGTACTTTCACTTCGGACGGGATTTCGTTATGCGACAGGACCGTCACGTTCGGCAAGGCCGGCTCCACGATCTGGCGCACGAAATAGCGCGAGCCTGCGCTCGCAATCAAAACTGCGGATTCGGTTTTTTCGATCTTTCGGCCAATCTTGGTGACGATGTCGCGAATGGTTTCGGGCGGCATGGTCAAGACGCTGTTGAGCTCGGAATGCTCGATGGCGCCTTCGACGGCGCGCTCCATGTGCGGATCCATCAAGTAGGCGGGAATTTCTCCCTGTCCATTCAGAAGCGGCTGCACGATGCCCCGGCGGATGGACTGGCGGACGTATTCTGTTAACAGAATCGGATTCTTGCTGCTCTGCGCCGCCTCACCCAGCGATTCGAGAATGCTGACGGCATCGCGAATGGGCACACGTTCGCGCAAGAGATTTTGAATCACACGCTGCACAGTGGCGAGTGGTAGCAGTTTTGGAACCAAATCCTCGACTACCCGCGGATTGTCCTGGGCGACGCGATCGCAGAAGGTCTTACAATCCTGACGGCTGAACAGCTCATGCGCATGGCGTTTGGCAAGCTCCGAGAGGTGCGTGCCGATAACGCTGACCGAATCGACCACCGTATAGCCGCTGCTGCGGGCGCGGTCGGCTTGATCGGTGCGGATCCACATTGCGGGCAGACCGAAGGCGGGGTCTTGCGCGGGTTTTCCTTGCAGGGTTTTGTCGGGGCTACCGCTGGGAATGGCCATTTCATGGCCTTGCAGCAGCTCAAATCGTCCGATTTCGTTGCCGCGCATATAGATGACATATTCGCGGGAACGGAGTGCGATGTTGTCCTTGATCTTGACCGGCGGCATCAGGTAACCGAGCTGCGTGGCGAGCTGGCGGCGGATGCCGGCGACTCGCTGGAGGAGTGGCGAATGCTCCCCGCGCTCGACGATGCTGACCAGGCCTAAGCCGACCTCGACCGAGAGCGATTCCACCTTCAGCAATGCGTCCAGATTTTCTTTAGGTTTAGCGGCGGCCGTCGAAACTTCTTTCGCGGCGACGGATTTTCGACGCAAACGCCAGCCGGCGGTGCCTAATCCCGCGCCCAGAATCAGGAACGGAATGGTCGGCAGACCGGGGAGCGCGGCGAGCGCGGTAAGAACGCCGGCGGCGAGCATGATGGGATGCGCATTGCCTAGAACTTGCTTTTGAAACTCCGCTCCCAGGCTTTCTTCGGAGCCGGTGCGAGTCACGATCAAGCCGCCTGAAACCGAGATCATCAGCGCGGGAATGACGGTGACCAGGCCATCGCCGATGGTGAGCACCGTGTAGGTTTCGAGGGCGTGGCGCAGCTCCATGCCATGCTGGAAGACGCCGATCAGGAATCCGGCGACGATATTGATGCCGGTGATCATCAGGCTGGCTACTGCGTCGCGCTGGGTGAAGCGGGAGGCTCCATCCATGGCGCCGTAGAATTCGGCTTCCGCGGCAAGATTTTTCCGCTTGGCCCGAGCCTCGGTTTCATCGATCAAGCCGGAGTTCAGATCGGAGT
This sequence comes from Terriglobia bacterium, assembly GCA_963705675.1. Lineage (GTDB taxonomy): Bacteria > Acidobacteriota > Terriglobia > Bryobacterales > Bryobacteraceae > Palsa-187. Next base: position 8,450 of record CAVPKR010000082.1, read on the forward strand.
CGATCGACATCTGCTTGCCGGGCAGAGCGTCCAAAGTGAAGCGCGCGGTGACTTCTGAAATGCGTACCGCGCCATGATTGATGACTACGTACTGAATCGCGATCAGGACCAGGAAGATCACGGTGCCGATGATGTAATTGCCGCCCACCACGAAGCTGCCGAAGGCTTCAATGACGTGACCGGCGGCGCTGGTGCCGGTGTTTCCGTTGAGCAGGATCAGACGGGCGGAGGAAATGTTCAGGGCCAGGCGATAGAGGGTCAACAACAGCAGCGTGGTGGGGAAGACACTGAAATCCACCGGGCGGCGGATGTAAACCGCGACCATCATCACGATCACCGACAGCATGATGTCGACGACGATCAGAAAATCCAGCAGCGCGCCTGGCATCGGCATGATCAGCGCGATGATGATCGCGACGACTGCGATGGGGACGCCGAGCTCGCCGACGCTGGGGGCAGCCTTGGGGGCCGTTCCCGCGGGGGCCGGTTTGAGCGCGACTGCGGTTGCCTGCGTTGCCACTTCTATCCTCTAAGTCCGTAAGTCCATTAAGCGACGCAGCTTTCGAGACTTTTTACCCGGTACACCAGGGTGGTTCGCGGAATGCCCAGCATATGGGCGGCTTTGGCTTTGTTGCCGTCGCACTTGCGCAGGGCTTCGTGCAGCAGAAGACGCTCGACGCGTCCCATGACTTCGCTCAAGTTAACCTTGCCGGAGCCGAAGGAAATTTCAGGAGCGCCGGGTGCGGTGGCCAGCGGTTTCGATTCGGGCAAGGGAAGGTCGCCAGCGTAAAGTTGGGTGCGGTCTCCCGCGAGGGTTACGGCCATTTCGATCGCGTGTTCGAGCTGGCGGACGTTACCCGGCCATTCATAGGCGGTTAAGCGGCGCACGGCGTCGGCAGAAAGATTTTTGGAGCGGAGCGATTCACGGCGGCAGACCTTTTCGATAAAGTGGTCGGCCAGAAGCGGAATGTCGCTGGCGCGAGTGCGCAGCGCCGGGACTCGGACGGGCACTACGTTTAAGCGATACAGCAGGTCTTCGCGAAACTTTCTATCGGCGGCGGCTTGTTCGAGGTCGATGTTGGAGGCGGCGATCACCCTGGCGTCTATCTGGATGTCATTCGAGCCGCCCACGCGCTGGAGTTCGCGTTCCTGAAGGACACGCAGGAGTTTGGGCTGCACTTCCATGGGAATTTCGCCGACTTCGTCCAGGAAAATGGTTCCTCGATGGGCTTGCTCGAAGCGGCCTACGCGATCGTTCACCGCGCCGGTGAAGGCGCCTTTCGCATGGCCGAAGAGCTCGGCTTCAAAGAGATTTTCGGGGATGGCGGCGCAGTTTACCGAAACCATACGGCTTCCGGCCCGGCGGCTGGCCAAGTGAATCGCGCGGGCGACCATTTCCTTACCGGTCCCGGTCTCGCCGGTGATCAAGACGGTGGACTGGCGCGGACCGACCAGGCGGATCATGGAGTGGAGGGCGCGCATGGGTTGGCTTTCGCCGACCAGAAGGTCGCGCCAAGGCTCACGCAATTGGCCGGCTTCGCGCTGCGGGGCGGCGGAGTCGAGAGCGGCGGTCACGATTCCGGCCAGCTCGGATGAAGTTTGAGGGTTGGTGATGTGGCGGAAGACCGTCATCGGGGGGCGGACGAGGCTTTCGTCGAGCACCGCAAAGGGATCGTAAATCACTACAGGAATAGGGATTGAGGCGTGTTGCGCCTCGGCTAAAGTGTGCTCGATGATCGCGCCCGGAATGGGAAGTTCAATCAGAATGAGCTGAACCCGGCCGGGAAGGCTGTCCCACTCTGGATGGAGATCGTGGGCGACGGCTACTTTTAGTCCCGTAAGTTGTTCAAGCGATTGGACTTCATCGGTGCGATTCTCGGATCGCAGCCACAAAATTCTGGGCATAGTATTCCTTATCGAAAAAAGCCAATTCTGCACCGTTGGCATCGGGGTACTTAGCTAATCTGTTCTAGGACCATCTATCGTCCGACCTATCCCTAAGGTTTATAAAGGAATAAGTAAATTACATAGATTTACGAAGATAGGCTCTCGCCGGAGCTGATTCTTGCGATGAGTGTCCGGATCGCCTTTTCACGGAGCCGTCATGTGAACGGGTTCAGAAATACTCTAATTCAGGTCGCGATTCTCGATAAGTGAAGGCGACCATGGACCCGAAAACTTTGGAGCAGGCGCAGCGCAGATACATGGAGGGAAAACTTTTTTCTTCCCATCCGGCGGAGATCGTGCACATGTTTTATCAAGTGGCGATCGATAATCTGAACGCCGCGATCGCACATTTGAAAAGCGGGGAGGCCTTTGCCCGGGCTACTGCGGTCAGCAAGGCTGAAGAAGCGGTGGGCGAGCTGGTATTGTCGCTGGACCATTCGGTGAACGCGTCGTTTACTCACACGCTGGCCGAGCTGTACGCGTATGCGATGCAGCGGATCGTGGAAGGCCATGCGAAGCAGTCCGAGCGCGCATTTCGCGAGGCGCTGTCGATTCTGACGACGCTCGCGGACACGTGGGCCGAAGTGAAGCGGCGGGTGTGTGAAGAGATGAAGGCGGCGGATGCGGCGATGGACGCTGTGCCGGAAACCGCTGAGCCCGAACCACGTGCGAGGGTCAATGACCCGTACGCTGCGTACTCACAGAATCTGCCGGTGGCGGCTGGATCTCGCGACTGGAGTTGCTAGCTTTTTCGAGACCGGCGGCTACGGATTTCGCGAGTCCGAAGCCTCCGCGCTTGGACATTGCCTGGGCTAAATACTCGTCGGCCATGCCCATGGCGGAACTGGCGGTCTGGTCTTCACCGGTACCGAGCCATCCCTCACCGTCGCCGTCTTCATGCATGGATTTGAGCATCTGGCCGATCAGGAGGGACTCGAATTGAGTGGCTGCCTGGCGAATTTTCTCGGGGCTGTTCTTCGCCGCGGCATTGGCGGTAACGGCGGCGCCGGAAGTGAGGACGCCGCTGATGATGGAATCCATATCAGATAACCAGAATGTCGGCTTCGAGCGCGCCGGCTGCGCGCAGGCTTTGCAGGATCGCAATCACGTCCCGAGGGGTGGATCCGATGGCTCCCAAAGCGTGGACCAATTCCTCGACCGTGGCGCCGTTTTGCAGGACCAGGCTCTTCGATTTTTCCTCTTTGGCGTTGGTGGCAACCTGCGGAACCACGGCAGTTTGGCCCTGTGAGAGCGGATTCGGCTGGGAGACGGTCTCAGTCGTCTGAATTTCCACGGTCAGCTTGCCGTGCATGATGGCGACCGGGGAGACTCGGACTTCCTTGCCCATCACGATGGTGCCGGTCCGCTCATTGATGACGACGCGGGCTTGACGATCGGCTTGCACTTCGAGGGCTTCCAGGTTGGCGATGAACTCGACAGCCTTTCCGGCGTAGGTGGCGGGAATATTGACGGCGATCAGGCCGGAATTTTCGGGCTTTGCGAGAGGCTTTTCGTCCGCGCCGAATCCGAACCTCAGATTGATCGCATTGCTGATGCGTAGCGCGGTGGTGAAATCGGGCTGATGAAGCTGAAGCTTGATGTGATCTTTCGGCGTGATGGAGGGCGCGGTGACCTCCACGTTCGCTCCGCCGGGAATGCGGCCGACGGTAGGATGGTTGACGGTAGCGGAGTTGCCTCCGCGGCCCGCGGAGAATCCGCCGGTGACGACGGAGCCTTGGGCTACGGCGTAGACCTGGCCGTCGACACCTTTAAGCGTGGTCAGTAATAGCTGGCCGCCTTGAAGATTGGAGGCATCGCCGATGGCGGCGGCGTTGATATCGATATGCATGCCGGGCTGGGCGAAAGGCGGCAGAGTTCCGGTCACCATGACGGCGGCGGTGTTGGTGACGCGGACCACGGCTGGATTGATCGCGACTCCCATCTGCTGGAGAAGATTCGCCCAGACTTTGGGCGGAAAAAAGAGTCTGCTGGTGATCGCCGGTGCCGAAGAGGCCGACGACGAGTCCATAACCGATGAGTTGATTGTCGCGCACGCCTTCGAGCGAGACGAGTTCCTTCAGGCGGGTGCCGGGGGGTGGTTTGAGCTCCATCGGCGTGGCGCACAGGACGAATGAAAGTAGCCAGGAAAGCACTAGAAGATCTCCTAAAAGGGCAAGAGGCCCAAAAGCAACCGATATAAGAAGTTCGGACGATGAACGGCGTCGTTCACGATGCCTTTTCCGTTGACCTGGATTTCCATCTGGGCCAGGCGCGCGGACACGACGGAGTTGGTCGTGTCGAGGTCGGTGGGACGGAGGACGCCGCGAATGGTGATGATCTGGTTTTCGGAATTGATGTTGAGGTTGCGCGTGCCTTCGACGACCAGGTTGCCGTTCACCAGGACGTGCGTAACGCGGGCGGAAATGGTGGTGGTCAAAGTGGTCTGGCGGCTGGTGGTTCCTTCGCCATCAAGGGACGTATTGGAGCCGAGCTTCAGGAGATTCGCGAGAGCGCCGGTGGGGTTGGTCGGCTTGAGCAGCGCGGTGATGCTGCTTTGGGCAGCGGAGGCTCGCGAAGTTTTGGACTGGCCGGTGCTGACCGCGTTCGCGCTTTCGGCTACGACGATGGTGACGACATCGTCGACGTTACGGGCTCGAAGGTCGGAGGCGAGGTCGGAGAATCGCGCGGCGGGGGACCAGAGCGATCCATTTTCGGCAACCTGGCCATTGGAGGCTTGCGGTACCGAAGCTTCCTGAATATATTTATCGAGCGCGGAAGGCGGCTTCGGCGTTTCCTTTTTCTTGTTGGACTTCTGCGCGGATGCGACGGCGCAGCAGAGAAACAGGAGGGTCAAGAATCGATTCATTGCACGGTTACCTGGCCTTTTCCGGTGATGCGGGCGTAGTAATCCTTACCGCTGGCTAGGTTGCGGACCAGGATGGATGCGCCTTTGACTCCGGCGGATTCGGCTCGGCCTTCGGTGACCAGGTGGGCGGCTCCGGCGAAGACTTCGACTTTCACCAGCTCGCCTCGGGCGACATCGGCAGGAGGCTCGAGTTGGGTTTTACGAATGGGGACGCCCGAGCGCAAAGAAGTTGTGGAGACCAGGCCGACGACTTCATCGAGATTGCGGGCGCTGACTTCGTCGAGCGGTGAGTCTTCGCAGCTTTCGAGGATCAGCTGGGTTCGCTGAATTGGCTTGCCGGCGGAAATGGCGGTCGCGGGGACAACGCGGGTCATGGTCGCGGTGAGGCGGGCTCGCGCCCACACGGGAAACCTGGTGTTTTCACCGGTGCGGACGTAGCCGGACCACATGACTTCGTTTTTCAAGCCAGGCTGAAGGCCGCTGCGGGGGAAGATGAGCTCGCCCGAGGGAGTCGTTCGATCGCTCGACGAGAGGATTTCGATTTTTATGCCCGGGATGGCTAATGTTTCAAGCATCGCGGCACGAATCTGATTGGGCTGCGGGATGAAGGTGCGGCGGGCGATGCAGAGGTCGGGTATGTCTTTGAGATCGACGCCGCGGTTCTTGGCCAAACGCTCCAATTCAGCGCCTTTGAAGATCCGAGGAGTGCCGGAAGTGGCTACGAATCCAAGAAGAAAATCGCCGGGCACGCTGGCGAAAGCCGGAACGATGGCGGCAATATCGCGAGCCAGCACGGTTTCGGTATCTATCGCCAGGCACCCGGCAGGGGAGGATACTGCTAAGAGAAATGGGATGGTCATCATCTGGATAAATTATTGACGTCCTGATACATTTCGTCGGCGGCCTTGACGACCTTGGAATTGGCTTCATAGGCGCGCTGGCTGACGATCAGGTTTACGAACTCGTCGACTACACTGACATTGGATTGCTCGGTGTAGCCTTGCAAGAGGGTTCCAAGACCTTCCTGGCCGCCGGGATTGCCGACGATGGGATCGCCTGAGGCGTTGGTCGGCTGATAAAGATTCTGTCCCAGGCTGTTGAGACCGGCTGGATTGGCGAAGGTCGCAAGCTGGATCTGGCCGGCGGTTTGGGTCGCGGTCTGGTTCGGCAAGGAATAGCTGATGGTGCCGTCAGTGGCGATGGTGACGGACTGGGCGTTGGGCGGCAGAGTGACACTGGGCTGAAGCAGATTGCCGTTGGCGTCGACGACGTTGCCATCCTTATTCAACTGGAACTGGCCGGCTCGCGTGTAAGCGAGGGTACCGTTAGGCTGAAGCACCTGGAAGAATCCGTTGCCTTGAATCACGACGTCGAGCGGATTCGAGGTTTGGGAGAAATCTCCCTGCGTGAATACGATTTCGTTCGAGGCGGCGCGGGTCCCCAGTCCGAGCTGAAGGCCGGTGGGCACGGTCGATTGCTGACCGGCGGCGGCGCCGGGCGTCGCGACGTTCTGATACATCAGGTCCTGGAACTGGGCTCGGCGGGTTTTGAAACCAGCGGTGTTCGAGTTCGCCAGGTTGTGCGCGATGTTATCGACGTTCATCTGTTGGGCGGTCATGCCGCTGGCGGCGCTATATAGGGCTCTGATCATTGATATCTTCCTGTTCCTTTACAAGCCTGCGACTCGGGCTACTTCGTCGAGAGACTTCTTATCCATATCCGAGGTAAGTGAAATCGCTTTTTGCAACATTTCGAACTGACGCATCAATCCCACCAGGCGCACGGCCGATTCAGCGGGGGCGACATTCGAGCTTTCGATTTGGCCCTGCGCAACGGCGGCGTCAGGGGCCGGGCGCGGGTTTCGCGGTGCTACTCGAGTTCACGAAGTAGCTGGTTCCCATCTTCGAGAGGACGGTGGTGTCCTGGAAATTCGACAACAGCGACCTGGCCCAAGGACTGGCCGTCCTGCTCGACGGTGCCGTCGGCTTGGACGGTAATCGGAGCCTGCGATTGGGTCTGGATAGTCCCGCCGTTGGCCGTTGCCACGGGGTAGCCTTCGGACGTGGTTAACACCCCCGACGGCGACAATTGAAAGGATCCGTTGCGGGTGTACAGCGCGCCGCTGGGTCCGTTGACGGTGAAAAATCCTTTGCCGGAGAGTGCGAGATCGAGAGGGCTGCCGGTGGGCTGAAGCGTGCCTTGGGAGAAATCGGTCCACTGAGTCTTAACCTCAGGGAGCTGGGCGGGCGAGCCTTCGCCGTCGTACTGGGATTCGTCATGGGCGCTGAACAGACTATAGAACTCGCGGTCGAGCTTGAAGCCCCCGGTAGTGGAGTTCGCAAGATTGTTGGACAGCATATCGAGCGCGTCCATACGCGCACGCATACCGCTGGCGGCTATGACGGACGTTTGATCCATAAAAGTTCGAATGAGGCAGGAGCACGCGCCGCGCCAAACGGCAGATTGCAATTTTCTCTAGAAAAATCATAGAGATTTGCGATAAGACAAAACGAGTGCACTATGTTTCCTTCGTCGGATTCCCGACGAAGTTCGCCGGAGACCTGACGGCGATGAATCCCTAACTGTCTGAAAATTGAGCGCGAAACGAGTGGCACGCGAGCTGCAATAAGGGCCGCGTACCCGATGAGAGCATCTGTTCACCTGGCCCTTCCGGCGGTTCCCCGCGAATTGCCGCATGCAAACACGAGCGCGTCGCGTAGCGCGCTGAGCTCCACGTCGGCGGGGGACGCGGAAGTTAAGACATCGTCCGGGGATGAGCCGGCGGGGAGTTTTCACTCTATCCTGCGCCAGTATCGCGGGACGGCACCGGATAACTCGAACGGGTCGAAGCAGGATGGGAATCCTGAGAATGGGTCCGCCAAGCAGAAGGGCCCGGTTGCATTAAATCGTCCGGCGCTGCGCACGCAAGCTTCGCACGAGATTATCCCGGCTTCCGAGAAGAGCGTGTCCAGCAGCAGCGTGGCGCCTTCCCAGGATCAACCGGACAAGCCATCGACACAGAAAGCTTCGGATTCGCAAGCAGCCCCGGTCGAAACGCCGCAGGTTGCGAAGGATACGCTGCCGCTTACCACGAAGATATCGGCGCAAGCGAATGACGCTGAATCTTCGGACGACGCCGGCGGATCGCAGGCGAGTTCAGACTCGACGGACGAATCGAAAAAAGTGAGCACCGGAAATGGCGTAGAGGCTGCGGTTGCAGCGCGGCCCAAAGAAACGGCCTCGCTGATCGCAACCATGCCGATACCGCCTGTAACCTCAACGCCGAGTTCGGTCACGGGACAGGCTCAAGTGGCGATTCCGGTCGAAGACGCCTCAGCGCCCCCTGCACAGGATGAACCGGCTTCTTCCACTCCCGCGGCTGAGCCTCAGCCGGTCGCGATTGCGCCGATGTTGGATGTGTCCACAACGCAGACGCCGTCCACCGCTCCGATCGCGCTGGCGGCTAAACTTACTCCGATTGAGCCGGCGGAAGGGAATCCGCCATCGACGGAGACGGCAGATAATCGAGCACACGCGACGAGCCCGGTTCAGAAGCAGGCATCGACCACGGCCGCTATTCCTGATGATGCGGGCGCAAGACCACCCGCCGATGCGGCACCGGAACACTTGGCCAAGGCTGAGACTGCGTTCGCCAGTGTGGCGGCCGTGAGCGGGAGTTCGCCGGAAGCTCCGGCGGCAACCCGGACCGCAGCGGCGCCGGGACCTTCGACTTCCACCGAGGCAGCGTCTCAAATGGAGCCGTTGATCGAGACGCAGACTCCGGCGGCAACCGGGTCCGGCCACGACATTACGATCAGCCTGCCCGACGCGACGGAGCGGGGCATGGATCTGCGGTTCGTGGAACGCGCGGGCGAAGTGCATGTCTCCATTCGAACGTCGGACGCCGAGGCGGCGCAGACGCTGCGAAGCGGGATTAACGATTTGACGGGCAGGATGGAACACGCGGGGATGCGCGCCGAGGTCGGCGCGGGGGCGCGACGGCGTCGTCTTCGCAAGATTCGGCTTCCGAATACACGGCGTCGCGGAATCCGCAAGGCGAGGCGCGAGATCAAACACAAGATCAGAAAGGCTCCAGAAATTCGTATGGAGCGCAGGATCGCGAGGAAGAATCGCGAAATTCGAAGAAACCACGCTGGGTTGAAGCGATGGAAGAATCCATTGGCAGCCAGTCCGGCCAAACCGCCTAAACGAGGAGATTGATTATGAGTTCTGCGATTACAAGTCCCACCGCGAATAGCGCCGACACCTCCGCGACCAGTCAAAGCGCGACCAACGCGGCGATCAGCAGCACGGACGGCCTGGGCAATGAAGATACATTTCTGCAACTGCTGGTGGCCCAGATCCAAAACCAGGACCCGACTCAGCCCATCGACAGCACGACATTCCTCACGCAGTTGGCATCGTTCAGCCAACTCGAACAGTTAATCGGCATCCGGCAGGATGTCTCGCAACTGGATCCTACCGCGGCCGCCAGCGGCACTACCAACACACCAACATCCACCACAGGTTCTTAAAGGAGAAATCACATGGGTTCTTTTTCTACCGCACTTTCAGGGTTGACCGCCAATACCACCGCGCTTGACGTGGTAGGCGACAATCTGGCCAACATGAATACGCAAGGATTCAAGGCAAACTCGATTGAATTCGAGGATGCGATGAACCAAGCCTCGGCGTCGCTGCAAGTCGGCGACGGTATAGGCAGCACGACGACGGTCCGTAACTTTGCGCAAGGCACCATTCAGACCACCAGTGGTCCGCTGGATGCAGCCATCCAAGGCAACGGATTTTTTGTCGCGCAGAATGCGTCGGGCAACACGATGTACACACGCGACGGAAGCTTTAACCTGAGCGCCACAGGACAACTGGAGACCAGCACAGGCGGCTTGGTGCAGGGTTGGAATGCGACGAACGGCGTAGTGAATGCTTCGGGAGCGCTCACCGGCATTACGATCCCGTTGCTGTCCTCCCAACCTCCCACGGCGACGCAGAACATGACGTTGAACGCGAACCTGAACGCGGCCGCGGTGAAGGGCGACACCTTCTCGGCCCCCGTCCAAGTGGTGGATTCTCTAGGTGAGACCCATACGTTGAGCGTGACGTTTACCAACACGGGGTCGAACGCGTGGAGCTTCGAAGTCGATATTCCCGGGCAGGATTTGAAGGGCGGCACGGCGGGCACGCAGACGTCGGTTGCGAAGGGAACGCTCGCGTTTGACGCCAGCGGCAACCTGACCACTCCGGCGGCGCCGGGCGCGGTCCCGATCACCAATGGTACGGCTCTGGCCGATGGGGCGGCGACGCTCAACATCAACTGGAATCTGTACAACGCGAGTAACAACCCGACGGTGACGCAATATGCGCAGGCTTCGGCGTCATCGGGCAGCACACAGGATGGGGCGCAGGCCGCGACGGTGACCGGGGTCAGCATGGAAAACGGCGGCATGCTGGTGGCGAATTATTCCAACGGCACCACGCAGACACTGGCGCAGGTAGCCGTCGCCTCGATCTCCAATCCGGATTCGTTGATCGCGACGGCGAACAACAACTATGTCGCCGGGTCGAATACGGCTACTCCAACCACGGGGGCGTCGGGCACAGCGGGACGCGGAAATATCGTGTCTCAGTCGCTCGAAGGCTCGAATGTCGACATGGCGACCGAGTTCACGAATCTGATTGTGTTCCAGCGCGGATATGAAGCGAATTCGAAGGTAATCACGACCATCGACCAGATGGATCAGACGCTGCTGGCAATTAATCCGTAATGGCGATTCCCGAACAGATCGCCCGCTATGCCATGCTTCCGCTGCCGGTCGAATCCGAGCTGGGGCGGTGCACCATGGCGGTGCGCGACATTCTCGCATTGGGGCCGGGCAGCGTGATCAAGCTGTCGAATCCGGTGGGATCAAAGGTAGACCTGTATGCCGGAGGCGCTCTACTCGCCTCCGGCGAACTGGTCCGAATCGGCAGCGCCATTGCGGTGCGCGTCAGCAGTTTCAAGAACAAGAAGAGCGAATAGAGATGGAAATGGTGCAGCAGTTGTTTGCGGTGGCGTTTGTCCTCGGGGGCTTGTGCGTGGCCGTCTGGGCGCTAAAGCGAAAAGGATGGGCGCGAATGGGTCCGATGAAGTCCCGCGGATCGCGCGGCGGAGCGCAGCCACGGCTGGAAGTGATCGATCGTCTGGTGCTGACGCCGAATCATTCCCTGCACCTGGTGCGGCTGGAGGATCGAACGCTGCTGGTGGGGCTTTCCCCCAACGGATGCAATTTGCTGGAGACCGGGTCGTCCACGTCCATGATTCCGGGAATGAACCAATAATTATGCTGAAGAAATTCTTCGCGGGCGTTGTCTTTGGCGGGCTGGCGCTCGCGGCGCCGGCTTCCGATTCACCTCTTTCTAAAATGGGCGTGACCGCGAATGGCGGGTCATTAAGTCTGCCGATGCAGATCGCGCTGTCGCTGACGCTGATGGTGCTGCTGCCGGCGGTGCTGATGTCGATCACTCCGTTCCTGCGAATCACCATCGTGCTGCATTTTCTGCGGCAGGCGCTGGGGACGCAGACTACTCCTTCGAATCAGGTCCTGGTTGGCCTGGCGTTATTTCTTTCGATTCTGATCATGCAGCCGGTGATTACGGATGTTTATCACAATGCCTGGGAACCGATGGATCAGGGGAAAATATCCGCGGGCCAGGCGTTTGACGACGGCGCCAAACCCATCAAGGGGTTCCTGGCTAAATTCACCCGGGAGAAAGATATCAAGCTGTTTCTGGAGATGACGAAAGCGCCGGCGCCGCGCAATGCGGCCGACCTGGACCTTCAGGTCCTGGTGCCGGCCTATATTCTTTCGGAGTTAAAAACCGGTTTTCAGATCGGCGCGATGCTGTTTCTGCCCTTCCTGGTGATCGACCTGGTGGTGGCGTCGGTCACGTTGTCGATCGGCATGGTGCAATTGCCACCGGTGATGCTTTCCGCGCCGTTCAAGATTTTATTGTTCGTGCTGGTGGACGGCTGGAACCTGGTAGTCGGCTCGCTGGTGAAATCTTTCTATTAAATTTCTATGACACCTGAATCCGCAGTGCATTTGATTCACGAGGCCTTGATGGCCGCATTTTTCATGGCGTCCCCGCTTCTGGCGATTGGATTCGCGGTGGGCGTAGTGATGAACATGGTCCAAGTGGCGACGTCGCTCCAGGATTCGGCGTTCAGCACATTCCCTCGGCTGGCGGCGTTCCTGGTAGGGTTCAGCGTATTGATGCCGTGGATGATCAAGCATTGGATGGCGTACACGTCCAGCATCTTCGCGCAAATCGCGCACTATGGCCACTGAGCTGAAGCTCGACGTCGGGACTCTCTACGCGTTCCTATTAGTGCTGACGCGGGTGGCGGGAGCTTTCATTTATATACCGCTGCCGGGAATCAAGGCCGGTCCGGAAGTTGCGCGCGCGGTGTTCGCGGTAAGCCTGACGTTTGTTCTGTATCCGAGCTGGCCGGTGATCGATCCGCGTGGGGTGAACATCGCCCTGTTAATCGGCTGGGTTCTGGCCGAGGCGGGGATCGGCATTGCCGTTGGGCTCGCGGTCGCGTTTCTGACTGAGGGATTTCAGATGGGGGCGCAGATTATCAGCTTACAGGCAGGGTATAGTTTCGCCACTACGATCGATCCAAGCTCAGGCGCGGATTCCAGCGTACTGTTATCGATCGCGCAGCTTACCTCGGGCCTCTTGTT
>CAVPKR010000083.1:0-27237 GCA_963705675.1 Terriglobia bacterium
TTGATAGCGCATCCGGGTACGCGTGGGTATTTCCCTGGGGCCGCAACCGGGTACGTGCCGGCGTTGGCGTCATTCATCCCGATTCTTCAGCCAACCCGGATCGGTTCCTGGACGGATTCGTGGCCTCTCTACCTGGATTACGCGGCGCCCAGCCGGTGGAGCATCACACAGGTCTGATTCCTTCCGAGCAATTCGCAGAGGCGTTCGTAGGCGATGGAATTCTAGGTGCCGGCGACGCTGCGGGCCACGCCTCCAGTCTCTTCAGGGGAAGGGATTCGCTGGGCGGTACACGGCGGACACATGGCGGGTGAGGTCGCGGCGGATGCCTTGGAGAAAGGCGACACCTCCCGCCGGTCGCTGGCTGAGTTTGAAAAGCGCTGGCGAAAGAAGTTTGGCACGGATCTTCGTTTGGCGCACCGGATCAACCAGCGAATCGCGGCTTGGGACGATCGCAAGTGGGATCAGCGTCTGGAAATCGTTAAGCTGCTGTCTCCGGATCAATTCGCCGAAGCGCTGAAGAGCAACCTGACGGGCAAATGGTTGTGGCGATTTCTGGCATCGAATCCGCTGGCGCTCAAGCACGCGGCTAGTCTCCGATCAGGCTTGTAGCGGGCCAACCTGCGAATCCGCCGCCTAAAATCCGCAGTGAGACAGGCCGCGCTTTTCCAGATATTGCTGATGATATTCTTCCGCGCGCCAGAAATCCTTAGCGGGCAGGATCTCGGTCACAATCGGCTTCTTAAGATGCGGCTGGAGCGCCGCAATCGAAGCGCGGGCGTCCGCCGCCTGCTCCGCGTCATGGAAGAAGATCGCCGAGCGGTATTGAGAACCCACATCCGGCCCCTGCCGATTCTTGGTCGTCGGGTCGTGATTCTCCCAAAACACCCGCAGAATGTCGCGATAGCTAACTACTTCGGGATCAAACGTCACTTCGACCACCTCGGCGTGGCCGGTTCGATCCGTGCAGACGTCCTGATACGTCGGCTGCTTGAGCGATCCGCCCATGTAGCCGACTTGAGTCGACTTCACTCCAGGCAGCCGCCGGAATGCGGCCTCCACGCCCCAGAAGCAGCGCGCTCCAAAAGTTGCCTTTTCCACGCGTCCCAGCTCCATGCTTCAATTGTAGATTGCTGAAGCTGCGAATTACCAACTCGAAGGGACGCGTGCTGGCGGACGCCGCCGACATCGCCAACACCAGCTCGATGCGCCGGACTGGACTTCTGAAGCATACCCGCCTTGATCCCGGCCAGGGGACTCTGGATCGCGCCGTCCGAGGGGGTCCATACGTTTGGCATGAAGTTTCCCATCGACGTGCTATTCCTGAATCGCCACAAGAAGATTCTGAAGATCCGTCCGAATATGGCGCGCAGCCGGATCTCGCTCAGCCTACGGGCGCATTCGGTCCTGGAACTTCCCGCGGGGACCGCCGAAGCGACCGGAACGGCGGCAGGCGATCAACTCGAATTCGAGAAATACGAGCTATAAGGAGCGGGCTGCGTTCTCGGCGGCGCGCACCCGAGCGATCTCGCTAAACGCTTGGCCGAATGCGGGCACGTTCTGCTGCAACAACTTGAAGTCGGCTTTCGGGATCAGCAGGACATCGAGCGCGGTGGTTGCGCGAACCGTTGCATTGCGACCGATGTCGCCCAGCACCGCCATCTCGCCAAAGTACTCGCCCGCGCCCAAATCGGCGACGTGAACGGGTGCGCCATTGGTTTCTAGGATCACTTCGCACGTTCCGCTTTGGATGACATAGACGACGTCGCCGAGGTCTCCTTGGTTGAATACCACGTCGGCGGGCTCAAAATGCTGCCGCACGATCGACGATTCGCGCGGCAGGCGGACCTGCACCAAGTCAGGCGGAAACAGCATGGCGAGCAGCCAATCCCAGGCGATGCGAATCTTGCGATTCAATCCCGGCATCTTCATCAGATAGATTCCGCGCCACAGAAACCAGGCGGGCAATCCCGAGATTCGTACCCCGAGAATATCGGCGACCGCGGAGTAGTGCCCCAGCGAGCCGAGAGTCCCGAGTCCTTCAAACGCGAACTCCTTTTTCACCCAGCCGCGGATCGCTGCGCTGATATTCTGCGCGACCGTGCGAGCCTCGCGCGTAGCGTGCTGAGCCGTCGGAGGTACAGCCTCGCCCTTCGCCGTCTTGATCGACGCGCAATCGCCGAGCGCCCACACCTCGCCTTCGTATCCCACCAGTTCGAGATTGCGATTGACTTTCAACCGGCCGTCTTCCTTGGTGCAATCGAGCCTCTGCAAAACCGGCGCGAGTACCGAAGGCACGGTCGACACCAAGGTCTTGCAGGGAATCTGCAAGCCGGACTTGAAGATGGCTTTCTCAGATGTCGCGGCGGTGAGCCGGTCCTTCAAAATGATCTCGACGCCGCGTTTGGCCAGGATCTTCTGCGCAAATAACGCCAGGCTTTCCGTCATCTCCTGAAGGATTCGTTCGCGGGAGTGAACCAGGACGCAACGCACCGGCTCGTCTCGCAACCGGATGTAGTGGCGTTTTACGGCGCGCACGAAATCGTTCATTTCGGCGATGGCTTCGACGCCCGAAAATCCGCCTCCCGCGACCACGAAAGTCAGCAGCTTGCGGCGAGCTTCGGGATCGGTCTCGACATCCGCTTCTTCGAGCGCGTGGATCAGATGATTCCGCAATGCCAACGCGTCGGCCAACGTGCGGAACGGGCGGGCATGCTCCATCATGCTGGCGATGCCGTAAAAATTAGTGACGCCACCAAGGGCGATCACCAGGTAGTCGTAATGGAGTTCCAGCCGTCGCGGACGGAATCCTGGACTGACCGTCACCACCTTATTCTTAAGGTCGATGCTCTCGACTTCGCGCATCACCAGCTGCGAATGCGGGCAGAGCCGCCGAATGGGAGAGACAACGTCGGTGATCCCGATGGAGCCCGAAATCACCTCCGGCAGCATCGGCTGATAGATCCAGTAATTTTCGCGGTTCACCAGCCGGATTTCAGCCTCGGCGCGCTTCAGCATCTTCTCTAGATGGCGGACTGCGTAAATGCCTCCGAACCCGCCGCCGAGAACGACAATCTGCTTCTTCATGCAGAGTTAGTCGTCGATGCTCCACTGACGATGGTCGCGGGTCATCAACTCGTCCGCCTCTTCAGGTCCCCACGAGCCCGCGGCGTAATTCGGAAATTTGCGTGGAGGAAGCGCTTCCCACACGTCTTGAATGGGAGCCACCACGCCCCACGCCGTTTCCACCATATCCGATCGCTGGAACAGCGTTTGATCGCCCAGCATGCAGTCGTAGAGAAAGCCGCTCATATCCAGTGCTGGGAGTGGTGCCGAAATAGTCCTTATATTGAAAATCCATTTTCACGGCGCCGATTTTTACTGTCTGGCCCGGGAATTTTCGCGCCGAAACTGAGCGCGATGCCTTCGTCCGGCTGAAGATGCATCACCAGCCGGTTAGGCGTCAGCGCTCTCGACATTGGTTTGCCGGAACAGCAGGAATGGAGCCCGCTTGAAGTGGATGGCGATTTCAGTCGCGCGCTTCGGCAAACGCTTACCGGTGCGGACGTAGAATGGCACGTCGGCCCAGCGCCAGTTGTCGATGTTGAGCTTCAGCGCGACGTAAGTTTCGACGCGCGATTGCGGGTTGACGCCGGGTTCAGATCGATAAGCCGGCATATGCTCGTCGCCGTTTGAATCCATCGCCATATTGCCCACGCACGCTGCGCGTCAGGACCTCTTCTGGCGACATCGGTGTCATGGCCTTCAGGATCTTGGCTTGTTCGTCGCGAACCACGTCGGCGTCGAACGAAATCGGCGGCTCCATCGCAGTCAAGGAAATAAGCTGGAAAATATGATTCGGCACCATGTCGCGCAGAGTGCCGGAGGTCTCGTAATAACCCCCGCGTCCTTCGACGCCACGGTCTCCGCCACGGTGATCTGCACGTGATCGATGTAGCGGCGGTTCCAGATCGGCTCGAAGATGCCGTTCGAGAACCGGAACACCATGATGTTCTGAACGGTCTCCTTGCCTAAATAATGATCGATGCGATAGATCTGTTTTTCGTTCAGAACCTCGCGTATTTCCTTGTTCAATTTGCAGGCCGAATCGAAATCCCGGCCGAACGGCTTTTCGATGATCACGCACGCCACCCGTTGGTCTTCCTCGGTCATCTTCTGCATCGCCTAATTGCTTCACGATGGTGCGAAAAAAACTGGGGCGCGGTGGCCAGGTAGTAGAAACAATTATCTTGGGTTCCATGGTCGCGCTCCACGGTTTCCAGCTTGCTGTTCAGACGCTGATAGGCCGGGATCGCCAAACTCGCCTCTGAACATAATAGATACGCTCTTATGAACCAGTGCCATAGGTCCGGATCGACGTCGGTGGTGGCAAATTCTTTTATATCCGCGCTTAGCTTTTTCCGGAAATCCTCGGTGCTCATGCCGTTCCGGGAAAAGCCGATCAGCGCGAATTCCTTGGCAAGCAGATGCTCCTTCGCCAGGTTGTAAAGCGTCGGGAATCAGCTTGCGTTTGGTCAAATCGCCCGAGGCGCCGAAGATCACCATCGCGCAGGGGTCGCCGCGATGGGCGGCGGGTTGAGTCTCAATAGCCATTGGTCTCCTCTATGCCAGTGCTTCCATCACGGCCGCGCGCAGGGCCTCCAGGCCGGCCGCCGGATCCTGCAAATGTACCCGTAGAGCGCGGCGTTTACGTTCCGCCAATACCTCGAAATCGCCGCGGGCCTGGGCCGCCTTCACGACTCCGAACGTGTACTTCTGTCCGGGCACCGCGATGTCCGCGGCATCATCGCACGTTACTTGTAAGAATACTCCGGTGTTTGGGCCGCCCTTGTAATCCTGACCGGTGGAATGCAGGAACCGGGGTCCGAACCCGAGGCATGTCGCCACCTTCTTGCGGTCGCGAACAGCGGATCTGATGGTTTGCAGAACCGCGTCGTGCGCGGCATTCATCTCGACGTAGGCGAGCAGCGCGAAGTAATCGCCCGCTTTTAGGCGGTTCAAGTGAGCTTTCACGTATCCGGCCAGAGTCGTATTCGATCCCAACGCGGCGACGTTCGCCTCATTCGAGAACAAGCTGATCCCGTTGCCGCTGAAGAACGGTTTTTCCTCCGGTAGCGAGCCTTTAGCTTCATATTCGGCGGTCAATTTCTTGGTCGCGATCTTGCTCGCCTCAACGTCGGGCTGATTGAATGCGTTGATTCCCAGGATCGATCCCGCGACCGCCGTCGCCATCTCCCAGCGGAAAAATTCCTGTCCCAGGTTCAGCGTTTCCGTGACCTCAATTCGAATCACAGGATGGCCGGCCTTCGCGAGAGCTTCTATTGCACGATCTTGGGACTCGTCGGGAGCCGATTGCAGCCGCAGGTATGCAAAGACGCGATCGTTGCCATAGGCCTCCGGCGCAGCCACCGGCTCGCGATCCACCGGGATCAGACCCTTGCCGTCTTTGCCCGTCGATTCCGCGATCAGTTGCTCCAGCCACGCGCCCAGATCCGCAATCCCCGGCGAAGTGACGAACGTCACTTTATCGCGCCCGTTCTTGCCGAGCACGCCGAGCATCAGTCCCAGCATGACGCCAGGATTCTTCTGAATCGGCACGCAATGGGAGCAGGAGACCGCCATCACCTCGGCCCGATCGAGAAACTCGGGAGCGTCGATGCCGATCAGCGCCGCCGGTACCATGCCGAAATCCGAAAGAGCCGAGTAGCGCCCTCCGATACTCGGCACGCCGTGGAAAATATGACGGAATCCGTCGCCGGTTGCGATGGTCTCCATCTTCGAGCCCGGATCGGTGATGGCGATGAAACGGCTGGCGGCCTTATCGGCGCCGACCGTCTGCTTCACACGCTCAAAGAAATATTGTTTGAAAATATTCGGCTCCAGCGTTGAGCCGGATTTACTCGACACGATAAAAATCGTGTTCGCCAAGTCAATCTGATTTTCGAAACTCTTGATCTGCGCCGGATCCGTCGAATCCAGCACGTGCAACTCTGGATATCCGTCCACCTTCTTGAAGGATTTTCGAAGCACCTCGGGGCACAAACTCGACCCGCCCATTCCAAGCAGCAACGCATGCTTGAATCCCGATCGTTTCATCTCCCCCGCCAGATTTTCGAGATGGTCCTTGTGCGCCAACTGATTCTCGGAAATGTCCAGCCATCCGAGCCATTGCGCTTCATCCGACCGGGTCCACAGCGATGCATCGTGGGCCCATAGCCGCGGACTTTTCCGCCGATCTGCCAATTCTCCACCGCCTCATCTACCTGTTCGGATATGTCCGCAGCAAGCGAATAAGTCTGTGCATCCACCGCTGAGCCGATGGGGGCCTTGCATTTCAAGTCCACTGCATTCAGCAGCTTGTCGAACGGCTCCACGAACAGTTTGACGGCTTGTTTCAACAGATCCTCGGTGACCTGAGCCATGGAGATGCCCACTTTTTCGAGGGTTTCCATAGTCTCGTGGGCCGCCACGACGCCTTCTTCGAGACTCGCCCGCGGAATGCCGTGATCACGGAACGCGTCCAGCGTGGATGGCGGATCAGTGTTCACCGTGTCTGGTCCAATCAATTCTTCGATGTACAACACGTCGCGAAATGTCGGGTCTTTGGTGCTGGTGCTGGCCCACAGCAGCCGCTGTGTCTGATCGCCGCGAGCCGCGAGAGCGTCCCAGCGGGGACCCTGGAACAACTCCTTATAACGTTGATAAGCCAGCTTCGCATTGGCAATCGCCACTTTGCCGATCAGGCTTTGCAGCATTGTGCGTCCGCTGAGTCGGTCACCGTCTTGAGCTTGGCCTCAAATCGAATCGACCATTGCGTCGATTCGGCTGACGAAAAAACTGGCGACGCTGGCCATTTTCTTGAGATCGCCGGGGCGTTTCTCCAGGCCCGAAATATAGGCTAGAGCCACCTTCTCATAAACTTCCTGCGAGAACAGCAGAGTGACGTTGATGTTGATTCCCTCGCTCAGCAACTGCTCGATTGCCGGCAGACCTTCGGGCGTTCCGGGGACTTTCACCATCAGGTTTTCGCGCTCCACAGTCTTCCACAGGCGCCGAGCCTGGTCGACGGTGCCTTGCGTGTCGTGCGCCAGGAAAGGGGAGACTTCCAGGCTCACGTAGCCGTCGCGGAACGCGGTCTTTTCATAGACCGGCCTCAACGCGTCGGCGGCCGCCTGGATGTCCGGAATGGCCAGTCGCTCATACATCGTCATCGCGTCTAGCCCGGGCTGCTTATGCAGCTCCTCCAGCGAATCGGCGTAGTCAGTGCTTCCGGTGATCGCTTTTTCGAAAATCGCCGGATTGGAGGTCATGCCTTTCAGCCCGTCCTCATTGATCAGGCGGCCCAGTTCGCCGCTGCTGATCAGGCTGCGGCGAATGTAGTCGAGCCAGATCGATTGCCCATAATCGCTCAACTTCTGCAACGGGTTCATATTTTGTTCCTCTCGATCTCGGTCTTTGCGGCCGCGACTACCGCATCCGGCGTGAAGCCGAATTTCTTCTGCAATTCTTTCAACGGCGCCGATGCTCCGAACGTCGTCATTCCGATGTTCGCATGCGCATAGCGGCTCCAGCCCATAGTGGAGGCTTGTTCCACCGAAACCCGAGCCTGGACTCCGGGAGGCAGTACGCTGTCACGATACGCCTGGGGTTGATGATCGAATAATTCCCAGGACGGCATGCTGACCACGCGCGCGCGAATCCCCTGCGAGAGCAGAGCTTCGTAGGCGTCCACGCACAGACCAACCTCGCTGCCGGTACCGATCAAGATCACTTCCGGATTGCCGCCCGGCGCGTCTCCCAGCACATATGCGCCGTACGCGAGTCCCGATGCAGGCGCGAATTTTGTTCGATCCACAGTGGGACAATTCTGGCGTGAAAGAATCAGCGCCACGGGCTGATGCTGAAGTTTCATGATCAGCCTCCAGGCCTCGGAAACTTCGTTAGCATCGCCAGGCCGCAGCACGATAAGGCCCGGGACCGCGCGTAGTGAGATCAACTGCTCCACGGGCTGGTGCGTCGGCCCGTCCTCGCCTACCCCGATCGAATCGTGGGTGAAGATGTCGATAACGGGCAGTTCCATCAGTGCCGAAAGGCGTATCGGACTGCGTGCGTAATCGCTGAAAATCAGAAATCCCGATCCGAAGGCGCGAAGCTTGGTCAATGCTAGGCCATTCAGAATGGACCCCATGGCATGTTCGCGGATTCCGAAGTGCAAATTGCGCCCGCTATAGTTTCCGGCTTCGAAGTCGTCCGCGCCGTCGAACGTCAAACGAGTCTTGGTCGACGGAGAAAGATCCGCCGAGCCGCCGATCAGCCACGGGACCTTTTGCGCCACCGCATTCAGCACCTTGGCCGAAGAATCACGGCCGGCGAGTCCCTTGGCGTCCGCCGGGAACGCCGGAAGAGAGCTTTCCCAGCCATCCGGAAGCTCGCGATGCTGCATGCGGTATAGATGATCGGCCAACTCGGGGTGTTGCGCGCGGTACTGCTCGAACTTCTGCATCCAGGCTGCGCGCAACTCGCGGCCCCGCGCGCCTAGCTTTTGATCGAAGCGCTCATAAACGCCCGGTGGAACCAGAAACTTGGCGTCTTCCGGCCATCCGTAATTTCGCTTGGTGAGCTTGATCTCCTCTTCACCCAGAGGCTCGCCGTGCGCCGCGCTGGTGTCCTGTTTGTGGGGCGCTCCATACGCGATGTGACTGTCGACGATGATCAGCGTCGGGCGATCCTGGCATTTCCTAAACGTTTCAAATGCGCGGGTGAGCATCGCCACATCATTCGCATCGCCGACGCGCGTAACGTTCCATCCGTAAGCGATGAAGCGGGTCGCCACGTCCTCGCTCAGCGCCAGAGCGGTGTTGCCCTCGATGGTGATCCGGTTGTTGTCGTAGATCCAGCACAAATTATTGAGGCGCAGATGTCCGGCCAGGGAGGCTGCTTCGCCGCTGACGCCTTCCATCATGCAGCCGTCGCCACACAGCGCGAATACGTCGTAACCGATCATGTCGAAGGCGGGCCGATTGAAATAACTCGCCATCCAGCGCTCGCCGATCGCCATCCCCACGCTGGTCGCGACGCCCTGTCCAAGGGGACCCGTCGTCGTCTCGACACCGGAGGTCCAGCGATATTCGGGATGTCCAGGACACTTGCTGTCCAATTGGCGAAAATGCTTGATGTCGTCGAGGGTAACCGTCAGGTCGCCTAATTGCTCATATTTGGGATTCACAGCTTTTACCCGCGCCAGGTGCAGCGCCGCGTACAGCAGCATGGAGGCGTGGCCGATCGATAAAACGAAGCGGTCGCGATTAGGCCAGATGGGATCGTCAGGATCGAACCGCAGGAATTCCTGCCACAGCGTGTAGAGCACAGGCGCCATCGCCATCGCGGTGCCGGGATGACCGGAGTTGGCCTGCTGGACCGCATCCATTGCGAGGGTCCGAATCGTATTGATGCACAATTGATCGGTGGCGGATGAGCCATCTTGCGCTGGACTGGACATCTCTCCGAGCCTCCTGTGGATCGCACCTCGATTGTAGACGATGCCTATCGTCTCGATCCAATGAATGTTCGATGTAACGATCCGGGGCGCCGGCGTATCATTCAAGGCTCATCTAAAGTCGGCCGCTTCACACGGCGAAGGCTCGTTCGACTGAGCCGCTTTAAGTGAGAGGAGCCGTAGTAGTATAGTTGAACAGTCGATTTGCCGCGCCGGAGGGATGCGTGGCGTCGGCTGGGTCCGTTCGATGATTTGTAAGAAGGGAGGCGATCCCAATGTGGAACCGCCGAAAAGACGAAGAACCAAATACTTTCAAGCCGACATCGGCCCCGCCGACCTCGTCCGAGCTTGCCAAGGAAGGAATTCCCATGTCCACACTCCCAGGCCGCAATAGCGCCGCCGAACCGCATTTCGAGCCGCATCGTGGCGGCCAGGCCGTCCTCGGCAAATCCGTCATTGTCAAAGGACAGATCTTCAGCCGTGAAGACCTGACCATCGACGGTGAAGTCGAGGGCACTGTCGAGCTCCAGGAACACCGGCTGACCGTTGGACCCAACGGCAAAGTGACCGCGAGCGTGAAAGCGCGCGAGATCGTCGTCCTGGGAACCATTCACGGGAATGTGGAGACTACCGACAAGATCGACATCCGTAAGGATGCCAAGCTGGTGGGCGACATCCGCACAGCGCGTATCGTGATCGAAGACGGGGCCTATTTTAAGGGCAACATCGACATCGTGCGAGCGGAAGCGCCTCGCGCCGCCGCGGCCGCGCCCGCCGCGAAGCCGCAGCCTCAGCCGGTAGCGTCCGCGGCATCCGCGAACACCCCGGTTATGGCCGCAGGAGCGGGCGATCACAAGCGCTAGTTCGTTCCTTCGGCAAGCCGGCGCGCGGAGGGCTTCCCCGCGCTGATGGCAGCCAGGTGACAATCGTTTGGAAACCCGGCACAGTCACGGACTCGATCAGTTTTGCTCGTCCCTTGAAGAGCGCCCAGGCCTATCCATACTGGATTTGGCCGGGGCCAGCCAAGCCACGATCAGCTTCCTGACCAACTACGGACACCGTCTGTACTCGGATGATTTTGTTCACCAGTTGGATCTGTGTTTCGGCGATGGCGACTTCTACGAAAACCAAACCAATCCGCTCAAAACCGGCAAGTTTCTCGACACTGCGCTGAATTTCCCGGACGGCGAATTCGATGGGATTCTGGTGTGGGACACGTTACAGTTCGTAAATGCGCAGCTCTTGCAGCTGGTGGTCCAGAAACTTCACCGCATGCTGCGTCCCGGCGCATGTATGCTCGCGTTCTTCCATACCGAAGAGCGCGTCGAGTCGATCCCCACTTATTCCTACCGGATTTCAGACCACCGCACCATCCTGCTGGCGCCGCGCGGCCAGCGGAGGCCAGCCCAATTCTTCAACAACCGCAGCCTGGAGAAACTGTTTCAGGATTTCGAATCCGTCAAATTTTTCCTGACTCGCGATCATCTGCGTGAAGTAATCGTCAGGCGCTAAGCTGAAGATTCCTACATGTCGCTAGAAGACGATCTTTTCGAGCAGCGCCTGCGCCGTACCGCCGAGATTACCGCGCTCGGATTTCGCCCGCACGGGCAGAGATTCGATTTCACCCATACCATCCCCGCGATCCTGGCAGCATACACCGCGAAGACCGCGGAGGAACTGGCCGATAAGCCCCAAGTCCGCATCGCCGGCCGCATCCTGACCATCCGCCGGATGGGCAAAGCCGGTTTCATGCACCTGCTGCAATCCGGCGAAAAATTGCAAGTTTACATCCGCCAGGACGCGGTTTCTCCCGACGAATACAAGCTCTACGAAATGCTGGATCTGGGCGATATCGTGGGCATCGACGGCTACTTATTTCGTACGCGTACCGGCGAGCTGAGCGTGCATGCCGAAAAGATTACGTTTCTTTCGAAAATTCTTCTGACCCTGCCTGAAAAGTGGCACGGCCTTGAAGACGTTGAGATCCGCTATCGCCAGCGCTATCTCGACCTGATCGCGAATCAGGAATCGCAGAAAATTTTCGTGACCCGCGCTCGCATCATCTCTTCTTTGCGGCGTCAATTGGAAGAGCGGGGCTTCATCGAAGTGGAAACACCCATGATGCAGCCGCTCTACGGGGGCGCGACGGCGCGGCCCTTCGTGACGCATCACAACGCCCTCGACATGGATCTCTACCTTCGCATCGCGCCGGAGCTGTACTTGAAGCGACTGATCGTCGGCGGAATGGAACGTGTCTACGAAATAAACCGTAATTTTAGGAATGAAGGCATTTCGACGCATCACAATCCGGAGTTCACCATGCTGGAGTTTTACCAAGCCTACACGGACTATCACGGCCTGATGGATCTTTCCGCGGACTTGCTGAAGCAAACCGCCATCGATGCCACCGGCTCCGCCATCGTCGAATATCAGGGCGAAAAGCTCGATTTCGGTAATGTGCGCCGCTTGACGATGCGGGAAGCTGCCGGCGATCGAACGCTCAAGGGCCACGCCTTGGTCGAAGCATTCGAAAAGATCGAGCCCACACTGATCCAGCCCACTATGATCTACGAATATCCGGTGGAAGTTTCCCCGCTGTCGAAGAACAACGAGCAGGACCCGGCCTTTGTCGACCGCTTCGAGATTTACGCGGCCGGCATGGAAATCGGCAATGCTTACACCGAGTTGAATGATCCGCAGGAGCAGCGCCGCCGCTTCGAATTGCAGCTCAAAATGGCCGAATCCGGCGACGAGGAAGCCCACCGCATGGATGAGGATTATCTGCGCGCCATGTCCTATGGAATGCCGCCCACCGGCGGTGAAGGCATCGGAATCGACCGTTTGACCATGCTCCTGACCAATTCGAAATCGATTCGCGACGTCATTCTGTTCCCGCTGCTTCGACCGGAAGGCGAGATCGGTATCGCGGATAAGCTGCGTCGCGCCGAGCCCTAATGTTCGAGTTTTTCATAGCCCGGCGGTACCTGCGAGCCAAACGCAAACAGGTGGTAATTTCGGTGATCACCGTGATTTCCGTGATCGGCGTCGCAGCCGGCGTCATGGCTCTGGTGATCGCGGTCGCCATCACTAACGGATTCAGCAGTACATTGCAACGCAACCTGCTGCGAGCCACCGCCGCGGTCTCGATCCAGGAGATAGTACCCGGGGAGGGAATCGAAGGCTGGGAGCAGATTGCGGCCAGGCTCGCCAAGCTGCCGCACGTCACCAGCGCGACTCCGGGCCTCTATGACCCGGCGTATATCAGCGGCCCGGTTCGGTCTACCGGGGCGATCGTCAAAGGAGTTTCGCTCAGTCCCGGCGTGCCTCTGCCGGATGCGCTGATACACAATCTCAAGGCCGGATCGATTGAAGGCCTGCGGGACACGTCCGGACTGCCGGGAATCGTCCTAGGCGCCCGTTTGGCCGATTACACCGGCGCGGTGGTCAACAAGCCGCTCGAGTTGATGATTCCGAACGGCAGGATGTCACCCTTCGGGATGATGCCCAGTCACCAGCGATTTTTCGTCAGCGGGATTTTCGAAACCGGCTTCTACGACGTCGACAATACTTGGGCCTTCACTTCGTTGTCGACTGCGCAAAAGGCCTTCGGTCTCTCCGACGTCGTCAACAGCATCGAACTCCGCCTCGACGACATATATAAGGCTACCGAAGTGGAGCACGAAGCCGAGAAGGTGATTGGGCCCAAACTAGCCGCAATCACCTGGCAGGAACAGAACCGCCAGATCCTGAATGCGCTGAAAATGGAGCGGGTGGTCACGGTAATTACCATCGGCTTGATCCAGATTGTAGCCGCGCTGAACATTCTGATCACGCTGGTCATGATGGTGATGGAAAAACATCGCGACATCGCGATTTTAATGTCCATGGGCGCACGGGCGAAGCAGGTTCGTAATATTTTCGTATTTGAGGGCTTTCTGATCGGCGCCGTCGGCACGGCTGCGGGCTTGGTCGCCGGGTACGGGTTGTGCTACTTTGCCGACCATTATCGATGGCTGCCGTTAGACGAGCAAGTCTATTCTTTGGCGTACGTTCCGTTCGATGCCCGGTGGATGGACGGCCTCTGGATCGCCGCTGCGGCTCTGGCGGTCAGCCTGATCGCGACGATTTATCCTGCCCGAAGCGCGACTCGAATCGCGCCCGTTGAAGCATTACGGTATGAATAGACGCGGGTTCAATCCACGTTAGATTCGTAACCGTATGTTGACAATGTAACTCAATTCGAATACGCTTACTGGAAACACGTTTAGCAGGGCGGCAGTTCAGGGTTTGTCACTGCCAGGGGAACGTAAATCTGTTTTCAGAAAGGGATGAGGTTATGCTCAAACGCTTCATGCTGTTGTTTTCCGCCGTTTTGATGATTTGCTTCACGACGGGGAACTTGAAGGCGCAAATCACTGCGACCGCGACGTTACAGGGGACGGTTACCGACAAAACCGGCGCGGTGATTCCGGGCGCCGAAGTCAAGATTACCAGCAAGGAAACCGGCCAAGTACGTACGGACACGACCACCGGCCAGGGTACGTACGCCTTCAACCTTCTGCCCTCCGGCCACTATGAGGTTCGCGTGTCGGTGAAGGGCTTCGCGACGGCCATCTACAACAACGTGGAAATGTTTGTTTCGCGTACCACCACCATCGACGCTCAGCTCGCTCCCAGCCAGCAAGCGGAGACGGTGACTGTCGAAGCGTCGGGTGCCGCTCTCGTCGATTTGCAGAAGACCGATGTCAGCCTGCCGATTACGCAATCGGACGTGGAAAACATGCCCCTGAACGGGCGCGATTTTGTGAACCTAGCGATCCTCGCGCCGGGCGCGAAGCCGGTGGCTTCCTATGATCCCACTAAGAACCGTATCGGCGTGTTCGCCACCAACGGTTCCGGCGGACGAAACGTAAATGTGACGATTAACGGCATCGACGATAAAGACGGCACAGTCGGAGGCCCGGTGATGCAGATTCCGCTCGAAGCCATCCAGGAATTCAATATTTCGACTCAGCGATTTTCAGCGGCTAATGGCCGCAGTGAAGGCGCGGCGGTGAACCTGATCACCAAGTCCGGCACTAATGTATTTCACGGTTCGCTGTTCTTCCAGGATCGCGACCAGGCCTTTGACAGCCTGAACTATTTCGAACAGACCGCCCACGGTGGAACCGGTCAGAAGGCGCCCTTCAGCCGCCAGCAGTTCGGCGGCTCTATCGGCGGCCCGGTAAAGAAGGACAAGACATTTCTGTTCTTCGCCATCGAACGTTCGCGCGAAAACACCAGCGTCAACTCGCTTGGCTTGGCGTATACTAACTCGCAGTTGATCACCAACCTGGGTGCTGTACCGACGCAGACCATCGCGACGCCCTACTTTGACTGGCGCTATAACGGCCGCATCGATCATCACATCGACGACAAGAACACGGTTTCGTTCAGCTATTCCAATCAGAACAATACTGGATTGAACGATCAGGCCGGTTCGACCAGCGATGGTTCGCAGACTAATTTCACCACCAACCAGCTCATCATTGCCAACGGATCTTGGAATTCTGTCATCACGCCCAACCTGGTGAACTCCTTCACAAGCGGATATCAGTATTGGAATAACCTGATCAGCACCCATCAGTTCGTGCCGAACCTGGCGTTTCCGGATTTATCGGTCGGAACCAATCCGAACGTCCCGCAACAGAGCTACCAGCGAAAATGGCAGTTCAAGGATGACATTGCCTTCAACAAGGGCAGGCACTCTCTCAAGTTTGGGTTCGATTACTTGTATGAGCCAATTGTCGGCGGATTCTTTGTCACCGATCCGACGCCGGTGCTGGGGTTCTTTGACGATCCGAGCACAATCCTGAGCAATAAGACGCTCTATCCGCAGGGCTTCGCCACTCCGGGCGCGATTCAAACGATTACGCAAGCTACCACTGGCAATCCTTACTTCGCGGAACACAACAAAATGTTCGGCTTATACTTCCAGGATGACTGGAAGGTGAACCGGCGCCTGACCTTGAACTTAGGCGTCCGCTGGGATAAAGACTTCAACTTGAACGGCGGTAACATCGAGCCCATGGCGCGCGCATTTCAGGAGTTGAAGGCGATCGGCAGCCCCTACGGATCACATCCGCCGGGGAACGACAACAAGGATTTCAGCCCCCGAATTGGGATAGCGTGGGATCTAACCGGAGCCGGCAAGCACGTAGTCCGGGCCGGGTACGGGCTTTACTACGGTCAGATTTTCCAGAACATCACTTTGTTCATGGAGCAGCAGGCTAACGCGTCACTGTTCTCCACGGTTGTTTACACGAACGGTGTAGCGCCGGGAACCACCAGTGGAACCTCCAGCCTACTGCCTACGGGAGTGTTGCTACAGAACTTCCGGTATGGGGTTGACCCTCTTCCGCCCCAATTGCCTGGCGGAACACAACTTCCCAACGGCGCCACGGGGCGAATCATCGATCCGACTTATCGCAATCCTTACAGCGAGCAGTTCAATGGCGGGTATAGCTGGCAGATCACCAGCGATTCCGTGATTGAAGTCGAATACATTCACGAGCTCGGCTTGCACGAGAGCAAGTCGATCGTGATCAATCCCAAGATCAACGGCGTACGGAATACGGATGCGCCCTTTGCGGCGGCTGGCCTGCCCGTGCTCGGAGAAATTCAGGACTACGACTCCATCGGCCGCAGCCGCTACGACGCGATGAATCTGTCCTACCGGAAGCGTATGACTAAGAACTTCTCCATCAACGCCAGCTACGTCCTGTCGCGCGCTCTCGGATACAATGGCACCGCGGCGGGGTTTGGCAATGGGCCGACGGATGAGCTGAACTGGTTCGCGCCGCATGATTTCGGACCAACTCCACAGGACGAAACCCACCGCATTACCATCAGCGGCCTGTTTAGCCTTCCGTTCGGGATTACCGCTTCTCCCATCATGCAATGGGCGACTGGACGTCCGTACTCGACCCTCGAAGGAGTCAACGACACCTTCGGATTCGGCGGCGGCCAGGGAAGCACTCACACCATCGTGCTGAATAGCGATCCGACGAACCTCTTGGCCACCAAGAGCTATTCGAGCGGCCAATTACAGGCCTGCCTGGCAGCCAATACCTGTATGCAGGTCCCTTATGACAATGTTCGCGGCGAGGATTTCTTCCAGCTCGACTTGCGCGTCGGACGGATTTTCAAGATTCGGGAGCGGGGCCGGCTGGAGCTGTTCTTCCAGGCCTTCGATCTGACCAATCGCGCCAACTTCGGCACCAACTATGGAACCAACATCCGCACCGGCACGTTCGAGACGCCGACGGCGTTCTTGAGCGGCAGCGGCGTGATTACACCGAAGTCGTTCTCGGGCGAGTTCGGCGCGCGGTTTAGCTTCTAGTTCACTCTGTTCGTCTTCAGGGGCCGGTGATTCTCGTCACCGGCCTTTTTTTTCTATTAAACTAGACTTTCCATGCCTAGACTCATTAGCAAGCCCACCCGAATCCCTGTTCCAGGCGGCAAGATTCTCGACGAATATATCGGACACGTCAACACCGGGCACCACGATGCGTCCGTCGCGCAGATGCATACTCCTCCGGGATGGTCGGAACCCGGTCAGCGCCCTGAGTTTGATGAATTTACCCTGGTGTTAGCCGGAGCACTGGTAGTCGAATATGAAGGCGGGACCATGGAAGTGGATGCCGGCAAGGCGGTAGTCGCGCATCGCGGAGAGTGGGTCCGCTACAGCACGCCCGGCGGCGCCGAATACATCGCGATTTGCCTGCCCGCATTCACGCCTGAGACCGTCCATCGGGATTCGTGAGACTGTGTTTACGGCGGAATAGGTAACTCATTGGATCGAAAGCGCTGATGGGCCGTTGCCCGTACTCATTGAAAAGGATTTCGAGTGTCTTCGCGAGCCCGATTCGGTGGACTTGGAAGCATTTCCACATCCGCAGGGTATCCCTCCGATCCGTGATTGACACTAAGCTGTGAGCTTACTATCATGTAGGGTGTTCGCACTCACAGAGCGCATCAGCTCACTCAGAGTTACTCTATGATCAAAGTCGAAGGGCTCACCAAACGGTACGCTCGTAAAATTGCGGTCGATAACATATCTTTTGAGGTCGCAAAGGGCCAAATCGTCGGCTTTTTGGGTCCAAATGGGGCCGGAAAAACCACGACGATGCGGGTTTTGACGTGTTTTCTGCCACCCACGGCAGGAAAAGCGTCCGTAGCTGGTTTTGACGTGCTGGAGCAGCCGATGGAGGTCAAGAGACGCATCGGCTATCTGCCTGAAACGCCGCCAGTTTACCCCGATATGGAGGTGCATGAGTATCTTGAGTTTGTGGGCCGGATTAAAGGCGTTCCGACCGCCGATCTCACCAAGCGGGTTCAGGAAGTCTCCGAGAAATGCGCGATCTACGATGTTCGTAAGACATTGATCGGAAAGCTCTCTAAAGGCTATCGGCAACGCGTTGGCTTGGCCCAGGCGATCATTCACAATCCCGACGTGCTGATCCTGGACGAACCTACGTCTGGGCTCGATCCGCACCAGATCATCGAAACGCGCGACCTAATTAAGGGGCTGGCCGAGCGAGGCGAGCATACCATTATCCTTTCGACGCACATTCTTCCCGAAGTGGAGCAAACCTGCGAAAGAGTCATCATTATCGCCAGGGGCAAGCTGGTCGCAGTGGATACGGTGGCGAATCTTACCAGCCGCCTTCGGGGAGCCGAGACCGTAGCCATAGAGGTGGCGGCATCCGATGGCACGCCAGATCCTGCGGCCGTGCAGCAGCGCTTGGAGCAAGTGGCGGGTGTCAGCAGGGTGATGCCGAGGGAGCAGCACCTGGCCGGCAAGCTGCATTTCACCGTGGAGAGCCTGGAGGGGCGGCATGTCCGTCCGGGACTGGCTCGCGCCGTCGTTGAGGCGGGTTGGAACCTGAACGAGCTGCACGCAGTGGGGTTGAGTCTTGAAGAGATCTTCCTGCAGTTGACTGCGACACCCGAGGACGGCGCGAGCAAAGGTCATGAGCCGGTTGCCGCCGCCGAACCGGCCGGAGAAATCAAATGAATACAATCACCATTGCGCGAAAGGAATTGATCAGCTACTTTCGCTCCCCGATTGCTTACGGAGTCATGGCGTTTTTCGCGCTGATCGCCGGATATTTTTTCTACGTGGCGGTCATGTTTTTCGTGCGCCGAGGCATGGAGAGCGCCATGATGGGGCAGTCGATGCCCATGGACTTGAATGAGTACGTGGTGCGGCCGCTGTTTTCGAACATCAGCGTAATCTGCCTGTTCCTGATCCCCATGATCACCATGCGGCTATTTGCGGAAGAGAAGCGTACCGGGACCATCGAATTGCTGCTCACATCGCCTTTACACGACATGGAAATTATCCTGGGCAAGTGGCTGGGCGCAATGGCGCTTTATACGGCGATGCTGTTGATCTCCGCGCTGAGCATGATCGTGCTGTTCGCGTACGGCCAGCCGGACTGGCGTCCCATCCTGGTGGGTTACTTGGGCCTGCTGCTGCAAGGTGGCTGCCTGCTGGCGATCGGCACGTTCATTTCGAATTGCACCAAGAATCAGATTGTCGCGGGAGTGGCGGGATTCGCCGTCTGCCTGCTGCTGTGGGTGCTCGATTGGGTGTCGTCGTTTGGAACTTCGGCGCTCGACAGGGTGGTTTCGTATTTATCGGTACTCCAGCATTTCGATTCGTTCGGTAAGGGCGTGCTGGACACCAAGGACATCGTGTATTACCTGTCGGTGATTTTCGTGGGGCTGTTCTTGACGGCGCGTTCGATGGAGTCGCTGAGGTGGAGAGCGTAATATGAACAACTCCTGGATGCAGGCTCGTCAAACGAAGTTCACGGCTTACACGATCGTGTATGTATTGATCGTCGTTGCGGTGGTGGGTGGCTTGAATTTTCTGGCGAACCGTTATGACAAGACTGTCGATACGACCGCGAACAAAAAATTCACTCTGTCCGATCAGACGATGAAGATCGCCAAGAACCTGAAGCAGCCGGTGACCATTACTTATTGGGACAAGGCTACCGCTTTTCAAGGGGCGCACGATCTTTTGGATCGGTACAAGAATCTGTCTCCGAAGATCGACGTGGAATATCAGGACGTCGACAAGAAGAAGACCGCGGCAATTGCGGCGGGCGTGAAGACGTACGGAACCATTCAGGTGGCCTCCGGAGAGCGGATGCAGGAAGCGAAATCGCTGACCGAGGAAGAAATTACGGGCGCGATGGTGCGGGCGATGAAGGGCGGGGAACGGACGGCGTGTTTCACTCTCGGGTCGGGCGAGCATGCGATCACAGATACGGATCGTGACGGCTATTCCGGCGTGAAAGATCTGATCGAGAAGAACAACTACAAAACCCAGAGCCTGACGCTGATTCAGAAGGCCGAGATTCCCGCTACGTGCACAGTGCTCATCGTCGGCGGCCCGGTTCATGACCTGATTCAGCCGGAAATAGACGCGATCAAGGCCTATGTCGAGAACGGTGGTCGCGCGTTGATCATGCTGGATCCGCCGCTTCACTTCGCGCACATGGAAGTGGATGACAATCAGGCCTTCACGAATGTTCTCGGAGCGTGGGGCGTGACCTTCGACAA
This sequence comes from Terriglobia bacterium, assembly GCA_963705675.1. Lineage (GTDB taxonomy): Bacteria > Acidobacteriota > Terriglobia > Bryobacterales > Bryobacteraceae > Palsa-187. Next base: position 20,132 of record CAVPKR010000083.1, read on the forward strand.
GGACCTGGTGATCGATACGAGCGGCGTCGGGCAGCTCTTCGGCGCAGGACCGGAATATCCGCTGGTGGCTTCCTATCAATCGCATGCCATCGTGCGTGATATGAAGGACACGCCGACATTGTTTCCGATCGCGCGGTCTCTGCAAGTGAAGAACGGCGACAAGACCACCGTCGAGAAGCTGTTCGAGACCACAGATAGCAGCTTCGCGACGACGAATCTGGCTTCGGCCGAGATCAAGCCCTCGCCGAACGATAAGAAAGGCCCGCTGACCCTAGGCGCGGCGGGGACCTACAACACCGGGAAAGAAAACGGGAACGGGCGCTTCGTTGCGGTGGGTACTTCGCGATGGATCGCTAACGGGTTCTTGCGATTCAACGGGAATCGCGACCTGGTCATGAACATGATGAACTGGCTGTCTTCGGACGAGGATCTGATCTCGATCCGTCCGAAAGAGCCGGAGGATCGGCGGCTGAACCTGACGACGCGTCAGATGTCGGTGGTGTTCTACGAGAGCGTGGTGTTCATCCCGCTGCTGATTGTATTCGCGGGCGTAGGGGTCTGGTGGAAGAGAAGATAAGCGGATGAAGCCTGCTCGTTTGTTAATCGCAGTGTTGGTGCTGGCCGGGCTGGGCGCGGCCGTGTGGTGGTCGAACCGGTCTGAGGCAGCCAAGGCAAATAAGCCCGCGGTGGACGCTGCGGTTAAGATTCTTTCGATCAAAGAGGATCAAGTCCAGCAGGTGGAGTTCAAAAAACGCGACGGGACGGATACGATCGTCAAGAAGGGCGATTCAGGCAAGTGGGCGATCACCGCGCCCGCGCCGCTGCCGGCGGATCAGTCGGCTGTCAACGGAGTGGTAAGCTCGGCGACCGCGCTAACAGCGGATCGAGTGGTGGATGAAAATGCCACAGATCTCGCTTCTTATGGCTTGGCGCCCGCTGTCGACCAGGTTACTTTCACCGCTAAGGACGGCAAGAAAACCACGCTGCTGATCGGAGATGCGACCCCTACCGGCAGCGACGTCTACGCGAAAGTGGATGGCGATCCGCGGTTATTCACGATGATCAGCTCGAATAAGGATTCGCTGGATAAGGCGTCAAAAGACCTGCGCGACAAACGGCTGATGACCTTCGATCAGGACAAGATCAGCCGGGTGGAGTTGAATGCCAAGAAGCAGGACATCGAGTTCGGGCGCATCAACACGAATGAATGGCAGATCCTGAAGCCGAAGCCACTGCGCGCGGATGGATTCCAGGTGGAAGAACTGGTCCGGAAGCTGCGCGACGCCACCATGGATACGAATGTATCCGACGATGATGCCAAGAAATTCGCGGCCACGTTTGCTTCGGCCACGCCGGTTGCAGTGGCGAAGGTTACGGATGCTTCGGGCACGCAGACCATCGAGATTCGCAAATCGAAGGACGATTACTACGCGAAATCGACCGTGGTGGAGGGCGTTCACAAGGTGACCAAGGATTTGGGCGAAGGCGTCGACAAATCGCTCGACGATTTCCGCAGCAAGAAGCTGTTCGACTTCGCTTTCTCCGATCCGACGAAGGTTGAATTCAAGGACGGCGCGAAGTCTGCGAGCTACGAAAAATCAGGCGACAAGTGGATGTCGGGTGGTAAACAGATGGATTCGACCAGCATCCAGGCGTTCATCGACAAGCTTCGCGATCTTTCGGCTACGAAGTTCGTCGACACCGGATTCACCACGCCGGTAGTCGAGATCACGGTGGTTTCAAATGACGGAAAGCGCACCGAGAAGGTGCAGATCGCGCAGGCCGCGCAATTTCATCGCGCGGCGCGAGGGCGAAACGGCTCTTTATCAGTTAGATGGGAGTGCGGTGAAAGATCTGCGCGACGCCGCGGCCGATATCAAAGAACCAGCACCGGCGCCGAAGAAATAGTGGCCCAGGAAACCAGTCCCGGGCGCGCGCTGGTTACCGATCTCTATCAGCTCACGATGGCGGCCGTTATTTCGAAGCCGGCAAAACCGCTGAGCGCGCTACTTTCGAGTTATTCGTGCGGCGTTTGCCTCGCGACCGGAATTTCCTGTTGGCGGCAGGCCTGGAACAGGCGGTGGATTATCTCCTGAACCTGCGGTTCACGCCCGAAGAAATTTCTTACCTCCGTACGCTGCCGCATTTTGCGCACACCAGCGACGCGTTTTTCGAAATGCTCGCCGAGCTGCGGTTCACGGGTGATGTATTCGCAGTACCGGAAGGAACGCCGCTGTTTCCCGGCGAACCGTTCCTGACGTTGCGCGCTCCCATCGTCGAAGCACAGATCCCGGAGACGTACTTGCTGTCGACCCTTGGGTTCCAGACGATGATCGCGACCAAGGCAGCGCGTGTGGTGAGAGCGGCGCGAGGCCGGGGAGTGGTGGACTTCGGGACGCGGCGGGCGCATTCGCCAGGGGCTGGCGTACTGGCCGCGCGCGCAGCCTACATCGGCGGCTGTGAAGGAACCAGCAATACCGAATCCGGAATGCGCTTCGGGGTTCCCGTATTCGGGACTTGCGCACATTCCTGGATTATGTCCTTTACGCATGAGCGTGAAGCGTTCGCCCACCTTCAGAAATTGCTAGGCGAGAACACCGCGTATTTGATCGACACCTACGACACGATTGAGGGCGCGAGACGGGCGGTGGAGCTTGGCCGTCCATTGTGGGGCGTTCGTCTCGATAGCGGCAATCTAATCGAGCTTGCCCCCGCGGTTCGTAAGATCCTCGACGATGGCGGGCTTACCGACGCGAAGATCATGGCAACCAGCGATCTGACGGAGCACAAGATTCATGAGCTGGTGGCCGCCGGCGCGCCTATCGACGCGTTCGGCGTCGGAACGGAACTGGCCACATCGGCAGATGCGCCGGCCTTGGGCGCCGTATATAAACTGGTGGAGCTCGAACATTCCGGTCGAAAACGATATACGCTGAAGTTGAGCGAAGACAAGCACACGTTACCGGGTTCGAAACAGATCTTTCGCTACACGGATCACGACGTGCTCGCGCGTTCGGGCGAATGCCTGTCGTGCCCGAAGGGCTCCCAACCCTCCGAGGCATTGCTGCGGCCGGTGATCATCGGGGGACGCTTAGTGGAGCCTTTACCAACCGCCAGAGAAGCTCGCGCGCATGCGGCCGAGTGCCTGGCAAAACTTCCAACCCCGTGCCATAGCCTCTTCGAAAGTCCCAATGCATGGCGGGTGCAGATCAGCGCGGAGCTGGAAGGTCTGTATGAACGCGTTAGCAAGGGCGTGTCCCAGTGAGGACGGTTTTCTTCGATGTCGACACGCAGTTCGATTTCGTTTTCCCGGCAGGTGCTCTGTACGTGCCAGGCGCGGAGGGGATTCTAACGCGCGTCGGTGCGTTGAACCGGTACTCCGCGTCACACGCCATTACAGTTATCTCGACGATGGACGCGCATAGTGAAGACGACCCGGAGTTCCGCCTGTATCCGCACCATTGCATCGCGGGAACGTTGGGACAGCAGAAACCGGCCGCGACGCTGATCGAGAATCGTGTGGTGGTCCCCAACGTTTCGTGCGATCGCGCTGCCGGGCAGATTCTTCTGGAGAAGCAGAACCTCGATTGCTTTACGAACGTGAATCTTTCTCGGCTCCTGGAAGGATTGAACGCGGAACGATACGTCGTCTATGGCGTCGTCACGGAGCTCTGCGTCGAATTCGCCGCGTTCGGACTCCTGAAAACCGGAAAGCGGGTGGAATTGGTTGCGGACGCGGTTCGAAGTCTGAACGAGCAGGATGGTGCAAAAACTCTGCGCGTGTTCACGGCTGCCGGCGGAATCGTGACCACTTCGCAAGCTGTTATCGGCCCAGCCACCACCTGACGCCTTCGCCGAGCGTGGGCAGGAACAGACGGAGATGATGCGCCGCGCGCGATGTCGCATAGGCGGCGTTGCGCGCATTTTTCTTGAACCTCCGCCCGATGGTCATCTCTTCATCCGGGACATGGATGCCGTCCACCGGACCCGGCATCGACCCCGGGATCAGGCGGCGGCGAAGAATATCGAGGCGGTCGCCGGCGGAATCGAGCAAGCTGGTGTGCAGCCACAACTCATGTTTGTTCGGTTTGAAGCTGGTCTCGATCGGCGACCAGCGATACACGTCAAACCAACGGTGAACGCTGGCTGGGAGCGCCGCGACTTCGCTTGCGGCAAGATCCGGAAGGGAGCAGCCGAACCACTCCTTAGCGAGCAAGAATGCCACAGCTTCGATTCGCCTGAGCGATGGCGAATGCGATTCGCGCCAGCGAGTCCAGAAGGCGGAGTCGTGATGGGTATGGAGAAATCGCGCGATCTCCCAGACATGCGAGGGCCTGACATTTCCTCGCAGCAGATGCCGGGTCAGATGCAGGGCCGCATAGCCAAGGCGATCCACTAAAGTGAGGCAGGTCCCTTCGCGCCGATCCCAGAACTCCTCCACGCCATCCGCGGGAAGGCGCTCGGTCGGCGAATCCCAAAAGCGAAAATGAACTTCGACGGCGGGCGGCAAGTCGGGATCGAAATAGTCGCTGCGCCACTGCCAGCCGGTCTTGCGAACCATGGTCGGCAGGTGATCCATGGCGAGCGCCTCCATTCCTCCAATGGGTTCATAGCCGAGGCTGGTCAATGCATCGCGCGCGATTTCTTTCTGCTCGGGCGGGACGTAAAGATCCAGATCGTACTGGACGCGCAGGCATGCATCGTCCATGAAGTCGGGCACATGAGTGAACCCTTTGAGCACGACGTGATCGAATGCCGGAGCGATTTTCAGGTATGCTTCGGAGACGCGTTCGACCCGAATGGCATTGCGCGCGATTGCTCCAGTTACATGCGCGCGAACGCTCGCGTCCAGGTCAAAGCGGGCAAGCAAGGGCGTAAGCTGCGCCCGGTCGGCGAAGGAAAGATCATCGGCGGTGATGCCCGCCAAAGCATTCACAGTTCGATCGAATCGAAGCGCATCGAAAATCGCGCGCACGCCGGGGGTCATGCTTCCAACAGGTCGATTGCGGCGTCCGGGTGTGAGTACTCCAGGGAAAACACCTGACTCGCTTCGAGCAGTGCGTCGAACCCAGCTTGTTGCGCGGCGGAAATCCGCTTATCCCACCAATAAAAAATCGGCTCGCAAATGGCTTGCGCGGCGGCCGGGTGGACCGGGGTCAGGCGCGCGGGACCGTTCTCCATCCTGTGTAGAATCACAATACGATCGACAGCGGCGCTGCGCGCTGTCTGGATTCCCGCGAGCGCGCTGGTCCTCAAATCAAGTCCTATTTTGCCGTTGCCGCGAAGAACGGGAGTATATGCCGCTAGCTCCGGGAACAATCGCGGAGCATCGGGACGCAGCCGCAATCGATGCGGGTGGCCCAGCACCAGGCGTGCGCCGACCTGCCGCCGGAGAAGATAGCTGGCATCGTCGCTCAAGAAGGTCCACCCGCGCCGGGCACACGCGTAAGAGAGAGAACTTTTCCCGGCGCCCGAATCTCCACATAGCAGCACGCCACGGCCTTCCCTGGCAACGCAAGCTGCATGGAACGGCGTCAGGTGCAACGATACGATCAGCTCCAAAGCCATCGCTTCCAGGAAATGGTATCCAAAATAAGCCGCATCCGCGACCGCCGCATCAGTCAGCCACGCGGTTCCGCTACGTGTCCCGGTGTCGCAGATTCCGAGATTGTTCGCATCGGCGACGAACGCGAATCGATGGTCGTAAGCATGAAACTCGGCGGATCGAGATAAAGGAGCATCGCCTCTGGAGATTTCGAAATGCAGCATGAGCGGCGGCTCATCGAAAGACTCGGCCCACTCGTTCCATTGGATATCTGCCGAATCCAATACAGCTTGCGAATTGCTCGACACGATTAATTGAAACCCGAGCGGGTAGAATGTCTTCTGAACGTGGCAAGAGGGTTGCAATTCCAGTGGTAACAATGATCCTATCACGTGCATCCGCCTTTATAAGAAGATATCCGCAGGAGTATTAGTTGCGTTCGCGATCGAAAAAAGTAGTCTTCTTCTTTCCAGCGTTTTCGAGCAGCGAAGCGACTGCACCCCTGGGAATCCTTTCGCTGGCCACGCCGCTGCTGCGCGCCGGATACCAGGTGCGGCTGATCGATTCTACGATCACTCCGAATTTCAAACAGCGCGTCATCGAAGAACTTGACGATGCATTGTGCCTTGCGGTTTCACTGGTCACCGGGCCGATGATTCGTCAAACCGTCGAGATCGCGAAAGAGTGCAAGCGTCTCTATCCCGACATGCCGGTGGTGTTGGGCGGGTGGCATCCATCCTTGTTGCCGGATCAGACCTTGGCGGCGGCTTACGTGGATGTGGTGTGCAAGGGCCAAGGTGATGAGGCAATGGTCGAAATCGTGCGCCGCATCGAGGCTCACGAGTCGTTTGAGGGGATTGAAGGCGTCGGATACAAGCAGGACGGGCGGCTGGTTTTCAATAAGCCGCGTGAGCTGAAGCCGATTACCCAGATGCTTCCGATGGCCTATCATCTCGCCGATTTCGATGCGTATCAGCGTATATGCGGCCGCCGCTGGGCGATGTACATCACCAGCCTCGCCTGTCCGTACAATTGCGGATATTGCACCAATGCGGGCGTTTACGGGCGCAAATGGAACGCGCTACCGGCGGCGCAAGTGGCCGAGGAGACCACGGATCTGGTGACGCGCTACGGACTCAGCCTGCTGTGGGTGGTCGACGACAATTTCCTGGTCGACCGCGAGCGCGCGCTTGAGATCGCCGAAGCCATTGTGCGCACCGGTGTAAAGTTCGATTGGAGCGTACAAGCCTCGACGAACCTGGTTACGCGCCTTTCTGTGGATGAGCTGAAGCTGCTGCGCCGCAGCGGGCTTTCGCAAGTGGTGCAGGGCGTGGATAGCGGGTCGCCGCGCGTGATGCACCTGATGAATAAGGATTTTCAGAAAATTGAGACAGTGTATCAGGCGGCGGAGAAGCTGAGCGCGGCAGGGATCCGGCCGTCGTTCAACATGATGTTTGGCTTCCCCGGAGAGCTGGAGAAGGACCGCCGGCTTTCGATCGAGCTGGTCATGGATATTTGCCGTAAGTATAGCAATACGTAATCTGTCGCTACAGGGCAAAAC
>CAVPKR010000084.1:0-11201 GCA_963705675.1 Terriglobia bacterium
GCGCAGGTGCCGCACATGCCTACTCGACACGCGCAGCGGAAATTCAAAGAAGAATCCTGGTCCGACTGGATGCGGAACAGGGCGTCGAGAACCGTCATGCGATCCTCTAGCTCCACTGAGTAAATCGCGATTCCAGTGGACCGCGTCACTTTAACCTGGTAACTACGCATCAGGGAACTTTTATCGTACCCGGACGGCGGCACAGATAGTACACCGGGATTCCCGCGGCCATGATCGCGAGGCCCGCGAGTGACGGAATCGGCCGGTGAATCAGCGTGTTGATCATAAAGGCGGTCGCGACGGCGATGAAGGCCAGCGGAGTATAAGGATAGCCCCACATGCGATAGGGACGCGGGAGATCGGGGCGCTTGCGGCGCAGGGCGATGACGCCCGCTACGGTGATCACGTTCAGCATCCACACGCCAAAGATCCGGTAGTCGATCAGGATTTCATACGACCCGCTCAGATCAGGACGGCGGCCCACACGCCTTGCATCAGGATCGAAAACGATGGAGTTTTATAGCGCGGATGGACGGTGGTGAAGCGGTCGAAGAAAAGTCCATCGCAGGCTTGGGCGAAGTACACGCGAGGCTGGGTCAGGATGCGCCCGTTCAGGGAGCCGAAGGTCGATAGAAGAATGGTCAGCGCGACTAACGTGGCTCCAGTGCGGCCGAGGGTCCGCTCGGCTGCAAGCGAGCCGACGCGGGCGGCCCCGGCAATCTCGGGGATGGTCAGCACTTTGAGATACGCGGCGTTGACCAGCAGATAGATGACGATGGCCAGCGTCATTCCAATCGCGAGCGCACGCAGTAGAGTACGCTGCGGATTTTTCACCTCACCGGCGACGAAACTGATGGCAGACCATCCGTCGTAAGCTTGCAGCGACGCGATCATGGCGACCCCGAATGCGCCCGCGGTGATGGTGCTGAAGACTGGCTGCGCGGGCACGCGGGGGGCGAAGAACGCGGCTCCGACGATCACCGCTAGTCCGATCAGTTTCGCCGCATTGCAGCTATTCTGCACCGCTGCACCCAGACGCACTCCGCGATAGTTCACGGCGGTCAACACGGCCATCGCGGTCAGTGCGACAACCTTCTGCTGCCACGGCGATAAGGGCGTGAAATAGGCCAAAAACAACGCGAAAGTGACCGATAAATATGCGATTCCGGCGGTTTGGCTCACTAAAAAATGGGTCCAGCCGCAGACGAAAGCGGGAAGCTGGCCGTAAGCTTCGCGCAGATAAACATATTGGCCTCCGGTGGCGGGAAGCATCGCGCCCAGCTCGGCGAACGCCAGCGCACCGAAGAATGATAAAACGCCCGTGAAGATCCAGACGCTGAGAATCCAGCCCGATGAATCCAGACTGCGCGCGATCAGGTTCGGCACCAGGAAAATGCTGGAGCCGATGACGATCCCGATGACGATCGAAATCGAATCGAGCAAACCGAGCTCGCGGGGAAGCTCCGCGCTGGGCACGCTTACTTGCTCGACTCGATGACGGCCTTCGAATACTGTCCAGCTTTTCGCGGCAGCTTTTCCGGGCGCATGGCGGTTTCGTAGGCGAACGTCGAGACTACGATCGCCGCCTGCACCAAGTCGTCATGCTGGACCCGGTCGACGGTATCCATATTGGAGTGGTGCGTGCGCGAGTTGTATTCCAGCCGGTCCTGCATGAACTGGAAGGCAGGGATGCCAACGGCGTCGAAGGATTGATAATCCGACCCGCTTACCGACCGGGTGGCGATCGCGCCTGGAACGTCGAGGTCGTGCAGCGGCGCCATCCACGCCCTGAAAATCGGCGCGACCGCGAGGTTGTCCTGAAGCCAGACCCCGCGGATACGGCCGGTCCCGTTGTCCAGGTTGTAATAGGCTGCGAGGTTCTTATATTCCGGCTTGACGATGTTCTTCTCGGTGTCGACCAGATGCTGAGTGACGTAAGCCTTCGAGCCGAGCATGCCTTCTTCTTCGCCGCCCCATAAGGCGACGCGAATGGTCCGTCGAGGCTTCACGCCGGCGGCTTTCAGCGCGCGCATCGCTTCCATCATGACAGCGCATCCGGCGGCGTTGTCGGTGGCTCCGGTGGAGCTGTGGTGGCTGTCGAGATGCGCGCCGAGCAACACGAATTCATTGGATAATTCCGCTCCCGGAAGCTCGGCGATTACATTGAAGCCATTGGGTTCGGTTTCATCGTAGAACTTGGTTTCGACGTTGAGCTCGACTTTCACAGGCAGGTTCTTATCGAGGATGCGGATCATGCGGTTGTAATGCTCCACTGCCAGAACCACCTGCGGAACCATGTCTTTCCCGGCGTGCTCGGTGTCATGCGGGCCACCGCTCTGGACGAAAATAGTGCCGCCGTCGGCGTGTTCGGCTCGCCAGGACATTTGATTGTCGCCAGCGACGAACTGGTCGCCGCCGCGATCGAAAGCTGCGATGACTCCCTCTTTCGCGAAAAATTCTTGGGTCTTTTCCGCCATCGTGCGCACTCCACGGCGACCGCCGCCTTCACCCGCGGGAGCCGTGAGAGGAGTGGTCTCGGCTTCCTTCAACAACGCTTCGTTCCAGCGCTGAACGACGATTCCATCCAGCATCTTCACGTCGCGGGCGGGCTGCGTCAACACGATCTTGCCGGCCAGCTTGCCGCGATATTTCTCAAAATCGGCGTCGGAGTTAATGTCGACGCGAATCACGTCGGCGGTAACGGTCCCTTTGGTTCCCGGCGTGAACGATTTAGGGAAAGCGATCAGCGGCTGGATCTGCGGTTCGATCATGTGGGCGCTGAAGCGCACCAGGGACCAGCTTTTTCCAAAAGGCCAGGTTTCGGTATGAATATTCGAAAGTCCCCATTCGGCGAACTTCTTCTGCGCCCAAGCGGCGGCTTGGCGATGGCCGGGTGAGCCATTCAGGCGCGGGCCATACACGTCGGCGAGCCAACTGACGCTATCCATCACCTGCGAATGGGCGAGACCTTCGTCGCGGATGGCCGACAGCATGGGGTAGTCGACCGGCTCGGCTGGCTGCTGGGATGAAGGGCAGTGACAATCCCGGCGAACCCAATTGCTATGACCAACGTACGTTTGTACATGCGGCCTCCTTCGGGGTTCTTGAAAGATACCACCCGGAGCCGGTTGTGTTCAAATTGAAGGATCGTTGCGAAATCGAACACTTGGTGGCAAAATCGAACAGAATCGACGTAGGGACGCCCGGAAGTTATTGCAGATAATGGGCTTGGCTCCCCGGTATTCGTGGAAGAGCAATTGCATCTAGTGAGGATCAACATCGAGTGGAAGACCCAGGGTTAGTCTAGGATTTTATTTAAAATGAGCTATTTCCGAAAGATATTGCCGGTGGTGGTAGCGGCGGCGGCGTACGGGCAGAATTTCATGGCGTCGCCCGAGATCTCGATTCAAGGGCCTAAGCCGATCCCTTTTATTCAACCGTTGCGTGACGCCGTTCAAGGCCCAGCGGCGGTATGTGGGGCCTGCGAAGATGACGGATTCTCCCAGGCTACAGCAACTGGTCCGCGCCGGGAATCTGTATCTGTCCGTTGACGACGTGATCGCTTTGGTCCTCGAGAACAATCTGGATATCGCGATCCAGCGATATGGGGCGTTTCTGAGTCAGGAAGTTCTGATGCGCACCGCATCCGGCCAGGCTCCGCGTGATATCGCGTTCTGATCGCGGCGGCCCCGGTAAGTATCAGCACCGCGGGCGTAACCGTGGGAGCGGTGAACATCGCGGGCGGCGGCGCCGGTGTGAGCTCGGGCGGCGGACTGATTCCGACCATCGGCGCGACGCCGGTGCTGCTGGATCCGACGATAGTGGGTCAGTTGGCGTTCGGGCACAGCACCATCCCGGAAACGCTGACGACGGTGAGCGCCACGTCTTCGCTGGTAACCGATTATCAATCCTATTACTTTGCCTATCAGCAATCCTGGACGCCGGGAACCACCGTCGTGTTCGACTATAGCGGTAACCATTACCGCGTCAACAGTCCGGCCAACGCGCTGAATCCGTACGCGACAGGAACGCTCGACTTCCAAGTCAATCAGCCGCTTTTGCAAGGCTTTGGACGATCGGTCAACAACCGGTATATCCGGATCGCGAAGAACAATCAGAAGGTCAACGATCTGAACTTTAAATCCCAGGTGATCACGACCGTCGCGGGCGTGCTAAATCTGTACTGGGATCTGGTGAGCTTCAACGACGATCTGCGGATCAAACAAACCGCGCTCGAAACGGCGGACCAGCTTCTCGAAGATCAGAAACACGAAGTGGAGCTCGGGGAGCAGCCGGCTATCGTGGTCACCCAAGCCGCGGCGCAGGTGGCGCAGGCGAAAGAGGACCTGCTGATCTCCCAAACCAACGTCGCGCAACAGGAAGTGATCCTCAAGAACACTTTGAGCAGGAACGGGTCAGTGAACGCGTGGCTCGACGATGTGCACATCATTCCGCTGAACCCCATCGTGATCCCGCAGAAGGAAGATCTGAAGCCGACCGCGGAGTTGATCGACGACGCTGTTGCGAATCGGCCGGAGATTCAGCTATCGAAGATCAACCTGGCCAGCCAGCAGATCAGCACGGAGGGCACCCGGAGCGCGCTGCTTCCGACCCTGACCGCCTTTGCCGATGTGAACAACGCGGCCTTGGCCGGATCGCCCAATACGTTGTGCCCGGGGTTGGCGTATTGCACTCCGCTGCCGCTGTATGTGGGCGGGGCCGGGACCATCGCGGCGCAAATTTTCGAGCGGCATTACCCCAATTATCAAGCTGGAATTTCGTTTAACATCCCGCTCCGCAATCGAGCCGCGCAGGGCGATTATGTGGACGACATGCTCACGCTGCGGCAGCGGGAGCTGCAGTATCAGAAGGCGGTCAACGACGTTCGCGTGCAGGTGAAAAACGCGGTGATCAGCTTGCAGCAGGCTCGGGTGCGGTATGAGAATGCGGTGGCCGCTCGCACGCTCGGCCAGCAGACGCTCGAAGCCGAGCAGATGCGATTCAAATTCGGACAATCCACCATTCCGACGGTGGTGCAGGCGCAGCGCGACCTGGCGACGGATCAGACGCTTGAAATCGAATCCATGGCGAATTACACGCATGCCCGGGTCGCCTTTGATCAGACGCTGGGACAGACGCTGGACGTGAATCACGTCTCCATCGACGAAGCCACTTCGGGACATGTCTCGCGGCAGTCCGCGATTCCGGATAATCTTCCGCAGCCACCCGCAAAACCACTCGGGAAAGTCGGCGAAGGGGTTCAGCGATGAAGTTCCAAAGAACCTGGGCGATTCTCGCGGGATGGACCTGCTTGTTCGGCTCTTTGCAGGCGCAGCAGCCGTTCGTCGAACGGCCGCAGAACAAAATCGTTTGGCGGCCATACATGCGGCCAACCGTTCCGCCCGCCATCCTGACCAACTCAGACCGGATTCACGGACTAATGCGCGCGGGCCGTTTGTATTTGACCTTGCAAGACACCATCGCGCTGGCGGTTGAGAATAATCTCGATCTGCAAGTGGATCGCTACGGGCCGCTTCGGGCCGACTGGGCGGTGGAGCGCTCGCAAGCCGGTGGTCCGTTGAAGGGATCGAGCTCGAATCCCGGCAACAGCAGTCCGATCACGCAGGGACAAGGCGTGCGCGGAGCGGAAAGCGCCGCAGGAGTGCTAAATAATACCGGATCGGGCAACGGTTCCGGGCAGAATGGCGGATTCACACAAATCGGACCGGTGACTCCCAATCTGGATACCACAGTGTATGGCACCGATCTCTGGGGACACACCACGTATCCGCAGCCCAATCTTCAGATCAGCGGAACCGCCGCGCTGGTGGACGTGAGTCACAACTACACCACCACTCTTCAGCAAGGCCTGATCACCGGTGGGTCCGTACAGACGCAATTTGCGCAAAATTACCTCAACGAAAATTCGCCTGGTGATGCGCTGAATCCGTCCATTGCGCCCGCCGCATACGTCTACGTCCAGAACGGCTGGCCGAAGCGGCCGCGGAATCGAGGTCAATAGCCGGTATATCCGAGTCGCGAAGAAGTCGGCCGAGGCCTCGCGGGTCACCTTCCGCTCCCAGTTGCTGAATCTGGTCGCGCAAGTGGTAAACGTCTATTGGGATCTCGCGGCGGGCGGGGAGGACTTGAAGGCGAAACAGCAGGCGCTCCAGTTCTCCGACAAGTTCTTTAACGATACGCAAAAGCAAATTGAGCTGGGGGCGATCGCGAAGGTGGATATCTATCGCGCGCAAGCCGACCTGGCCACGCGCAAGCAGGATCTGGCCAGCGCGGAGCTGAATGTCAGCCAGCAGGAGGTCACTCTGAAAAGCCTGATCAGCCGCAACGGATTGCAGGACCCCGAGGTGGAAGCGGCGCAGATCGTAGTTTTAGACCGCATGGAAGTTCCCAAATCGGACGATCTGCCGGGCCTGCGCGAACTGGTCTCCACCGCGCTCAAGAACCGGCCGGACGTGCTGCTCGACAGGATCAACAATGAATCGCAGGAGATCAGCGCGGTGGGAACGGCGAACGCGATCCTGCCTTCGGCGACGGGGTATGTGTACACGCTGAACCGCGGATCGGCGGGTAGCGTCAATCCGCTGTCTCCTTACCGGCCGGTGCAGTCGCAAATTGGCGGTCTAGGTGACGCGTTGGGACAGATGTTCCGAGATCAGTACAACACACGAGTGGGGGGGGTAAACTTCAACGGGCCGTTGAGAAATCGCGCGGACCAGGCCGACCTGGGGATCGACCAGCTGCAATTACGCCAAGGCGATCTGGTGGAACGGAAGAATCGCAACGACATGGTGGTCTCGATCTCGAATCAGATGATCGGAGTGCGGCAGGCGAGCCTGCGGTATCGCAACGCGGTAGCTTCGCGCGAGCTGCAGCAGGATCTGCTCGACAAGGAACAGCAGAAATTCCGATTGGGAAACCCCACGATAGACCTGGTGATCGCGGCGCAGCGGTCGTTAACGTCGGCGCAGTATGCGGAGATCTCGGCGCTGCAAAACTACAGCCGGTCGAGAGTCGGGCTGGATCAGACGCTGGGGACGACGCTTGAAACCAATCACGTTTCCGTGGAAGAAGCGATGAAGGTGTGGTCGGGTATGAGTCGAAGGCTCCGGAGGATCTGAAGTAACGGCAGACGAGAAAGGTGTCGGGCTCATTTTCCGCAACGGTTTTTTTTCCATTGCTAGTAGTCATCTCGGCATCCAACCCGAGCCAAGTAGCTTAGCGTCGTCGCCCTCGGTTTGAATTCGGAGGATACACAAAACCCCAGTAGATAAGACCGTCGCGCCCCTCCCATAGACGTCAGACCAGCCCGAGATTAACGCGGGTACGTTCCTCGCATACACGATGTATTTTTTGCCAATTTGAAAAGGAAAACAGTCGCAATACGAAGTACGGCTGTAATTGTGGACCGAGATAAACCGGCGGTGTGGACCTTTCCAAACATTTTGAGTCTAAAAGGTCACGATGTTTCGGACGTCGGTAGGCAGTCCTCTTAAAGAATTGGCCGGAATCTTTCCCCTCGGCACTGGAATGTTCCTGATTTGGGTAACGGTTCCTTGAAATACGGGCAGAAGCTCCCGCCATAGCGCCCGGCTGGTCAGGCCGCCCGCACTCGCATGCGAGGACTCGGTACCGCGGCGAAGGAAAGATATACGTAGATCAGCCGGATGCTAAATCGCATGCTCTCAGACCCTGAACTCGACCGTTTTGGCAAGCGTAACGGATTTATTCTCGAGCAGTTCTTTTAGAACCTGATCGGGGACCGGCTGGTCCGTGGCGACCACGGCCACCGCTTCAAGCGGAGCCCCGGGTTGACTGGGAACCTCCTGCCTGCCCAGCGAAAAGCTGGCGATATTGATGTGATGCTTGCCGGTGACCGATCCTACATATCCGATCACTCCAGGGACGTCGGCATTCTTCAGCAGCATCAAATGACCGGCGAGGGGGAGCTTCGCAATAGATTCCATCGACGCGCAGCAGCCGCGGCTGGTCGAGCACCACCGAGCCTTCTACTGTGGTGGTGCCGAGATCGGTCTCCAGCTCCAGTGTGACCGAATCGGTTTGGCCGGTGGGGGAATCCTTTTCATGCCTCTCCGCGAACGCTAATCCACGATCTGAGGCGATCTGGAGGGCATTAATCACGTTGGCTTTCCGCGCCAGCGACCGGCTGAGGACTCCGGCGAGCCCAGCATTTCGAATCAGCACGGTGTTTTGCTCGGCGATTTTTCCGGTGTAAACCAAGCGAGCCAGGCGTGGATTCCCAGTGGCGATATGCGCCGCGAAAGTACCCAGGCGTTCCGCGAGAGCCGCGAAAGGGCCCACCTGGCGATACTGATCTGCCGTCATGGCGGGAACATTCGCAGCGTTCACGGCGATGCCGTCGCGCAGATACTGGACGGTCTGCTCGGCGATGCGGATGCCCACTGCTTCCCGCGCTTCCTGGGTCGACCCGCCGATGTGCGGGGTCGCGAAAACGTGATCGAGGGCGAGTAAAGGCTCGCTCACGGGGCGGCTCGGTTTGGAAAACGTCCAGCGCGGCTCCGCAAACGTGATTCGACATAATGGCTTTGCGAAGGGCTTCGCCATCGATCAATTCGCCACGCGCGCAGTTGACGATGCGCACTCCTTTTTTCATGCGAGCGAAGGCCGCCTCGTTCAAGATGCCGTAGGTTTCGGTGGTCAGAGCGACGTGCAGCGTGATGTAATCGCTCTGGGCATACAGCTCGTCGAGCGAAACCAGGGCGGTGCTGAGGTCGGCCACGCTGCGCGTGTTGACGTAAGGATCGCTGGCGACGATGCGCATCTCGAAGGCGCGGGCGCGGCGAACCACCTCGCGTCCGATGCTGCCGAGTCCGATCACACCTAGGGTTTTGCCGCGAAGCTCGGTCCCGACAAAGCGCTTGCCTTCCCACTTGCCGCTTTTTGTCGACGCGACGGCCTGCGGAATGGATCGCGCCATGGCGAGCATCAGAGCTAGCGTATGTTCCGCTACCGACACGGCGTTCCCGCCGGGGGTATTCATCACCAGGATGCCGGCGGCGGTGGCTGCGTCGAGATCGACGTTGTCAACTCCGGCTCCCGCGCAGCCGATCATCTTAAGATGCGGCGCCTTGGCCAGCATGGCCGCGGTGACCTTGGCGGAGCGCACCAGCAGCGCGTCGGCATCGCTCAGGTGATGCGCGAAATCTTTCGGAGTAGAGAGGACAGCAGTCCAGCCGGGCTGCGCGTTGATCAGCGCAATCCCCGCCTCAGCGAGCGGTTCAGCAACCAGAATTTTCATGAGAGCTTAGGCGTTAACGGTTTCTTTCCGGGTGATGGCGATTTCGGCATAGGCCTGTTGCACGGCGGCAACGCCCGATCCGAGTTTCACCGGCACGCCGTGCGCGTGCAGGATCAACTCCAGCTCCGCGACCATGGCGAACAGGTCCGCGAAATCGAAATAGCCGAGATGCGCGATACGAAAAATCTGCCCCTTCATGGAGCCTTGTCCGTTGGCGATGATCGATCCGAAACGAGTCTTGAACTCCTTCACGATGATGCCGGAATCCATGCCTGCGGGCGCTTTGATCGCCGTGACGGAGGCGCTGGGACTATTGGGCGAAAACAATTCGAGGCCCAGGGCCTGACACGCGGCGCGAGTCGCCCGGGCAAGCTGCTGGGCGTTGTCGACCAGCTTGTCCATGCCGAGAGTCTTGATATATTTCAGAGCTTCCGCCAACCCTAACATCAGAGACGTGGCCGGGGTCCAACTGGATTCGCCGTTGACGGCGTTTTTCCGTTCCTTCTTCAAATTGAAATAAAAACGGGGGAGCTTGGCGGTATCCATCATCGCCCAGGCTTTCGTGCTGATCGACATAAATGCGATGCCGGGCGGGACCATGAAAGCCTTTTGCGATCCGCCGATGACGATGTCGAGTCCCCAACCGTCTATGTCAAGGGGCATAGTTCCGAGCCCGGTGATCGCGTCGACCACGAAGATCGCTTGGGTTTTCTTGACCGCCTCGCCCATCGCTTTCACGTCGTGAGCCGCGCCGGTCGAAGTTTCAGACGCTTGCACGAACACGCCCTTCACATCGGGATTCGCGGCCAGCGCCTGTTCCAGTTGCTGCGCCGTGACGTGTTTGCCATACGGCTCTTCGATAAGGACCAGGTTGAGGCCATAGGCTTTGACGATTTCGGCCCAGCGCTCGCCGAATTTTCCAGCCGAGCAAACGATGACTTTATCGCCTGGCGAGAAACAATTCGTTACCGATGCTTCCATCGCGCCGGTGCCTGAGGAGACCAGCACCAGGACGTCGTTAACGGTGCCCATCAGCTCCTTCAAATCGGCCAAAACGGACTTATAGACGGCGCGAAAATCGTCGGTGCGATGATGCAGATCCGACCCGAGCATCGCATACAGAGCCTTGGGATAAAGGGGCGTCGGCCCCGGAGTCAGCAACCTTTGCTTCTTGATATGCATGGGATTAATTCAAGGATACCAGGAACGAAATACACTAAAAGAGATGGCCCTGATCGATCAGATCCAAAAAGACATGACCACCGCGATGAAGGCAGGCGAGCAGGCTCGTCTGGACGCGCTGCGGATGATCAAGGCCGCGCTGATGAAATACAAAGTGGACCAGATGAAGCCCGCGGACGAGCAGGCGGAGCTGCAAATCCTGACCACGCTGATCAAGCAGCGCCGCGAGGCGTCGGAGATGTTTCGCGCGGGCAATCGTCCGGAGCTGAGGAATGTTTCCGTATCCCTTTCGGGTACCAGCTGCGAGCTCGTGGCAGGCGGTAGAGGACGTAAGGCGATCATGGAATTTCGGGTGCTGGGGCCGATTGAGCTGTGGTTGGCTGGGCAAGAACGTGACCTTGGGCCGACCAGGGCGCGAGGCGTCCTGGCCGTCCTCCTGCTGACGCCGCGCACTGAAGTGCTGGCCGAGGCTCTCATCGACCGGCTGTGGATACGCTGCGCCGCCCAAGGCCCGGGAGAGTCTCTCGGTCTACATCGCCCGGCTGCGAGCGTCGCTCCGGCAGGCCGTGGGCGATGGCGTCCGGCTGGCGGGGCGCGACCGGGGCTACGTGCTCGACGTCGATCCTGAGGCGGTTGAACGGGCCACAGTTTCGCTGGTTGCGCCTGCAAGCGGACGCCCTGACTGCCGGCGGCGACTACGATCATGCAGCCTTGCTGCTGC
>CAVPKR010000085.1:0-29727 GCA_963705675.1 Terriglobia bacterium
CCCGCGGATTCGTGGTCTCGGGACTCGCCGCTTTTCGCTCGGGATTTCCATATACGGTGCTCGGCACCTCGGCTGCCATCGAAGGGCAAGGGGAAATCCTCAACAATCGGCCCAACCTGATCGATCCGGCGGCAGCGGTTCTGGCACAGCCTGCGGCGGTCGCCGGCGGCAAGCAGTTGCTGAACCCCGTCGCTTTCGCAAACTCCGCGCCAAGCATCTTGGGAAGCGCAGGGCGCAACGAATTCATCGGTCCTGGATTCTACAATCTGGATGTGTCTGTCGCTCGCAGCTTCACGATTCGCGAGGGGACTCGGCTAACCGCTCGCGCATCTGCCTTCAACATTCTGAATCACGCGAATTTGGGGAATCCTGGCACGCTGCTCACTAGCCCGGCATTCGGAATCGCGCTGTACGGACGGCAAGGCGTGCAAAGTGGATTTCCCGCGCAAGCGCCGCTGAACGAGACTCCGCGGCAGATCCAGTTGAGTTTGAAGGTGGAGTTTTAAGACTTACCATGACTTGGCGTAGAATGAGGTGGATCTCTGTGTCGCACTTTCAGAAGATCATTCGAATTATCGCGTTCACGACGCTGTGGCTCGCCAGAGCCCAGAATGGGTTTACCATCGCTCCGGCTTCGCTGCCCTACGGCTCGGTCGGCAATGTCTATTCGGCGCAAATCAATTCCAACGGAAGTCCCGCAACCCAATGGAATCTGGCCGGTGGAGCATTCCCGCCCGGTCTGGCGCTTAGTTCCATCCCGGGAAGCAGCACCACCATCAGCGGCACGCCGTCCACCGTAGGATCTTACTCCTTTACCCTCAGCGCCACGGACCCCGATCTCAGGAATGCTACTACCACTCAGGGATTTTCGATCTCGATTGCACAAATCAACCCGGCGTCGCCGCTGCCCACCGCGACGCTGAATGTTCCCTATTCGGCTACGTTCACGATTTCGACGGGTGGAAATTTCACGTGGCAGTGTCCGAACCCGCCTTCCGGGCTGACTATGAGCGCTCAGGGAGTGCTCGGCGGAACTCCCACCAGCACTGGAACGTTTAACTTCATGGTGACAGCAGTGCCGGTACCGGGAGCGGCCTTTGTGGGTCCGTCGGTGTCGGCAGC
The DNA here is from genome assembly GCA_963705675.1 of Terriglobia bacterium. Lineage (GTDB taxonomy): Bacteria > Acidobacteriota > Terriglobia > Bryobacterales > Bryobacteraceae > Palsa-187. The sequence goes on from CAVPKR010000085.1 coordinate 1,123, forward strand.
CTACCAACTGACGGTGGTTCCAGGTCTGGCATTCACCTCGTCGGTGATCCTGCCGAACGGAGTCTCTGGTTCAAACTACGCGTTCCTGCTGATGGCCCAGGGTGGAACACAGCCTTACACATTCACAGTGGAACCTTCGGGTCCCATCTTGAACGCGCTCCCCGCAGGCTTGACGTTGGCGGTCGGGGGACTAATCTCAGGTGTCCCGACGACGCCCGGAAACTATGGCTTCGCGATCGATGTCACGGACGCCAATAAGATCACTGCCAGCGGGTTCTTCCAGCTGATTATCGCTCCGCCGTTTTCGATCAATACGCCGTCGCCGCTTCCCACGGCAAGCCTGCAAGCCTCCTATACGCAGGCGATCACCGCGACAGGTGGAAATTTTCCTTACACATTTTCACTCGCGAAGGGCTCGGGTCCGCTCCCGATCGGCCTGACGCTTCAACCCAATGGCACATTCAGCGGCGTACCCACCGTCGCTGGAACATCCACGTTCACGGTCCAGGCCACCGACAATGTAGGCTATGTGGCCACCAAACAGTTCCAGCTATCTGTGGCGGCTGCTGGTCCCTTGCTACAGGTTTCTCCGCTTCAGCTCACATTTAGCGCGGTCGCGGGCGATACCGATTCCCCCCCGGCACCACAGATTATTTCTATCATCGCGCCCAGCGGAGCGCCGGTGAATTACTCCGTGGCGTTACAAGGGACTCCCGCTCCGCAGTGGATTAAAGTTGCCCCGGCCACCGGGAGCGCGCCTGGCGCGGTGGTGGTCAGCGTCAGCGCCAGTGTCCCAGATGCGTCTGGAAACCCTGCCTCGCTTGCACCTGGCGTCTATCCTGCAACGCTCCTAGTCAGCGTTCCGGGCAACGCGGGTCAAGCACCCATCAGCGTGCAAGTCATTCTCACAATCACGACTGGTAAGCCGCCGATACAGGTCGCCCCGACCCTATTGCGCTTCTTCGGACGCACAGCCGCACCTTCGACACAGGAACAGATCATCGTAATCGAAGATAGCGGTGGAGGCGGCTCTCCTGCCGCTACGATCGTCCAAGGAAGCACATGGATCACGCTTCCCAAGTCGAGCGGGTTGACTGTACGCGTCGATGTAAACACGCAAGGCCTCGGAGTCGGGAATTATCACGACATCGTCAGGCTAACCAACGCCGCCGGTACCGTAGATGTCGCCGTATCGCTCTTCGTCGCCGCTCCGGGTCCCGTAATGTCGGTCAGCGCCACCGGCTTGCGGTTCCAGTCGAGGCAGGGAGCAGGCACGACAGAAACGCAGACGGTCAATGTGTTGAACCTGGGTGATCCAACATCGGCCGTGAACTTTATCGTGGATCTGGTCACCGGCGGAAACTGGCTGACTATCGCCGCTCCAGGTTCGGGCTCCGCGACGCCCTCGCAGCCGGGGAGCTTTATGCTGGTTCCCGCGGCCTCCACCGCGAATCTCCCGGCCGGGCCGCAGTACGCCTTGGTGCGTGTAACCGATTCGCAGTCGCAGAATTCGCCGCAGTATTTAACCGCGGTGCTGGATAATCAGCCCGCGACCGCCCCCGCCTTGCCCGATCCAACCCCAGCCGGTTTGTATTTCGCTTCCACCACCGGAGCGCAATCGGTCTTCGTCAATACCAGCAGCATCACCCCGGTGCCGTTCCAGACCACTGCTATCACCTCCGATGGAGCCGCGTGGCTGGCCGTCACGCCGGCCACCGGCAATGCATCCACGTCGAATGCAGGACTGCTTTCGATCGCCATCACGCCCGCCGCGGTCAGCGGCCCCGGCATCTATCACGGAAGCGTGAACGTCGCCATGAATGGCGTCGAGCGGGTGGTCAACGTCACCATGGTGGTGCCGCCATCGGGAACGGTCAAGGCGGCGATTCAGCCTGCCACCACGGCGGCGAACTGTACCCCTTCTCACCTCGCCATCAGCCAGACCGGATTGCTCAATAATTTCTCGGTCCCCGCGGGTTGGCCGGCCTCTTTGATCGTCCAGTTGAACGACGATTGCGGAAACGCTGTGACGAACGGTTCTGTGGCCGCGAATTTTTCCAATGGCGACCCGCCCCTGACGTTGCCCGGCGACCACACAACGAATATTTATTCGTCGACCTGGCAGCCTGGAGCAACCTTCCCCGAAATGACGGTCACCGTCCAGGCCAGCGCCGGCACGCTGCCGCAAGCGGTGCAGCAATTCACAGGTTCCGTGAGTCAAAACACCACGCCGCCCCCGTCACTGGTCCCCAATGGAGCGCTCAACATTTTCTTCGACAACCCCACCGCGAATGCGGCTGGACGCGCGCTCGCGCCGGGCGACGTCATTCAGGTATATGGAAACGGCTTGGCGGCTGCGTTGACTTCACCCGGCGTGGTTCCCTTGCTTAACCAGATCAGCGGGACCTACATGCTGATCGGCAAATACCAGGTGCCTCTGTTTTTCGTGGCAGGCTCCGTCCTCGCCGCCCAGGTTCCGTTCGAGCTTATGCCCAATCAGCAATATCCGGCAATCGTCAGCGTGAACAACGCGCTGACGCTGCCCCAGACCCTGGACATCGCCCCCATGCAACCCGGCGTGCTGTTTAACGTCGCCGATCAGACCGTGGTGGCGCAGCGCCCGAATGGGTCGCTGGTCTCAGCCGCAAATCCCGCCAAGCCTGGGGAAACTCTAACGCTGTATCTCGCTGGCATGGGCCCCACGAATCCGTCAGTCACATCCGGGTCGCCGACCCCCTTGCAACAGATCCTGGTAACGCAGCAGCCGACGGTGAGTCTGGGCGGCGAGACCGTGAATGTCACCTACGCGGGACTCACGCCAACCGGAATCGGGCTGTACCAGATCAACTTTATGGTGCCGGCGGATGCCAAGCCCGGCCTGCTTCCGCTGAACATCGTACAAGGCACGGTTACCGCGAACGCGACGCTGCTCCCCGTGGGGACCCCATAGTTTTACGAAAGCTTGCTCGAATCAATTTGTCGAGCTTGGGAAATTCTCGATCCAGGTACGCGTTCCCTTCCTGGAACATCCGGTCCTGATGTCCCGCGCGCATGCCGCCGCCCGAATTTTCCCCGTAACCTGAGTACAGCTTCTCCACCACGTCCATTCCTTCGACGACTTTGCCGAAGGGGGCAAATCCCTGCGCGTCCTGATTCGAATTGTTGCCCAGGTTGATGTAAATCTGCGTGGATCGCGTCCCCGGTTTGGTAAACGCGAACGCGACGAAGCCGGGCGCGTTGCTCTGCTTCACTGGATCGTCTTCAATGGTCCGGCTACGCCACTTCAGCGCGATCTTCGGGTCACCCGCGATGCCGAATTGCACCCATTTCCCCGCGACCGTCCGGTAAAAGCGCGACTCGTCGAAATACTTCGCCTTCACCAACTGGTAGAATCGATCCGCGCCACGCGGAGCCCAATCGCGATGCGTTTCGATGATGAAATTGCCCGCCGTCGTCTCGAATCTGACTTGGAACTCCGGCGGAGCGGCAGCCGCTGCAATCGCGATGGTCAGGAGATAAAGGCCGCCGATGCGCCAACCCATTCCAGGTCGCGATTGTGATCCACGCCCATCATCTTGCCGCGCCCCATCCGGATAATCATCGTGACTGCGTGAAGCTTGTCGACCCATAGGTACATCATACGGATCTCGGCCTTGGTCGGACCGTGCGGCGTATCAATCAGAGGCGCGAAGTTCACGCGCTCCTGCAAAATATATTGCGAGCGATCATGAATTTCCGCAATATGCTCGCGCGTCGGTCCGATCACGACTCCAAGTCCAGCAAACGAGTACAGCGGCTTCAGAACCCAGTTTTCCAGATCTTCGGGAACGCCTTCACTCAGAAACTGAGTGCGCGGAACACAGGCGTGCTTCAGAAACGGAATCGAAAACTTGCTGATCCGGAAATACCAGTTGGGATGCCCGGCCCATTCGACATCCAAGTCGTCACGATAGTCAAAGGGAGTTTCGATTCTTCGCCGCATCAGCTCATCGACGATCACCCGGTTGTAAATCCTCTCGATTGGAACGCCGCCATAATACAACCGGCGTCCGCGCTTTTCCACTTGACTGATGCAAACCGTCCTGATACCCAGCATCTTTTCCGTCATCAGAAAATCCGGCCGCGTCTTCTGATTTTGCGGGTCAATTTCGAGCAGCACTACATTCTCCACGGCGTGATTCCCCACAACGGCACGCCGAAACTCATCCGCGTAAGAACGATCCGGCTGAGATGAAAGCTGATAAGCCTCGCAATAAGCGCTTTGGAGCAGCGGCTGATACGCGTACAACGAAGGGAACGCCTGAATCTCCACCAGCTTCGGCTCCAGGGCTTCTGTCAGCCCGAAATCCACCTGTATAAACAGCGGCCGAGCGTCTTCATTCGGCACGCGATACTCGGCCGGAACTGTTTCCTCCGACCGCGTCAGGTACTCGGGCGTCATCAGTTGACCGATCAGGTCGGCGCCATACGCGTCCATTTTTTCGAACAGCGGACGCGGTAAAAACATTGGCGTCTCGCAGTTGCGAAACTTAACGTGCGTGCCGCACCCGTCATCCAGCAGCCGCAGGAATCGCTGATATTTCTCCGGTGTAAATGCTCGATTGAAATGGCGCCGCAGCTCGGGAATCATTCGATCAAAAACTTGCCGGCCCGCATGATCTGCCGGTCGTCCGCCCAAATATCGAACTTGGTCCCCACTACATCAATGTGGGTCGAGCAATCCCATTCCGCCCCCGTGTGCGCGCCATATGGATTCCCGAAGGCGATGTGAATTCCCGGCAGCTTCTCATCCTGGAGGATATTTCCAATCACCGCGCTCAGCCCAATATTCGTGCCGATCGCGAACTCCCCCACGCGATCGCTATTTTCATCCGTATGCGTATACCGCCAGAACTCGTCTTTCAGCTCCCGATTCGATGATTCCACCGACTTCAAGCGATTCCCCTCGATCTGAATCGTCAGTGGAGCGCTCTTCAAATCCCCATACTTCGCGCAGAGATAATCCCCGACCACCCCATCGATCACGAAGGTCCCGTTCACTTCCCCAGGCGTGGTAAAAATCTCCCCGCCAGGAAGATTGCCCCATTTCTTTGTGGAAATGATTCCACTGGTCTTGATCCATTTGTAGTTCGGATTCATGTCCGCGATCAGCTCGGTGCCCGCCGCCGTTCGCGCCCGAATCTTCTGAGCCGATTGCGCGATCTCCAGAACCTTCACGCTGAGCTCGTCCACTTTCAGAAAATCCGCCCGCATCCCTTCGAGCATGATTCGCCGCTCGATATTCACCATGTGCGCGTGACGAATCCCCAGCCGATTCACGACATTCGTCATCTGCATGCGGGTCTTCAACTCATTTGCCTGCGCCACCACCGCGAAAATGCTCACGCGGCTGGTTTCCATATCTTCCAGAATCTCGGCGGGCATGTCCGCCAGCGGACGCGGCGCCAGATCCTCCAGCACGAAGGTCTTATACGGCGCACCCAGCGCATCCAGCTGCGCAGCCAGGCTGGCCGCGATCTCGATACACGCGTGATCCGTGATCAGCGTGACTTTTTCGTCAGGCTGAATTCGTAAGCAGACGTGGACCGCATTGCGCGCCCCCTCGACATACTCCGGATCAAACCGTACTGCGCGCAAATCGCTCATCGACTGACGACTCCGTTTCTTCAATGATGTAATCCACCACTTTGGTTAAATCTCCCGTTTCCTGAAATACCTTCAATTGACGATCCGCGCCGCTGCCCGTTTCAAGGATCTTGCGAATCCCGTTCACCTCTTCGCGCGAGCCCAGTTCGTCGACCACGTCGTCGACAAACGTCAGATACTCTTCCATCAAATCCCGTGCGGGAACTTCGATTTGACGGCCAAAATCGATGAGTTTCCCGTTGATGCCATACCGCGACGCTCGCCACTTGTTTTCCATCAACACGGCGCGGGGATAGAGGCGGAAGCTCTGATTGGATGCGTGAAGCTTGTACAGCTTGGCCACCGTCGCCTGAATCAGCGCGGCAATCGAGATCGTTTCATCCAGCCGCATGGGAATATCGCAGCAACGAAACTCGAGCGTAGGAAAGTTCGGATGCGGCCGGATATCCCACCAGATTTTTTTCGCGTTGTCGATGCAGTTGGTCTTCACCAGCAGGTCGACGAAATTCTGATACTCGCTGTAGCTGGAATACAAATCCGGGATGTTCGTCCGCGGAAATTTGTCGAATACTTTGCATCGATACGATTTCAACCCCGTATCCATCCCCAGCCAGAACGGCGAATTCGCCGAGAGCGCCAGCATATGGGGCACGAAATACCGGGCCGCATTCATCAAATGAATCGCCGTCTCGCGATCTTCAACTCCAATGTGTACGTGTAGTCCGAAAATCAAATTGCCCCGAGCCACAGTCTTCATATCCTCGACGATGGTGTAATAACGTTCATCGGGATAGATCGCCTGCTTCCGCCAATCCGCAAACGGATGCGTACCAGACGCGCCCAAGCGCAGGCCGTTGTTGCGCGCCAAATCGATGATCGCGCGCCGCAGCTTCCCCACTTCGAAGCGAGCCTCAGAGATGTTCGCGCAAATCCCCGTTCCCACTTCGACCACGCTCTGGTGCATCTCCGGCTTCACCATTTCGTGAAGCTCCATCTTCCCTTTTTCGATGATCTCCGAATCGATATGCGATCGCAGATCCCGCGTGACCGGGTCGATGGTCTGATACTCTTCTTCGATGCCGATGGTGAAGCTCGGTCGCATAATTTACTCCGCTTGAGCAGTGAGAAAACGGGCCCAGCGCATTTCGACCGGCGCCGGGTCCTTCAAGGCTTCTTCGACGGCAAACTCCGCCACCGCGTCGACAATCCACTTAAAATTATCCGGTCCCACTGACGTGTACTCGGCGTCCGGAGCCGGATTCAAAAAGTCAATGGCATAAGGAATCCCGTCCTCCACCGCAAATTCCACCGTATTCAAATCGTAGCCGAGCGCGCGGCATATCTTGAGGCAATCGTCGACCACGCGCGCGTACATCTTCGGCTCGATCGGAGGACCATCCAGCACATATCGATGCGCGTGGGCACGCCGCGGATCATATCGCATTACATGAACCTTGGTCTGACCCACTACGTAACATCGAAAATAGTCATCGAAGTTCACCGCCCGCTGCAAGGTCATGCAGAGATCGCCGGTTTCGTCATAGGCGCGAAAAAGCTCTTCAGGATTGTCCACCTTGTAGACACTCTTCCAGCCGCCGCCGCTGTACGGTTTCAGGAACGCGGGGAACTGGACATACTCGAAAATCTCCGCCCAATTCAGCGGATAAATCAGATTCCGCATGGACTGCGCGGTAGTTCCAGAAGGATGCGCTTTGTGCGGTAGCAGCACCGTCGGCGGAATGGCGACGCCGATCTGTGATGCCAGCGCATAGTTGAAAAATTTGTCGTCCGCGCCCCACCAGAACGGATTGTTGATCACCGCTGTCCCAGTCAGCACAGCGTTTTTCAAATACGCCCGATAGAAGGCGATGTCGTGGCTGATCCGATCCACAATCACGCGGTATCCCGAAGGCTCCGCCATTTTGATACCGCCGATGTGGATGTGCTCCGCCATCACTCCGTCGACGTGCATCGCATTGATGCGATCGACCAGAGCGGCCGGGAACGAATTCTCCATTCCGTAGATGACGCCGATCTTTCTCATGTCAGGAATGGTACCGAGTCCGGACCGATCAGTCCAGTGGGTCAATCCGGTCCCCGATTCACAGTGAGCCGCCACGCGTAGCATGCGGACAATCTTCGGGTACCGCGACAAGCCGCAACTCCGTCCGCATGCTGCGCATGGCGGCTTAGAAAAACTTCGCCGTCATCCTCTGCCACCACGGCCAATCGTGACCCGTGCCATCGCCCCACACATCCAGCCAATGCGGAATGCCCTTCGCATCCATAATCCCAGAGAGACGCCGATTCTCGCCTAGGCAAATGTCAGTCTCGCCCGTCGCCAGGACAATCTTCATTTGGCGATAGCGATCCAGATACCAAGAGTCATTCAGATTCGGCAGAAAGTCGGGCGGGCAGTTGTAGTAGCAGTTGTCGTCGTAATATCCGTTCAGAAACCGGTGAATGTCGAACGCTCCACCCATGCTGACGCAGCAGTTCACTATCTCGGGATGCTTCAGCGCGAAGTTCACCGAATGATAGCCGCCGAAGCTGCATCCCGTGACCGCCACTTGCGGCGATAGATTGCGCGCGCGAATCAGAGGAATAACTTCTTCGACCAGATACGCGTCGTATTGGACATGCCGCGCCGCCCTTTGCGCCGGATGGACGGATTTGTTGTACCAGCTCTCCGCATCCACCGAATCGACGCAGAACGCCTGCATCTGCCCGTTCTCATACTTGCCGCGCAGCACATCGATCATGCCGCGGCTCTCGTAGTCGTAGAACCGTCCCATCGACGTCGGAAACACGATGACGGGCGTCCCGGCGTGGCCGAAGATCAGCAATTCCATCTCCCGCCCCAATCGAGGCGAGAACCACTTGTGATATTCGCGGTTCACAGCTTCAGCAAAGCCCGCAGCCGCTTCGTCTGGACCCGGCTTACCGGAATCTCGGTTTGCTTTTTATCATCCATTCGGAGCTGAAAGCTCGACTTGAACCACGGAATCACTTCCTTTATCCGGTGTATGTTCACCAGGTAGGAACGATGCACGCGCCAGAACATGTCGGGGTCCAAGTTCGACTGTAACTCCTCGATGGTTCGATAATTTGACTGGCCTTCCAGGCTGCTCGCCACCACCGTAATCAGCCCGTCGTCGATGGTCGCGTAAATCACGTCCTGCGCGTCGACGATAAAATTCCGATGATTGCTCTTGATCAGCAGTTTGGTTCGCTGGAGCGACGGCTTCAACGGAGGCGGCTCCGGTTGCGCCGTTTTCGCCCGCTCCGCGATGCCCTTGCGAGCCCGGTCAATCGCCAGCGCCAGGCGATCTTTTTCCACCGGCTTCAATAAATAGTCCAGCGCCTCCCACCGGAACGCCTCCACCGCATATTGATCGTAGGCGGTCGCCATCACGAAATACGGCAGCGGGATTCCCTTCTCGCGCAGCTTCCGGATCACGCCCATGCCGTCTAGGCCCGGCATCTGCACGTCGAGAAACACCAGGTCCGGCTCCAAATCTTCAATCAGTTTTACCGCTTCCAGGCCATTCGATGCGGTGGCAACGATTTCGACGTCGGCGAACTCCTTAAGTTGATAGGCAAGCTCATCCGATGCGAGCTGCTCGTCATCCACCAGGATGGCGCTGATCACGGCTTGAGGAGCCACGCTGGTCGCGCGATTGAGCATAAAATGTTAGTATATATTACGCTCCAGCATGCGCGCCTCGCGCGCCTCAGAAGTGTACGCCGGAAGTCATTAAATATCGAGGAGTAAAACCGCCTTGGCAGCACCAGACAACCCTCAAATTGCGCCCGCGAACGGTAAACTTGGCGTGTTAATTCCCGGAATCGGCGCGGTTTCTACCACGTTTATGGCCGGCGTCGAAGCGGTGAAGCGAGGCATGGCCGCGCCCATCGGCTCGCTTACCCAGCTCGGCACCGTCCGGCTCGGCAAGCGCACCGATAATCGGACGCCAATGATCAAGGATTTTCTGCCGCTCGCCGGGTTGAACGATCTGGTTTTCGGCGGCTGGGACATTTTTGAAGACACCGCCTATGAGGCAGCTCAAAACGCATCCGTGCTCGAGAAAACGCAGCTTGAGCGGCTGAAGGAGCCGCTTTCCGCCATCCGTCCGATGAAGGCGGTCTTCGATCACGAATACGTCAAGCGCATCAACGGTCCCAACGTCAAGCAGACCGGCACCAAAATGGATAAGGCTGAGATGCTCATGGACGACATCTCGCAGTTCCGCACCAATCACAACGTTGATCGCATGGTGATGATCTGGTGCGCGTCCACCGAAGTTTTCCATCGTCCCGGTGCAGTTCATCAGACCCTCAAAGATTTCGAATGCGGATTGATGAAGGACGATCCGGACATCGCCCCCAGCCAGATTTATGCTTACGCGGCTTTGAAATCGGGGATTCCCTACGCGAACGGCGCGCCCAATCTGACCACCGATACGCCTGCCCTGCTCGACCTGGCGCGGGATCGCAATGTTCCCATTTGCGGCAAAGATTTCAAGACCGGCCAGACGTTCATGAAGACCTTGATTGCTCCTGGGTTGAAGATGCGGATGCTCGGCTTGAGCGGCTGGTTCTCCACCAACATTTTGGGCAATCGCGACGGCGAAGTGCTGGAAGATCCCGGCTCGTTCAAGACCAAAGAAGAGACCAAGCTGAGTTCGCTGGAGCAGATCCTTCAACCCAAACTTTATCCAGATCTATACAAGGATTTCTATCACGCAGTCCGTATTAATTACTATCCTCCGCGCGGCGATTCGAAAGAAGGCTGGGATAATATCGACATTTTCGGATGGCTTGGCTATCCGATGCAGATCAAAATCGATTTTCTATGCCGCGATTCCATCCTCGCCGCCCCTCTGGTTCTAGACTTGGTCCTGTTCATGGATCTGGCCCAGCGCTGCGGAATGCGCGGGATTCAGGAATGGCTATCGTTCTACTTCAAGGCCCCCATGACCGCCCCGGGACTTTACCCCGAGCATGACATCTTCATCCAGCTCATGAAGCTGAAAAACACGCTTCGATGGATGCGCGGCGAAGAGCTGATCACGCACCTCGGGCTTGAATATTACGATTGAATTTCGTTTTAATTATTCCGTAATTCACGCATGAATTGCCTGGTTATCGGAGGAACTCGCTTCATCGGCAGGATGCTGGTGGCCGAACTGCTCAAGCAGGAGCACGCGGTAACCGTTCTGCATCGCCAGGCCCGGCCACGACTTAGGCCGCCGCGTAAAAAATCTGATCGCCGACCGCAACGATGGTCACGCCATGAAAGCGGCACTCGCCGGGAAGAAATTCGACGTGGTCTTCGATAACGTGTATGACTGGGAGCGCGGCACTACCGCAGGCCAAGTCGAAAGCTCCGTCAAAGCCTGCGGAGCCAATCTGAATCGCTATATTTTCATGTCGAGCGTAGCGGCCTATGGCGACGGCCTGAATCATCATGAAGGCGACGCGCTCGCGCCAGACGATGCCCCGGAATTGTACGTTCGCAATAAGGCGATGAGTGAGCGCGCCCTGTTTCGCTTGCATCAGCGCATTGGCCTTCCGGTGGTGACCCTGCGGCCCCCCTACATTTACGGTCCCGTCAATCCGTTCTATCGTGAAGCTTATTTCTGGGATCGCCTGCGCGCAAATCGTAACATCATTCTACCGGGCGACGGCCGCCGCTTGATGCAGTTTGTCTATGTAAAGGACGTGGTTTGCGCGGCGCTGAAGGCGATGGATGAACCGGCCGCGGCCGGCCACGCGTTCAATATCGCGAATCCGCGCCCGCTATCGCAGTGTGAAGTTGTAGAAGCTTTCGCAAAAGCCTGCAACAAGCCCGTCAAGTTCGTTCGCATCGCCAGGGAATACATTTTGCGGGCAGGCGGACATCCCATGGGCCCAAAGCTGTATTTCGGGGTTTACTATGACATGCCCCCGATCACTCAGGTGACAGCGAAAGCGCAGCGAATCTTGAAATTCAAGCCCGTCGATTTTGACGCGGGGTTGAAAGAGACCTATCGCTGGTACCTCCGCCACAGCCCCTTCCCCAAGCCCGATTACGAGTTCGAAGATAAATTGCTCGCGAATGCTCCCGTCATGATTCCAGCGAAGGTCTGATAGTTTCCAGCGCGGCCTTGGCGGTGTTCGAATGGATGGTCACGGTGTCTTCCAGCTTAATCGCGTAGCCGCCCGCGAGGGTCACTGCCACTGAAGCGTTATATTCCCGCGCCATCAAGAACACCAGTTCGTCGCGAGCCTTCAATCCCTCAATGGTCAGCGCCAACCCGCCCAGCTGATCCTCGCGATAGGGGTCCGCACCCGCGACGTAGATTACCAGCTCAGGCTTGAACTCGCTCATCCCTTTGCGGCAAGCGATTCCCAACCGATCGAGGTATTCGTCGTCCCCCACCTCGTCTTCCAGGTCGACATCGATATTCGAAGGCGGCTTGATCGCCGGATAATTGTGAAACTGATGAATGGACAGCGTAAAAACGCTCGGATCCCCCTCGAAAATCGCCGCAGTCCCGTTGCCGTCGTGGACGTCGCAATCCACCACCATCGCTCGCTCGATCAGCTTTTCCTTCTGCAACTTGCGAATCGCCACGGCGATATCGTTAATCGCGCAAAACCCCTCCCCATGCCCCGGAAACGCGTGATGGAAGCCGCCGCCGACGTTGAACCCCACGCCGTCCTGAAGCGCGAGCCGGGCCGCCAGCGTCGAGCCTCCGGCAGCCAGCCAGAACGCGTCTACCATCTTTTGGGAATACGGAATTTCGAGCTTCTGTAGCTCTAAGTAGTCGAGGGTGCCGAGCTTTAGCCTTGTAATCCAGCCGCGCGTGTGGACCAGCATCAGGTCTTCGTCGGAAGCCGGCTCGGGCCGAATGAAATCCGCGGGCTCGGCGAATCCGTCGGTCAAAAGACGGTCCCGGATCAGGCGAAATTTCTGCGATGGGAACACGTGTGCACCCAGATTGAGGTCATAATTTTCGTCGAAAACCAGCTTAAACGGCAACAATACGCATTTCCTCCGATTGGAGCGCTGTAACCAACGCCGCGCCATAAATATCTTCCGTCGAACAGCCCCTGGAAAGGTCGTTAAACGGATGGGCTAGTCCTTGCAAGAATGGGCCGAAAGCTGCCGCGCCCCCCAGCCGCTCCACCAGCTTATATGCAATGTTTCCGCTGGTCACATCCGGGAAAATTAGCGTGTTCGCGCGCCCGGCCACGCTGGACCCTGGAGCCTTCGATGAGGCGACTGAGGCGACCAGCGCGGCGTCTCCTTGCAGCTCGCCATCGACATCCAACTCGGGTGCGCGCTCGCGTAAGATTCGCAGGGCTTCAATCATCTTCTCCGCAAATTCATGCCGGGCGCTGCCTTTAGTGGAAAACGAAAGCAGCGCAACCTTCGGAACCGCGCCGATTACAGTGCGCGTCGATCGCGCGGTCGCGATCGCAATCTCGGCAATTTCCGCGGCCGTCGGATGGATTACCAGCGCGCAGTCGGCGAACGCCAGCACGCCGTCATGCCCGAAAGCGCGATCCTGCACGCACATGAAGAACACACCAGAAACATTGTGCACGCCATCCGCCGTCCCAATGCATTGCAGAGCGGCGCGAACGGTTTCCGCCGTGGTGTTCACCGCGCCGCCGACGCCGCCGTCGGCCTCGCCTGCCGCGACCATCAGCGCGGCTCGATAGAGCGGCTTGCGCGCGATGTGTTCAGCCTCCTCGAGGGTAACGCCTTTGGCGCGGCGTCGTTCATGATAGAGGGCGGCGAGTTTGGGCGAATCGATCTCGCCAGTCAGCAGAATCGGTTCGACGATCCCATCGGTTGCGAGACGTGCCGCGGCCGCCTGGACGCGTGGGTCGCCGCCTTCGGGAAACACGATTTTCTTTCGCTTCGGAATCCGCCGCAGCCGGTCCACTTGCCGCTCCAGGAACAGGCTCGCGGATTCGGGCGGGAAGGCCATCAATACTAATGATAGTTACTTCGCGCCGATCGTAATCTCGATTCTCGACTTGAACCGTCAGGGAGATCACGAAAGCGAGAAGATAGCGAATAGAGACAGTCAAGCATGTCGATTCTAACCGTAGGTCATTCCACGCATCCGATCAACGAATTCTTGCGGATCATTGAAGCGCACGGCGTGGAGCAATTGGTGGACGTGCGGACGATCCCGAAGTCGCGCCACAACCCGCAGTTCAACACGGAAGCGCTGGCGTCATCGCTGGCCTCGCGTGGGATCGCTTACGCGCACGTTCCGGGGCTCGGGGGAATGCGGCATCCGCGTAAGGATTCTATAAATCTCGGATGGAAAAACGCGAGCTTTCGCGGATATGCGGACTATATGCAGACGCCGCCATTTCTGGCGAGCCTGGATGAACTAATCGGGCTCGCACGGGAGCGGCGAACCGTGATCATGTGCGCGGAAGCGGTGCCCTGGCGATGTCACCGGTCGTTGATTGGGGATGCGTTGAAGGCCCGCGGCATCGAGGTGGAAGATATCATGAGCGCCACCAGCCGCAAGTCGCATTCCTGTACACCATTCGCGAAGATTGAAGGGGAGACGGTGACTTACCCGGGATTGCCGCTTCAGGACAACTGACGCACTATTGCATCAGCGGAGCGTAGTAGCCGTGGCGGGCGCGGACTACCAGATCTTTGCGGCCTTTTACTTTCACTTCCACAGGATGGTATAGGCCGTCCGCTTTAAGCGGTTCAGGGCGATACAGCACGTTGTACTGATGACGCAGCTCATTCGCGATGTTTTCGAAGGTTTGCGCCAGGTCGCGAGCTTTAAACGGGAAGAAAACCTGGCCGCCGGTCTGCTCGGCGAAATACCGGAGAACCTTGTCACCATCCCCCTCGCCACCCAGGATGTTCGTCGAGATGGTGTAAATCACGGTATCCGATTTATGCGCCATTTCAAGCGCCTGATCGCGGGTGTAGCGGCTGTTGTTATCGTCCCCGTCGCTCAGGATCACCATGGCGCGGCGGTATTTGAACAAAGGATGGTCCTGCATCAACTTGTCGCGGCAGGCGAAGAAAATCGCATCGTATAGAGCCGTTCCACCCCCGGCGCGCAGGCTGCGGATCGCTTTATTCAGCTTCTCGGTATCGTCAGTCAGATCGGCCACCAGTTCCGCGGCGGTGTCAAAGCTGACCACCACGGCTTTATCTTCATGCGCGCGAATCACGGTGTCGACAAAGTCGGTGGCGGCTTCCTGCTGGAACTTGAAGCGCTCCCGAATGCTGTTGCTGGTATCGATCAGGATCGCAAGCCGCAGCGGGAGGTCGGTTTCCGCGGTGAACTCCATGATCGACTGGGGCTTCTTCGACTCGAAGATCTGGAAGTCCGGCTTCGTAAGGTCGGTGACGAACCGGCCCTTTTTATCGGACACGGTGAACAACAACTGGACGCGCGTGACATCGACGTTGATGCGCGCCTTTTCGTCGTCCTGGGCCTGCTGAGAAGTGGGCTGCTGCGCGAAGGCCGTCAAGATCGGAAGCGCGAAGATAACAAGGACAACTGCGTGTTTCATGCGAAGCGTATTCACATTATAGGCCTGACGGAGATCCAGTGGAGCCGGGCCTTACTTAATACTCCAGCATCGTGGGCCGATATGGATAACGTGGGAAAGAGAGACCCGCTTTTATGTTTTGGTTATACTTACTGGCTATCGTAACGGTCCTTTTGATTGTGCTGCGACGCGTATTGCATCGCCAGACACCGCTCAGCGACGAGCTGTTTCTGAAACAGGTGGCGATCGAGCACGTGCAAACGGGGGTCGCATGGGTCCGCCTGGATTCCACCATCGGTTCCATTAATCATTCCTTCGCGCAGACGTTTCACGCCGCTCCGAGTCAACTGGTGGGCCGAGAGTGGTTGAAAATGTTTCCTGCCGCCGAACATTACCGGATTCGCGACTCTTTCAGCCAGGCGCTCCTGTCCGGCATGGCGTCGTTGGACGTCGCGGGGACGCGGTTGGATGGCTCCGACGTGTGGATCAACGTACGCCTGATCGCGGTGCATGATCATAAGATGCGTTTCGTAGGGCACCACTGCCTGATCGAAGATCACACTCGGGAACGCGCCCTGGAGGAGCAATTGGCGAAGCTGGAGGCGGCTGGATCGCCGGCGGGGCGGATTCATTCGGCGCTCGGGGCGATGCAGATGTCGCGTTAGGTCGAGTTTAGCGGTTGTACAGCATTACGGCTGTCGGGATCATCAATAACAGGGTCGCCGCGATGACGAAGATCAGGACCAACTGCCACGGCGAAAGCCGAGCCGCCAATCTCGCACGAAAAGGTAACGGCTCCGGCGGGGCCGGGTTGGCTTTGCGGGCGTGGAACATTCCGGCGAGCAGCAGGCGATCGGTACATTCCTGGCAATCGACCAGGTGCTTCTCGAAAGCCTCGCGATCCTTCAGCGGCAGCGCATTATCGATGTAGCGGGCGGCTACCGAATGGTCGTCGATGTAGCGGTGATCCATTAGTGCGCGTCGTATCCCACTGATTCATCGGCATTTTCAAGAGTATTAAGTAGGGCCCTTCAAGCGGCTTACTCTTTCGGGGCGATGCCGAGAGCTTTCATCTTGCGATACAAATGACTGCGCTCCAGACCCAGCATCTCCGCAGTTCGGGTGACGTTGCCTTTGGCTTCCTCCAGTTTCTTGAGAATGTAGTCTCGCTCAGCGGCTTCGCGCACTTCCTGAAGGCTGCCGAACTGATCCATGGGGCGATCGAAGACGGCGCGGCGGGAGCGGTCCAGCGGAATGTGGCGGGCATCGATGCGCGTTTGCGGGTTCATGATGACGATGCGCTCCATCAGATTTCTCAGCTCACGCACGTTGCCCGGCCAGGGATAAAACTCCAGCACTTGCAGGGCTTCTTCGGTCAGCTCCTTGGGCTTACGGCCGTAGTTGCGGGTGAAATCCTTCAGAAAATGTTCGGCCAACAGGCGGACGTCTTCAATGCGCTGGCGCAAGGGCGGCACGTGAAACGGGATCACATTGAGCCGGTAGAATAAATCCTCCCGGAAATTGCCACGCTCGATCTCCTCTTCCAGATTCTTGTTCGTCGAAGCGACCACGCGCACATCCACTTGAATGGATTCGGCCGCGCCGACCGGCTCCAAACGCTGCTCGTCTAACGCCCGCAGGACCTTGGCCTGGGTTTTGAGCGACATGTCACCCACTTCATCCAGGAAGAGAGTTCCGCCATCGGCCTTGAGGAGCTTGCCGACTTTGTCTTCGAAGGCGCCTGCGAGGCTGCCCTTGCGATGGCCGAACAGCTCGCTTTCGATCAGCTCTTCTGGAATCGCAGCGCAATTCACCTCGACGAAGGGTTCGCTGGCGCGCGCGCTGGCCGCGTGGATGGCGTGGGCGATCAGTTCCTTGCCGGTTCCGCTTTCTCCGAAAATCAGTACACGGCCGTTGGTGGCCGCCATCAGAGAAAGCTGCTGGCGCAGGGCCTTCATGGGCACGCTTTCGCCGATGATACGGGGCAACGTCCCGGCGGAATCCTTCAACCGGCTGAGTTCCAGCTCCAAGCGCCGCTGCTGAATGGCATTATTCAGAACTACGGTGACCTTTTCGATGGTCAGAGGCTTTTCGAGAAAATCGAAGGCCCCGAGCTTGGTAGCTTTTACGGCGGTCTCGATGGTGCCGTGACCGGAAATGATGACAACTTGCGGGCGATCCGCGAACGGAATTTCCTGGATCCGCGCGAGCGTTTCCATGCCATTGATGCCAGGTAGCCAGACATCCAGCAGGACCACTTCGTAGTTTTGACGAGAAAGCTCTTCGAGGCACTGCTCGCCGGTCTCGACAGTATGGCAGGTGTAGTCGTCATCTTCGAGGACGCCGCGCAGGGAGTCTCGAATGCCTGGCTCATCGTCGCAGATCAAAATGCGTGTGTTTTTCACGCGCTGGCCTCGGCCTCGACGGCCACAGCCAAGGGAACTTCTACGTAAAAGCAAGCGCCGGCGGGACGGTTATCCTCGACGCGAATGCGGGCGCCGTGCTCGGAGAGAATGTGATTAACGATCGCGAGCCCCAGGCCGGTGCCTCGATTCTTGGTCGAGAAATAGGGCAGAAAGAGCTTATCCTTATCCCCGGCCGAGATGCCGCTCCCGGTGTCCGCGACCAGAAGCTCCACCGATTCGCCGTTGGCGCTACTGCGTCGAAACGAAAAGCCGCTTGAGAGGGGATTCGCGCATGGCCTCCGCCGCGTTGTCAACCAGGTTGACGATCACGCGCTTGAACTGCTCGGGGTCGACATTGACGGCGGGGAGATGGGGAGCCAGGTCCATACGGAGATCGATTCCGTCGAGCCGGCCGGCAAATACATTGAGGGCGGTGCGTGCGATTTCGTTCAGATCGCTGGGCACGGGCTGCGCGGCGGGGAAGCGCGAGAATTGCGAGAACTCGTCGGCCAGATTCTTGACGGATTCCACTTCGCGGCAAATGGTGGCGGAACATTCGCGTAGAATCCGCTGAGATTCGGGCGTGGTGGCGCCGCGATCCAGCTGGCGGGCGATGCGTTCGGCGCACAAGGCGATGGGCGTCAGCGGATTCTTCAATTCGTGGGCGATGCGGCGCGCGACTTCGTGCCATGCGGCGGCCTTTTGCGCGCGGAGCAGCTCGCTGGTATCTTCGAGCACCAGCACGAATCCGGGCGCGGCGGAGTGCCGCGCGGGTAGAGCGGAAACGGTAACCGCCAAATGCAGGACATGCTGCGGCGATTCGAGATCGATTTGGCTGGCGGCCACGCCGGTGCGGCTGGCGCGCTTCATCAGGTATTCGATTTCGGCAACATCGCGGGGCGGGAAGAGGTCGCCGAGACGGGCGGCAAGGTTGATTTGCTCCTCGGGGAACAGGCCGTGAAGGGCCCGGTTGACGCGTTGAATCCGGCCATCGGAGGCGAGGGAAATTACTCCCGTCGGGATACTTTCGAGGATGGCTTCGGTGAAGCGGCGGCGGCTTTCGAGCTCGCGGCTGTTGGCTTCGAGCTCATGCATCATCTCGTTGAACGCTCGGACCAGGGTCGCGAGTTCGTCGATGGCTTTGATCTGCACGCGATACCCGAGGTTGCCCTTGCGAACCTCGCCGGCGGCGACCAGAAGAGCCGAGATCGGCACGCTGATGTGCCTCGAAAGCAGCAGCGCGATCCAGGTGGCTACGAACAGAATGAACAGGGCGATCAGAACCAGGAACAGCAAATACAGTTTCCGGATATTCTTCTTCTCGGCGGCGAGCTGATTGTACTCGCTCATGTACCGGTCGATGTCTTTTTCCTGCGCTTCAAGGTCGATAGCCCGGTGTATGCCGATGAGCAAGCTCCGTCCGTCGCCCAATGGCGCGCGCGCCTCAATTAACTTCCCGGTGGCTTCGTCGGCGGGGCACAGGTTATCGGCATCCAGGCGAAGCTCGGAGATCCTGTTGTCGCTGCACAGCTTGGCGAAGTCGGTGGAGGCGTCCCGCGCCTCGGGCGATGCGGCGAGCCAGTTGGCCAAGGCTTGGGCACGGTCCTGAACCTCTTCGTCAAGTGCTGCTGCGGAATCCACCAGGCTGGTCCGTATACCTTCGGCCGGGCGGCTGAACCATTTTTCAACGTTTCGATTCAAGATTACGTAGCTGAATGCCAGCATGAAAACTACCGGCAACAGGCTGAGCGCAAGCGCGCCGAAGACCAACTTCGATTTGATACGCGAGCCTTCCCGGTGACTCTGGCGCTCGATATACAGCTTCACGCCGGTTCGGAACAGCATGAAGCTGAGAACTACGGTGAGGAGAAAAATCAGGATGGAGGTCGCCCAGAAGACGAACGTCTGCGAGGGATTTGCGGGCCCCGGCGTCGTCAAGGATACCTGCCACACGACTAGGGTAAGCAGAATGGCGAGCAGGGCCAGCCCCGATCCATAGAGGTACCGGTTGCGCATGACAACTTCAATTATAAGAGCATGGGAGAAATCCCGAGAAGAATCGGCGGATCGAGGCACAAATGTTTGGATCGACAATGGGTAGCCCGCTCGCCATACCGGTGGAAGTCGTCGAACGAAGAATCTATCTCATTCGAGGGCATAAGGTTATGCTCGACGCGGATCTGGCGGGCCTCTACCAGGTGGCGACGGGAAACCTGAATCTGGCGGTTCGGCGCAATATGGATCGAGTTCCAGAAGATTTCATGTTCCAACTGTCGGAAGACGAGATGGAAAACTTGATCTTGCAAAATGCAATCTCAAGATGGGGAGGACGGAGATATCGGCCCTATGCCTTTACGGAACATGGAGTTACGATGCTTTCTTCGGTGCTTCGAAGTAAGCGTGCCGTCGAAATGAGCATCCTGGTGGTTCGCGCGTTCGTCAGATTGCGCGAGATGCTGGCGTCGAATAAAGATCTGGCGGCCAGGGTCGAAAAGCTGAAGCCGGCGCAGAAAAATCATGCCTCGGTGATCAATTTGCTGGCCGAAGAAATACACGATCAGAATGCCGCCGCCGCTTCCGGAAGGGCGGCGGATTGGATTCAAGGCAGATTAGTCTTCCAGGATCACCATCGCCATGGCTTGGCCGGCAGTGTGGGTCAGCGAAAGCGACACGTTGCGAATGCCCCGCCGTTCCGCGATCTCGGCGGCCTTTCCATGGAATTTCAGCGTTGGACGTCCGGACGCGAGGTTGGCCACTTCAAAGTCCCGCCATGCGACGCCATGCCATCCGGTGCCCAGGGCTTTCATTCCAGCTTCTTTGGCGGCGAAGCGGGCAGCGTATCGCTCGAATGGGTTGGCTTTGCGCTCGGCGTAAGCGACCTCAGCGTCGGTGAACACACGTGCTTTGAATCGAGGTCCGTGGCGTTCCATGGCCGCGCGCATTCGACCGACTTCGCACAGATCGACGCCTGTTCCAACGATCAAAGGGCGGCTCCGGTGGTGGTGATGGTCAGACAGCCATGTTTGACCCCTTTGGTCGAGATCAGCGCGTCGGCGAGCTTTTGAACGGCTCCCGCCTTTCCCCTAAGCACCAGCACTTCCAAGCAGTTGTCGTGATCCAAGTGCACGTGAAGCGTGGAGAGCACGTTATGAAAACTATCGTGCTGCATGTCGTTTAGACGCTCGGAAAGCTGGCGGACATGATGGTCGTAGACCAGGGTCACGGTCCCTACCACGAGGTTGTCCTGACGCTCAGCGCTTTTCTCTATCAGGGCCTCGCGAATCAGGTCGCGAAATGCTTCCGAGCGGTTGGTGTAGCCATGGCGGGCGATCAGATCGTCAAATTTGGCAAGCAAATCGGAATCGATGGCTACGCCAATCCGGCTTAGGTCGCTCATCCGTACCCAATGTAACGCACGGGTAGCCGTGGCACGCTTTTTGAAATCGTGATACGAATAGAGTTGCCAGAATGCATATTCCGGACGGATTCCTGAGCACGCCGGTATGGGGAGCTTTCGACGTTCTCGCGGTGCCAGCCGTGGGGCTGGTCGCGCGCCGCGCACAGCGGCAAATGGAAGATCGTAAAATCCCGCTGTTGGGTGTCATGGGGGCGTTTGTATTTGCGGCGCAGATGATCAATTTCCCCGTCGGACCCGGGACCAGCGGACACCTGGTGGGCGGAGCTCTGTTGACCATCGCCCTCGGCCCGGCGGCCGCGTCCATCGTAATGACCGCGATCATCGCGACTCAGGCGTTGATCTTCCAGGACGGCGGCATTCTGGCGCTGGGAGCCAACATTTTCAACATGGCGATCGCGGGAGTGCTGGCTGCGTACCTGCCTTACCGTCTTTGGGCCGGGACCTCGCGTTCGCTCGCGATTTTTGCGGCCGGGCTATTGAGTGTCATCACCAGCGCGTGTCTGGCCCTCGCGGAATTGATGATTTCCGGTGTGCCGATGCCGCGCCGGCTGCTGCTTGTGTCGCTGGGGCTGTTCCTGGTAAGCGCGCTGCTCGAAGGCGCGATCACGCTGGCCGCGGTGCGAGCGATTGAGAGGCTGAATCCGATGTGGGTCCGGTCACCGCAGGGAACAGGATCTCCGGTATTGGGGGCCTTGGCGATGATCGCCGTGGTCCTGGCTGTGGCCGGGATTCTGATTGCGTCGACCAGCCCGGACGGCATCCAGCAGCTTGCTGCGGCGCACTCCCCTCAATGGCTCCACGCTCCCCTGGCGGATTATCAGGTGCGTGGAATCGAATCTCCGTGGCTGCGGCGAGCAGTTGCCGGTCTTGCGGGTCTGGTTTTCATCTATGGAGTTTGTCTTGTTACCGGCAGGCTGATCGCAAAGCAGAGGAACGCGTAGCTTGCACCACCTGGTGGTCGAGCGGTGGAGCCGCGGGACCAGCCCCCTGCATGTTCGCGATGCGCGCGCCAAGATCGGCGCCCTGCTGGCGTTTCTGATCGCGGTATCGACCACCGCGCCGCGGGCACAGTTTGCGTTTGCCGCCTACGCGGGGTTGCTGGTGGCCGCGGTGGTCGGAGCCCGGCTGCCGTTGGGCGCGCTGGCTCGGCGGGCTGCGCTAGTGCTTCCCTTTTCGGCGACGTTTGCCCTAATCACATGGTGGTCGGGTGATCCTGGGCGTGCGATCGCCCTCGCGGAGCGAAGCTTTCTATGCGGCTTGGGGACTCTGATCCTGGTGGCGACGACGACGGCCAACGCGCTGCTTCACGGCCTGGAATCCTTGGGCGTCCCACGCGCATTAATTCTGGTGATCCAGTTTCTGTATCGTTATCTGTTCGTCATTTCGGAGCAGGCGCAACACATGCGACTGGCTGCCATCAGCCGGCGAGGTTTGAATTTTCGCGCCGCCGCCGGAGCCCTGGGAGCGCTTTTCGCCCGCTCTTGGGAGCGCGCCGACGGGATCTATCTGGCGATGCTCGCGCGCGGGTTTTCGGGCCGCTTTCCGATGATCTCACGAGTGCGCTTTGACACCGTGGATGTGGCATTTCTGGTTGGTGCGGTCGTGGCCTCGGTGGGGATCAGACTGGCGTTATGAGCGTAATCGAGGTCCGAGGGCTTCGTTATCGATACCCCGATGGAACGCAGGCACTGGACGGGATCGACTTTCATCTCGACGCGGGCGAGTGCGTGGCGCTGCTCGGCGCCAACGGGTCTGGCAAAACGACGTTCGTCCTCCATTTGAACGGTCTCTTAGAGGGCGAAGGTTCTGTAGAAGTGTGTGGAATGCCCGTGGGGAAGCACACGGTGGCGACGATTCGGAGCAAGGTTGGGCTGGTATTTCAGGATTCCGAAGAACAGCTCTTCATGCCGACGGTACTGGAGGATGTCGCATTCGGACCAATGAATATGGGGTTGTCACGAGAGAATGCGATCGCGCAGGCTCATCGTGCTCTCGAGCAAGTCGGCATGGGCGGAGTGATGGGCAAGGCTCCTTATCATTTGAGCAGCGGCGAAAAGCGGCGAGTCGCGATTGCGGGCGTGCTGGTAATGGAGCCGGAAATTCTGGTGCTCGACGAGCCCACAACGTCACTCGACCCGCCAGGCCAGGCAGATCTGGCGCGATTGCTGCGCAATTTGCCGCAGGCGAAGCTGCTGGTCACCCACGATGTCGGATTCGCGCACACGCTGGCTTCTCGCGCCGTATTCTTCGAGCATGGCCGCATCGCGGGGGAAGGGTCAGTGGATGAAGTGGTGCGGCGATTCAACTGGGGCCCCCAAGGCGTTGAAAATCGATAGGCAGTATTGAAATCCAGAAGCATATAGCCAGAAGCATATAGTAGGACTATGGAGCTTCGGCGCGCCTTCCAGCATGGAATCGCCGCGGCGGCGGCTGGGACGTTGGCCGCGGCACTCCTCCATGCCGCATTAGAAGATACGTTTTACATCCCCCTCGATCATCCCGCCATTCGATATTCCGAGTCCGCGTCGAACGATCCGGTCGCTCGTCTCGAAAAGAAACTAGAGAGCGGCGAGGTCACGCTCGAATACGCGCCGAATGGCTGGGGATACCTTCCGTCGATTCTCAAGCAACTCGGAATCAACGTTGATTCGCAGGTGCTGGTATTTTCGAAAGGCAGCATCCAAGCCGAACATATCGGACCACGTACGCCGCGCGCGATTTATTTCAATGATGAAGTGTCGGTCGGGCATGTCCAGCGCGGGGAGCAACTGGAACTCGCGGGACTGGACGCGACGCAGGGGATTTATCTCTACACTTTGGACACCGGCAAAGTCGACCGCCCGCAATTCACACGCCGTGAGGATTGCCTGCGCTGCCATCAGGGCCCGACCACCCTAGGCGTACCCGGACTTACGATAAGCTCCGTTCATCCCCGGTCGGAGGGCGCGCGCGAGGGCCATGGCAGCGCGTTCATCACCGATCATCGTGTTCCGCTCGCCGAACGTTGGGGAGGCTGGTATGTCACAGGATCCACTGGGTCGCAAACTCATTTCGGGAACAACACGAACCTCGTCGACCCCGTGCATCCCGGTGGACCAGCCGATGAGCCGGCCAACAATATCACCAGCCTGGCGAAGTTCTTCGACACCTCGAAATATCTCAGCCCCACCAGCGATCTGGTCGCGCTGATGACTCTCGAACACCAGGCCAGGATGACGAATCTAATGACTCGTATCGGATGGGACGCGCGCATCGCTCTGCATGACAACGCGAAGGCAGGCAAGCTGGACGACGCCGCCCGGCAGAAGCTGGATGAAGAAATCGAACAGATGGTCGTCTACATGGTGTTTGCCGACGAAGCACCCCTGAAGGAGATGGTGGCCGGCGTCTCAACGTTCACCGCGACGTTTCCTAAGCGCGGGCCGCGCGATGCGCAAGGCAGGTCGGTTCGCGATTTCAATCTCCATACAAGACTGTTCAAGTATCCACTCTCCTATATGATTTACAACGCGGCGTTCGATGGGCTGCCCCAAATCGTGCGGGAGCGCGTTTACCGGCGTCTCTTTGACATTCTTTCCGGGAAGGATGAGAGCCAGCCCTTTAACCGCTTGCCGCTGGCGGACCGGAAGGCGGCGCTCGAGATCGCGCGCCAAACGAAGTCGAATCTGCCTTCCTATTGGACTGCTGGAGAGGCCAAATAGAACTAGCGCGGGAAAGGATATTCGGTCTCGTCTGGCCGCACGATGGTCAAGCGGTCCTGAATGCCGTCTTGGCCGCCGCTGATTTCCGCCGGTTGAGTCCGTTCGAGCCCACGTAAGTTCCGCCGGGCGGCGCGCAATGCCCCGGACTCGGTAAAGTACCGGCCAATGGGATAGGATTCGCCGGCAAACGTATCCCAGCCGTTCAGCCGCCATCCCCGAGTCCAACTGATCCGCCCCATCGCTAAATCCCCGTGCGCTTGCGCAGTTCTCCCCAGCAAGCGCGAAGTTCCGACGTATCTTCGGTAAGGAACAGCAGGAAGAACGGACGCTGCGCCCAGTCGAAAGGT
The DNA here is from genome assembly GCA_963705675.1 of Terriglobia bacterium. Classification (GTDB taxonomy): domain Bacteria; phylum Acidobacteriota; class Terriglobia; order Bryobacterales; family Bryobacteraceae; genus Palsa-187. The sequence continues at coordinate 26,177 of CAVPKR010000085.1, forward strand.
TCGGACGCCTGTCCGCACAGGAACATCACCATTGCGGCTGCGTTCACACGCATGTCGGGCTGGCCCAGGCGCGCGCAATCGAGCAACGCTCTTTTCACGGCCAGTGTCGGCAAACTTGGAGCGAGGTCCAGGAAGCGGCTTAATTCCTCCAGAGAATGCGCTTTCTGAATACCCTCCGCCAGAGACTGTTCCGATGGCGGGTCGGGGGCTTTACTGTCGTCCTGCAGCAATCGAATTGCCGCCGCCCGCACTTCGGGATTCGGATGAAGCAACGCGTGTTTCACCGCCTCCATGGCTGGCGGGCTGCCTAGTACGTACAACGATTCCACGTCCCGCCAATCGGGACTATGCTTCAGGTGATCCACCAGCAATGCCTCGATCGCCAGGCTCTCTTCAGCATCAAAGGACCGCAGGGCGTCCAGGTCGTATCCGTCGCCATCGTGCCACATGTCATATGTGATCACCATGCTTTCCAGAAAGCGGCCATACGCCAGACTGGGCATAGTAAAGCCTAACAGGAACGGGAGTATTCTGTTGTATTATCGCCAGAATACTCGCGGGAATCCGCATAAAGGTAGAGAGGGGTCTTTCAGTGCGCGATCCGCTACCGCATCCCCGGTGGGCGAAAATCGAAGCTTTGTACCTCAGCGCAGCCGAGCTTCCTCCCGCCACGCGTGAGCAGTTCCTCGAAGCCGAGTGCGGTCCGGATCGCGATCTTCACCAGGAGGTCCTGTCCCTTCTCACTTTTGGCGATCAGGATCCGCCGGAACTGGTCAACGCAATTCGCGCCAGTGCCGCGAGCGTGATTCAGGAGGAACCGGTCACAGGCCGCCTGCTCGGTTCCTACCGCATTGAACGTGAGCTCGGCCGCGGCGGGATGGCCGTGGTTTATCTGGGTGTTCGAGCCGATGGGCACTTCGAAAAGGAAGTCGCGATCAAGCTGATCAAGCGTGGGATGGATACTGCCGCCGTCATTGGCCGCTTGCGCCGTGAGCGTCACATCCTGGCCGCGCTCGACCATCCTTATATCGCCCATTTACTCGACGGCGGCAGTACTCCACAAGGCTTGCCTTACCTGGTGATGGAATTCGTGGAGGGTCTGCCAATCGACGAATATTGCGAGCAGCGCCACCTAGCAATTCCACAACGCTGCGACTTGATCGCCAAAGTATGCGAGGCGGTGGCTTATGCCCATCGAAAGCTGGTGGTCCATCGCGATCTGAAGCCCGCGAACATTCTGGTCGCCACCGACGGTTCTCCCAAGCTCCTGGATTTCGGCCTCGCCAAGATCCTGGACGCCGCGCCCGACGGCGGCGAGACGGTGAACGTTCCGCACTCGCGTCCGATGACACCCGATTATGCCAGCCCGGAGCAGCTCCGCGGCGAGGAGCTTACCACCGCAACCGATGTCTACTCGCTCGGAGTGATTCTATATGAGCTGCTCGCCGGAGTCCGTCCGCATCGTGTTGACCATGGCGATCCGCCGCGACCCAGTTCCGTGGCCGGTTCCAGGCGGCGTCTGGAGGGCGATCTCGACAACATCGTCATGAAGGCGATGCATAAAGACGCCGAGCGCCGCTACCCATCCGTCGATCATCTCGCCGCCGACCTGCGCCGTTTCCTGGAATCCCGACCGGTGCTCGCGCGCACGGATTCCGTGTGGTACCGAACCAGAAAATTCGTGCGACGCCGCAAGTTTGCGGTGATGGCCGGCGGCGCGATCCTCGCCAGCCTGATCGGCGGGATGGTGATCGCCACCGTTCAAGCCCGGAAAGCCGAAGCCGCGCGGAGCGTCGCTGAACAACGCCTGGTCCAGATCGTCAACCTTTCCGACCGTTCCCTCTCCGGCGTCTATCCCTTGATGGAGCGCCTGCCCGGCGCGGTCCCGGCGCGCAGAGAGCTCATTGAGAATTCCCTCGGCATACTCGAAAGCCTTTCGAGAAACTCCACGTCGAATCAAACCTTGCGAATCGCGCTGGCTAAAGCATATCTGCGTCTCGGCGATTTGCAGGGCGGGCCCGATGCCGTCAGTATGGGCGATATCGTCGAGGCCATTCACAGCTATCGCGCAGGTCTCGATTTGCTGCAAGGCATTTCGCTCGTGAGCATGGCTCGCAGCGACGCCATGACCTGGATGGAAATGACGCGGAAGATTGCGAGATTGCAGGGTGTCCGCGACGCTCCGGGCGCGACAGCCATCTTACTGCAAGCTCTTAAGGAGATCGACAAACTGCCCGCCGCTGAATTGGCCGATCGCGAATTCGCGCGCGCGCGATCCGCTCTGATCCTGGCTCTGTCTCGTGTCAATCACGTGGATCTACTTCGCGCCAGGCAGTACGCAGCCGCATATTTTGATGCTTCCACAGCCCTCTTGAAGCACTACCCGGATGACCCTGGCGCGCGCTACGACCTTTCCGTCGCCCAGGTGGAACAAGGGTACATTTCGCTGACCCGCGGCGATCTGGAATCGTCCGTCGCTTATTATGAATCAGCCATGCGGGCTCGCGAACGCCTGGCGTGGGAATTTCCCGCCGACAATCTGTACAGCCGCGCTCTCCTGTTGTCCTACGAGCATCTGGCTGAGATCTACGGCGGACCTGAGGAGCCAAATCTGGGGAATGCCGATCTCGCCCGAACCTATTACCAGAAAGCCAAACCGCTGCTGGAAGCCGCCACGCGCGATCCGCAAGATGCGGACGCCATGGCGAGTTATGCGGCATTTCTGTCCCGCTATGCGTCGGTCGAAACACTTCCCGAGCACTCCGCGGGCGCGATCGAGTCGCTTCGCCGCAGCGCGGCAATCTTTGAATCGCTGCGGCCGCTCCCCGGCGGGGGAATGAACGAGCGGCCTCGCGATGACGTACTATCAACTCGGCTCGCGCCTGACGGCCATGGGCAGCCGAGCCGCAGGCTTGAAGGAATTCACGCATTCGCTGGCAGTCGCCGATGCCGTTCTGGCAGACCATCCCGATCGCGGCGCCTATCGCCAGGCGCTGGAGGATGAAGCCGCCATCACGCGCCTCTTGTCGGAGATGCGCAATAAAGCCGGCGCTCTCAAACACGCTTCCAGCCTTCTTCAGCGAGCCGAACAGGGCGCGAAACATGGCGCCGAGGGACCGTTGATCGAATCCTCCATCGCGCAAGCCCACCTGGCTTTGGCTAGAGTGCATCGCGCATTCGGCCAGTGCACACTCGCCCGCGTCGCCGCCCAAGAAGCGCTCAGACGAGCTTCAGCCTCCGCTACGGGGAGTACCTGGGACCTCAATACGAAAATCGCTCGCGAGGCGGAGGCGTTACTCCTGGAATGCCCTGCCGGCATCGGGAACTAGCCGGATGGACACGGGCTCATCGATCTGCCGCATGATCTGCTGCACTTCTCGCGGATAGGCGGGAAGCGGATTGTAGGTAAACAATTTGTCGGTCAGCGTCTTGCCCATGTAAAAAGGGTTTTCGGCAAGCTGCCGGGCTACGTAATCAATGCCCACTGCAACGCTCGGAAACGTCTGGCGCCCCGGATGGTATCCCCAGCGATTATTCTGCCATTGGGTTAA
>CAVPKR010000086.1:0-8877 GCA_963705675.1 Terriglobia bacterium
GCGTAGGACGGCAGGTTCCAATAGCCGAATAGAACCAGGTTGTGGCGCTGATCGAAATCCGAATTGCCTCGATCCACGTTGGGATTGAACTGCTCGGAAAACGTAGCGCGTCCGCTGGATCCGGTGTTGCTCTGAATGCTGGTGAAATTTAAGTTGAAAAAGTCGCCGAGCAGCGGCTCGCTCTGATTATCGATGGCGTGGGACCACGTATACGTCGCCTGTACCATGCCGGGTGCGGCCCGATACCGGATCACCTCTGCCAGAGCGTTGTAGTCCGAAAAACCCTGGCCGGCGCGATAGGCGATATCGGGTAGATTCGGACTCAAGCGGCCTGTAGGCAGGGTATCGTCGCGATTCACAATATCGGTGGCGATCAGGTCCCGGCCATAGGAGCCGAGCCCGTTGACCTCGGCCGTCAGATGATCCGTCAGCCGCTGTTCGATTGCCGCGAAGTAGCTATACACGCGGCCGTTTTGAAGATTCGGGTCGACTAGCGTCAGATCCGGGAAATTGCTGCTCAACGAACGCGCGGGGATGGTTTGCAGCTCGGAAGATATGGGACTCAGGTAATTCGTCTGCGAAGCACTGAGAGCCACCACGGGAAGAATCAGATTGTTATTGCGAACATTCTCCCAGAGGTTATCGAAGGGACGGTCGTAGAAAATTCCGAACCCGCCCCGGAGAAGAGTGCGCGCGTTGCCGAACAGATCATAGGATGCGCCCGCCCGTCCCGCCCAGTCATGCTTATCGGTTCCGAAGATTTGCGAGCCCGTGACGAGACTCGCCGAAGTCAACTGCTGCGCAAGGGTAGGCCCGGAGCCAGGCTGAACTAAAGCGTCTCTTGTCGAACCGGTGTTCGATGGCGCTCCGAACAGCTCATATCGGATCCCGAAGTTCACGTTGAATCGCTGCGACAGCTTGAAGCTGTCCTGAATGAACGCGAAATATTGCCGGTAACTATAACTGCGATTCGAATCCGGCTGTTGAAGATTCGGCAAAGCCGTCCGGTCGATGGCGGCTTCGAAAAACGACGGACGGTCCAGCGCAAAACTAAGGATGTTCGGGAACAAGTATTGCCCATCTGCGCCCGCGGTCAGGAATCCATCCGACGAGCGAAACAGCACGCCCGCACCTGCGGTAATCTGATGCGCGCCGTGCGTCCAAATCACGTTGTCGAGCAGCTCCGTGCTGCGATTCGCGTTCTTATACGCGTAAAAAGCCGGACTTCCTGGCAGCGAAACGCCGTCGAGCGTGGTCAGCGTCGGAATCTCGGTGTGCGGACGATCCCAATGCAGATCGTCGTCGCTGTAGCCGGCCCGCGCCTCATTTGTCAAAGTCGCGCGAAACGTGTGGATATCCGAGGCAGCCAGGGTCCAGGTGTTCTGGTGAAGCGGAGAAATGAAATCCCTATAGGGGCTCCAGATGAAATCGGGCTCCGCGAACAGTTGCCCCATAGCCCGAAACATGATTCGATCTTTCGCCAGGTTGTAATCGAAACGCTGAATTGCCAGCGTCCGATCCACTTCTACCGGCGGCGCGATGGTCATTTGCGCGGTGATTCCGTTCCCGGTCAGCGCCGGAGGTGCGTACTGTTGGAGCAACTGAGCCGATTGGCTGCCGCTCCCTGCAAACGCGAAAAATCCCGTGGCGGGAAAGGTGAATATCTGTGGATCTTGCTGGCTTCGGTTCCGGAAATATTCATACGAGCTCGAAAAGAAGAGCCGGTTCTTTAGAATGGGCCCGCCCACTACGAATCCCGGCTGAACCTGCTTAGCCGGAGTTCGCGGCAGTCCGGCCAGGTTTTCCTGAAATCCGTTGGCGTCCAAAATATCGTTCATCAGATAGAAGTACGCGACGCTATGGAAACGATTCGACCCAGCCCGCGTGATAGCGTTAGCGATGAATCCCGAGGTCCTGCCATATTCAGCCGAAAAGTTGTTGGTCGACAGGCGGTATTCCTGTATGGCTTCCGGCGCCACCGTGACCAGGGGACCCGTGATCAGATAGTTGTTATTCTCCAGACCATCCAGCAGGAAATTCGACGCCGAGGGCCGTTGTCCGTTCACCGAAAGCCCCAGCCCGCGCGCAGTCGCCGCATCCGAGGTCACTCCCGGCTGGGTCACCAGCATCGTGTATACGTCGCGGCCCAGCAGCGGAAGATTCTCGATTTCCTTCGAGTCGATCACCTCCGAGACCGATGCCTCCAGCGATCCCAGGTGCCCCTTCTGGGCCTCGAACGAACCAGACCGGCTGGCATCCACATCCGGTCCGAAAAATGTCACCACGGTTTTCGAGCCCGGCAGAAAGACGCTGTTATACTGTCCCGCTTCCCACACGTCGCTCAAGGGGCGCAGTCGAAAATCGAGCTCAATGCGGGCTGCCACAGGCAGTTCCAGCTCCTGTACTTCCTGCGATTGGAATCCGGCCGCGACCACCCGGATTCGGTAAGTTCCCGGCGAAAGCAACGGCAGAACATAAAACCCGGCCCAGTCGCTGGCGGAGGATCCGGCTCCGGCATTGGCCGAATTCGAATATTCCACCGCCGCGGCGCCGATCGGACGTCCTGTAGTGGAATTAAGCAGGCGCCCCGAAATGATGCCCTGGGTGGTTTGCGCGGCAAGCGTTGCAGCCCCCAGCGCAGCGAGTATCGTGACCGTTATGCGTGGGGTCACACGTGTCACACTAAGATGCAAGGTTAGCATGAAGAAGCGGTGGCGGCACTACGCAATCTGCGCGCTGATCGCGATCGCCAGCGCCACGGGAGCTCGTCTGCTCAGTCAGGCGCAGTTCTTTCAGATCCTGAATCTTAAGTCGCTGGACGCGCAGTTCGCACTGCGGGGGCGACGACCCGTAACCGGTATCGTCATGATTCTGGCCGATCAGAAGGCCCTCGATACTTTTCCCGAACCGCTAGCCTTTTGGCATCCTTACTATGCCGAAGCCATTCGAGCCGCTGGAGCAGCCGGCGCAAAGGTGATCGGACTCGATCTCGCCTTCGGTATCCCCATAGAAAAATGGGAACCCGACTTCGATCGTTTATTGGGCGAGGTCGTGAGCGCCTCGCCGATTCCCGTCGTGTGCGGCTACGCCTCCACTTTGAACACCAATCAGCGGAAGCTGCCCGTGCCGATCAATATGCTGGCCGCCGCGCTCGGGTTAGATGGCTTCGTGAACCTTACCTCCGATCCCGACGACTTCATACGCCGCCAGGAGTTGATCGAAGACGGCGAGGCGAAATCGCTAGCGCTCCGACTCGCCGAAAAAGCAACGGGTTCTGATGCGGTCTATAAAAATAACCGCCTGATCCTGGGGGGCCAACTCATCCCCACCGGACCCGACCGTTCGATTTTCATCAACTATGCCGGGCCTCCGGGCACCGTTCCCCACGTCTCTCTCGCCGATGTAGTAGCCGCCGCTCGCGCCGGGCGCAAGGACGAGCTGCGCCGCTGGTTCCAAGGCAACATCGTCATGATCGGCAGCGACACCCGCGAAGACAGCTACGACACACCGTTCTACACATCCTTCATCGGCTCGCGCTGGACCACCCCAGGCGTCGAGATTCACTCGAACACGCTGAATACCCTGCTGACGCGCGATTATCTTTTGCCCGCTCCCGAATGGGCCCGGATGGCGGCGCTATTGGCTGGCGCGGCGCTAACCGTGGGTATCGCGACGTCGGTCACAGCGGGGGTTGCTACGGTGCTTCTGATCGGCGAAGCGCTGGCAATTTTCGTTCTGACGCATCTGCTATTCCGCGCCGGAGTGATTCTCTATCCCGCTGAAACCTTGGTCGCGGCCGCAATCTGCGCCATGGGAGCCGTGGTCTATCGCTTCTCCACCGCCGAGCGCCGCGGCAACCTCTTCAGCAAAGCTGTGTCGCTATTTGTCGGGAAACAGCTTGCCGCAGCGCTCGAAGATACGCAAACCATTCGCCTCTCCGGCACCCGCCAGATGGTGACCATCCTGTTCACCGACATCCGAGGCTTTACCGCCTTCAGCGAAACCGTTTCCGAACATCGCGGTCCGGAAGTGGTGGTTCAGCTTCTCAACGAATATCTGGCCGCGATGGTCGCGATCATTTTGAAGCATCACGGCGACGTCAACAAGTTCATCGGCGATGGAATCCTAGCGGTTTTCTCGGACGACAACGAAGGTTCCACCCCCGGCGACCACCCCTTGCGCGCCGTCCAGTGCGCAACCGAAATGGTCACCGCGCCCAGTCGTTTCGAAACCGGAGCCGGCATCCACACCGGGGTCGCCGTCGTCGGCAACGTCGGTAGCGCGGATAAGATGGAGTACACAGTGCTGGGCGACACCGTCAACCTCGCCTCACGAATCGAAAGCCTCAACAAGGAGCACCACACCCGCCTTCTGATGAGCGAAACCACCCAGACGATGCTTCAAAACCAGGTCGCCACCACGCTGCTGGGTACTGCGGCCGTCCGAGGGAAAACCGTCCCGATCAGCCTCTACACTGTAACCGCCCTGGTGGAAGTGAATGCTTAGGGTGGAGCGGTCGGTATCACCCTTTGGTCGCGGCTCCTCGCCGACAACGACACAATCAGTCATACCCCTGAAAACGCGCCCCGCGAGCCGCGACCAAAGGGAGCGGTCGGTATCGCAACCGCAGTCGACTTCACAAAAAAAGCTTCACATCCTATCAGCATTCTTGCTGGCCGCCACCCTAAGAGCTGACACTCGCGAACAACCCGTGGGACTCGTATTATCCGCCGGCGGTAGCATGCTCCTCCGAGCGAATACCGAGACCCCTCTCTCCGCGCGCCCCGGCGACCTCCTCTTCTCAGGCGATGGGCTCCGGACCGGAGCCTCAGCCGCATCGTTCCTCTTTTGCCCATCCAAAGCCATCGAAACTCTGACGGCAGCGGGCGAAGTCCGCTTCGATACCAAGCTCCCCAAAGTGAAAACCGGGAAACTTTCAGAGCAGCCTGCTCGAGCTTGCACCCTCCCGGAAACGTTGCGTGTCGCCAACGCCAGCCAGCAGCATTACGGCGTGACGATGACGCGCGGCGTCGCCGGCGAGACTCCGCCCATCCCGATCAATCAACTCCCCGCTGCCGTCGTAGCCGAGGTCGGAACAATGGACCCGAACGACGTAACTTCCCAAGTTGCCGCCGCCTCCGTTTTCGAGAAGTACAAACTGTACGCGAATGCGCTTGCCGTCTATTACAAGTTGCGTGAGCAGTGGCCCGACGCCGTGTGGATCAAGAGCCGCATCTTCGAGCTTGAAGAATCGCTCGCGGTGCAAAATGCGGCGACCGCTGCCGCCGCGCCGGGTGGACAAAGCTACGCGCTGCTGATCGGCATCTCGAAATACAAGCGACCCGAGCTCTCTCTTCAATTCGCGGAAGCCGACGCCAGCGTCTTCTCGAAGCTCCTCGAAAGCCCCCGTGGCGGAGCCATCCCGCCTGAAAACGTGTTGCTCCTGACCGACGAAAAAGCCACGACAGCCGCCGTCCGCAACGGTTTTCAGGACTTCCTGAAGCGCCGCGCAGGTAAGAATGACACCGTCATTATCCTGATCGCTGGCCATGGAACCGTCGACGGCCGCAACGCCTTCATCCTCACCTATGACTCCGATCCCCAGGATCTAAACAGCACGGCCCTTGCCATGGCCGAACTGCGCTCGCTGTTCGATGAACAGCTCAAGAAAGTCGGCCGCGTTCTCCTGTTCGCCGACGTGTGCAAGGCCGGTACCATCGGTACGATTCAAAGCACCGCCGTGAATGCCGACGTGCAACATCTAGGCGACGTCGAAGGCGATTTATTCGGCCTTCTCGCCAGCCTGCCCAAAGAGGTTTCCGTCGAAGGCCCCCAGTTTGGCGGCGGCCACGGCGTCTTTAGCTACTACGTCATCAAGGGTCTCGAAGGGGCGGCCGACGAAAACAAAGACGGTGTGGTCGACGCGAACGAACTGATTCAATACGTCGGCACGCAGGTTCCCTCTGCCACCGGAAACAAACAACACCCGCGTGAATTCGGCACCTACGACAACGGGATGAAGTTGTCCGATGTCCGCAAACCCGGTATCAACGTCGCGCACTTCCGTACCATCTTCGACTCGAAAAGAGGCGAACCCCTTTATCTAGCCGCTACAGCGCCTGCAATACCGGACACAGGCGACGATCTGGCTGCCTTCAGCGCTGCCATCGACGCCGGGCGCCTGCTGCCCGATCAACCCAACAACGCTTTCGATGAATTGAAGAAGCTTCAATCGGCCTCGCGCTACGAGGAATTCGCCAACCAACTTCGCATCGCCCTCGAAAATCGAGCCCAGGAAGTCTTGCTGCGCTACCTTGCCGGCGATCAGAGCCCGCAATCGAAACAGGATTTCGCGCAGGGCGCGCGCTACATGGAAGCCGCCCGCACACTGACGCGAGAATCGCTTTTCCTCGAAGGCCGCGAGGATTTCTTTCAAGGCCGGGCCCTGCTCTTCGATAAAAATTTCCCCGGCGCCGCGAATCTTCTGGAACAAGCCGTCCGCATCGATCCCAACGCCGCCTACGGCTACAACGCGCTGGGCATCGCGTACCTGGAACAGGGCGAGTTCGACAAAGCCATCCCCGCCTTCCGCGACGCCTTCCACCGGGCGCCGCACTGGTCTTACCCGTTGCACAACGAAGCCCTGGCCCACGTCGAAGCCGGCGAATATCAACCTGCGATTCGACTGTATCAACAAGCCATGCGCCTGACCCCGCAATACAGTTACCTGCCCTACAATCTCGGCCTTGTGTATCAACGCCTGAATCGCCGCAAGGAAGCGGAAGTCTCGTATCGAAAAGCCATGTCGCTTGCACCCGATTCGCCGGAGCCCTACAACGCGCTGGGAACCTTGAAAGCTTCCGAAGGCAAGCCTGTCGAAGCCGAGAAGCTCTATCGCGACGCCTTGCAGCGCAATCCGGTGTTACTGCCCGCTCGACACAACCTGGCGTTACTGCTGGTCTCACAGAAAAATCCCGCCGAAGCGATCCAACTCTTGCGAGCGAACCTTTCCCAATCGCCCGATTATATGCCCTCTCGCCTCAGCCTGGCAGAAACCTTGGCGAATACAGGAGATCGCGCCGGGGCGATCGAGCAATACCGCCAAGTCCTTACCCAAAAGCCCGGTTACATCGCGGCGAGACTAGCCGTAGCCGATTTGCTAGCTAAATCCGGAGACACGGCCAGCGCTCTAATCGAGTTGCAGCAAGCCTCGCAGTCCGATCCAAAAAATCCCGCCATACTCGAACAAATCGGCGACATCGAAAAAACGGCGGGCCACACGTCAGAAGCGCGGCAAGCGTATACCCAAGCAATCGACGCCACCGCAGACCGTGCCGTCCGCAAACGAATCCAGGCCAAGCTGAAACACTTTTAGATCCGTGGCATCGGTGTTCTGCCGGGGCCAAAACACAAATGTTACGCTCTCTCTATGCGATTTGTATTCCTAGCTGCACTCCTGTCCCTCTCCACCCTCGCGCAAGACGCCGCCCGCCTAGCCGAGGATCCCACCGTGAAGGCCGCTCTCGATGCCGTCAAGCGCAATGAGCCCCACTTTATCGACGAACAGGTCCGCATCTGCGAGATCCCTGCGCCTCCCTTCAAAGAAGAGGTTCGCGGTAAGGAACTCGAGCGCCTCTTCAAGCAAACCGGTCTCGAGAACGTCCGCATCGACAAAGCCGGCAACGTGATCGGCGTCCGCCCCGGCGCCTCCGCTCATCCGAACCTCGTCTTCCAGGCTCATCTCGACACCGTCTTCCCCGAAGGCACCGATGTAAAGGTCACCCGCGACGGCACTCTGCTCAAAGGTCCCGGCATCGGCGACGATTGCCGCGGTCTGGTCGTCGTGCTCGGGGTCATCAAGGCGCTGAACGACGCCAAGGTGAAAACCCCGGCACCATAACCTTCGTCGCTGACACGGGTGAAGAAGGTCTGGGCGACCTCCGCGGCACCAAGAACCTGTTCGCCGACAGCCTGAAAGGCCAGATCGACAAATTCATTTCCGTCGACGGTACAGGCCTCAGCGTTACCAATGTCGGCGTAGGCAGCTACCGTTATCGCGTCACTTTCAAAGGACCCGGCGGCCACAGCTTCGGCGCGTTCGGCATGGCCGATCCGATTCAAGCCATGGGCCGAGCCATCGCCAAAATCGACAATTTCGAAGTCCCGACCACGCCCAAGACGACGTTCAACGTCGGACGTGTTGGCGGCGGAACATCCGTCAACGCCATCCCATTCGAATGCTGGATGGAGGTCGACATGCGCTCCTCCGATAAAGGTTCGCTCGAAGCCGTCAACACCAAGTTCAAGGCCGCGGTAGCCGACGCCGTCGCCGAAGAGAATAAACGCTGGAACAATCGCGGGCCCGTCGCCGCTTCTCCGGAGCTGGTCGGTCTGCGTCCGGCTGGAAGCACCTCCGCCGATTCCGCCATCGTGATCACCGCACTTTCCGTCACCAAAGTTTTCGGCGGCACGGAAGGCTGGGCGAAGGTTCCACCGATTCGAATGTCCCCATGAATCAGAACATCCCCGCCGTGACCATCGGCGGAGGAGGCGTCGGCACCGGCGCGCATTCTTTAGGCGAAACCTTCGACACCAAGGATTCCTACATCGGAACCCAGCGCGGATTGCTGCTCGCTGTGGCCTTGGCCCGCTAAGTGGTCATTGAGCTTGACCGGCTTTCAAAAAGCTATGGGCGCATCGATGCCCTTCAATCCGTCACCCTCAACGTTCGCGAAGGTGAAATCTTTGGCCTGCTGGGGCCTAACGGCGCGGGAAAAACCACGGAATCCGCGGCTACACGTCAATAACCTGTCGAGACATAACAGCTAGCCCCCTAAGGCGATACGCAACTTACGTCCCCGAATCATTCGGCCCCCA
>CAVPKR010000087.1:0-38777 GCA_963705675.1 Terriglobia bacterium
TGGACGATTCCACCATTCGCCGCGCCACCGGCTGGCGAGTCTTTCTGATTCACCGGTGGCGCAATGTTTCGCAGTCCTTGACCGCGACGGGAGTGGAAGGAATTAGAAACAAATACAAGAGCAAGGATCTGCTCACGGCATCGGTGGAACTCGACGGAATGGATTATGACGCATCCCGCCGCAGAGTAAGCCCGCGCCTCCAGATCGAAGCGGGACCAAAAGTAGAAGTTAAAGCTGTGGAGGCGAAAGTATCCAGGGGCCGAATCAAGCGGCTGGTGCCGATTTACGAGGAAGGCTCGGTCGACAACGATCTGCTCTTCGAAGGCGCGCGCAATTTGCGGGACTATTTTCAATCCCACGGCTACCCGGATGCCGAAGTCGACTTCCGCACCGCGCCCGTCGCCAACGATCAGCAAACCATTGAGTTCGTGATCAGCAGAGGAACTCACAAGAAGCTCGCGCGAGTGGATATTCAGGGCAACAAATATTTTTCCGCCGGCACCATCCGCGAACGCTTGTACTTGCTTCCGGCATCCTTCCGGTTCCGCCAGGGACGCTATAGCGATGCCTTTCGAACACGCGATCAGGAAACCATCGCCGCTCTCTATCGCACCAACGGGTTCCGCGACGTGAAGGTGACATCCGAAGTAGCCGAGAACTATAAGGGAAAAGCCGACCGGGTCGCGGTGACTTACCGGATCGAAGAGGGGCCTCAGTGGCTGGTCTCTAAAATGAGCACGGAAGGAATCGACGGGAAAGACGCCGCGGCGCTGCTCCCGCGCCTTAATGACTCGGCCGGGCAGCCTTATAGCAACGTGAATATGGATGCGGACCGCAACCTGATTCTTTCGTATTATTACCGGCGCGGCTTTCCGAAAGCGGCCGTAGAGTGGAAAGTGACTCCGGCTCCCGCGCGTCATCAGGTGGAACTTCTATGCAGTGTGACTTCCGGCACCCAGGAATTCGTGCGCGACGTAAAGGTCCTCGGATTGACCAGAACTCGCCCCAGGCTGGTGGAAAAGCACATGGACGTGCATGCCGGCGATCCGCTTTCGCTCGTCGCAATCGATCAGGCGCAGCGGACTTTGGACGATCTCGGTGTCTTTGCTCGCGTCGACAGCGTCATTGAGAATCCGGATGGCGAGGAAACTCGCAAGTATGTACTCTATGACGTCGACGAAGCCGCTCGATATAACATGCGCGTCGGAGTCGGCGCGGAAATTGCTCAGCTTGGAGGCACCACTAGCAATCTCAGTGCGCCCACTGCCGGAACCGGCTTCAGTCCCCGTTTCCTGCTGAACGTAAACCGCATCGATTTCCTTGGGCTGGGACATACGATTTCGTTCGACGGCCGTTTTTCTAACTTGGAGCAGCGCGCTTCCGTCAACTATATAATTCCCAATTTCCTTAATTCGCACCGGCGGACGCTGACATTTAGCGCCCTCTATGATCTCTCCTCCAACGTCAGGACATTTAGAGCCAAGCGAGAAGAAACGTCGGTTCAGATGTCGCAGAAGTTATCCCGGCCCTCCACCTTACTCTTCAGGTATGCCTATCGCCGGGTGAGCACATCCGCCATCGCGATTCCAGATTTGCTGGTGCCGCAGCTCGCGCAGCCCATTAGAATCGGAATATTTTCAGCGAATTATGTTCAGGATCGCCGCGACAATCCCGCGGACGCGCACCATGGGATGTACAATACGCTCGATGTGGGGGTTGCATCCAGTTTTCTTGGCTCCCAGAGAAATTTCGTCCGCGCTCTTGGCCGGAATGCGACCTATTACCAACTGCCCTGGCACATGGTCCTGGCACGCCAGATTACCTTCGGCGTCATTAAATCGTTCGATATCTCTTCCGCCCTATCCGCCGCGGACGCGATACCCTTGCCGGAACGTTTTTTCGGCGGCGGAAATCTGACAAATCGGGGATTCGGCGAAAATCAGGCCGGTCCCCGCGACATAGGGACGATGGTCGGCCCGGACGGCACGCCGACCCAACCGACGGGATTCCCCATTGGCGGTAATGCTCTTTTCTTTCACAATACCGAACTTCGTTTCCCGCTGATTGGCTCGAACATCGATGGCGTGGTGTTTCATGATATGGGCAACATCTTCACGGACCTCAGTTCAATGTCGTTCCGCTTCCACCAGCGAAACGACCAGGATTTCAACTATATGGTCCACGCGGTGGGCGTGGGCATTCGCTATCGAACGCCCATAGGTCCGCTGCGGGCAGATCTTGCGTACAGTATCAATCCCCCGGCTTTCGTGGGCTTCAATGGGACCATCGATCAGCTGCTGAATTGCAATCCTAATACGCCTGTAAGTCAACTTCCCGGCTATTGCGTCGGAGTTCCTCAGCGCCTGAGCCATATTCAATTCTTTTTCTCCATAGGACAAACGTTCTGATATGGGTCCAAACAAACTCATCTCGATACTCTTACTGACAGCGTCGATTGCGCCTGCCGTAATCGTGGATCGCGTGGCGATAATCGTGGGGAACGGGATTATCAAGGACAGCGACATCGCTCAGGACTTGCGGATCACCGCCTTTCTAAACCAGGAAGCACCTCCGAACAATCTAGCGGGCCGCAAGAGCGCCGCGAGTCGCTTGATCGACCAAATGTTCCTTCGAGATGAAATCGAAAAGGGTGACTATCCCTCGGGTTCGATGCCGGAGGCGCAAGCATTACTTGCCGATATTAAAAAGCGATACCCAGATGAGACGGCTTTTAAAAAGGCTTTGGTGGCACAGGGAATCGATGAAGAAGACCTGAAAGCCCGGCTAGTTTGGCAGTTAACCGTTCTGCGCTTTATAGACGCGCGTTTTCGCCCTGCCGCCTTCGTCAGCGATGACGAGGTAAGGGATTATTTCTCCAAGCATAAAAAGCAGCTTGAAGCAGCAAACCGAGGCAAGCCGGCGACGATAGACGCGCTTCGGCCGCAAATTGAGGACATCCTGGCAGGCGAGCGCGTGAACCAGCTCCTCGATCGCTGGCTTGCGCGGAGGCGCCAGGAAACCAAGATTGTCTATCTCGAACCGGATTTAAAATGACTCGCCGCGCAAAAAAGTGGATTCGCCGCGCAGTGTCACTCGCGGCATGTCTCGTTATCCTTTCGCTCATAGTCATCCAAGTATTGAAAAGCCATTGGTTTGCGAATTATGTCCGCCAGAAAATCATTGCCGCCACCGAGGAATCCACCGGCGGAAAAGCCGAGATCGGTTCCTTTCGATTCGACTGGCGGCATCTTGACGCGACGATTGACAGGTTCGTTCTGCACGGTACGGAGGGAGCAACGGCGCCGCCCCTTTTCACCGCGAATAGGATCGAGCTGCGCTTGAAGCTTCTTGCCGGGTTCAAAAGGCTGATCGACCTTAACTACCTTGGTGTTGATCAGCCAACCGCTAACGTAATTGTATTTCCAGACGGCCGTACTAATCTTCCGGGGCCGAAAACCACGAATAAGCCGAATAAGAATGGCCTCGAAACTATCGTCGCTCTGGCAATCGGCAGATTTGAGGTGTCCAACGGCTCCGCCGCGTTTGCCGATCAGAAGATCGGATTCAGCGGGAGCGGCAGTCGGGTTCAGATTCAATTGTTTTATGCGCCTAAGACGACCTCGTATCAAGGCGACGTCCGCATCGGAGCTCTACAACTTGCATCCGGAGCCGGTCAACCGCTGGCCGCGTCCGTCGACGTACCCATAGTGATTGGGAAAGATCGTATCGAACTAAAGAGCGCAAGCATCGCGACCAAGGATTCCCGGGTCAATGTGACTGCATCCGTGTCGCATATTGACCAGCCGGTGATTGATGCCCACATCGTGGCGCATATTTGTCTCACTGAAGTTCAGCGCACTGTGAGTCTCAAGATGAATTCATGTCAGTCCGACACTCCGTGCTTCGCGGATGCAGACGTACAAGGCCGTTTCGATCAACACAGCGTTCAAATATCGAACGGAACTATTACTATGGGCCAAACGACTTTCAAGGCATCCGGGACTAATTCAGCCGTCGCCTTTAATGGGTCAGTGTCGTTAGATGAACTTGGCCGTCTATTTCAGGTGTCGTCCAAGCCTCACGGCGAACTCATTGTCGGCGGTATTGCCCACGATCTCGGAACACCGAGTTACAAACTTACGGGTGACATCCTCGGTCGAAACATAGGAATACGCGAAGGTATTCAAGGCCTCGAAAGTCTCACGCTCTCTTCGCAGGTCACTGCGGATCGAGATAGCCTCGCACTCCACAAACTACGCGTTGGCATATTCGGCGGCGAGATCGACGGCGAAGCTACGCTGGTAAATCTTTATCTGTTCAAGCTCCAAGCCCACCTGCGCGACGTAAAGCTTCTCAAGCTAGAAACGAGGCCCACCGCCCGGCCAGGTTACAACGGACGCATTGACGGAGACCTTCGAGCGGATGGCAACTTTAGGGATCCGGGCGTAACCGGAATTCATGCTGAGGCGACACTTGGAATTACGCCCGAACCTCAAGGCGTGCCGATGTCGGGAAAAGTTCAGGCGTCCTTCGATGGAGCGACAGATACAGTCAGTGTGGGGCAGAGCTATCTGGCGCTCCCTCACTCAAGACTCGACCTGTCCGGAATCTTGGGAAAACGGATTACTCTGACTTTCACTTCAACAGACCTCGACGACCTGCTCCCCGCCCTTGTCATGACTACAGTCGAACCGCCGGTAATCATGCCTGTGGCTCTGCGCGGCGGCAAACTCGCGTTACATGCGGAAGTGGATGGTTCCTTGGCTACGCCACAAATCTCCGCCCATATCGACGCCGATAGATTTTCGATAGAGCAACGGCCGTTCGACCGCCTTAGCTCAGATGTTTCGGCGTCCCCAACCCGTGCCGCCGTGTCAGATGGCATGCTTACTCGTCAGAGCCTGCTGGTTCAGTGTTCCGGCTCGGTTGGACTGAAACAATGGTCTCCAGATAACAATTCTCCGTTAATGGTTACCCTGGAAATGCACAACGGCGATATTAAGGATGCGCTCGCGCTGGCGGGCTATGCCGGTATTCCCGCCCGAGGCGCAGTCGACCTATTCGCGAGAGTTAACGGCACACTGGGCAACCCGCAAGGTGAGGCGCACGTTGCCGCAACCAACGGCTCTATCTACGATCAGCCCTTCGATAAAGTTACCGGACAAGTCCAACTCTCCGATCAGCTTGTCCAGCTGACCTCTCTCGATGCGGGCGTCGAAGCCGCGACTGTTCACATCGAGGGAAGCTATTCGCATCCCCGTGACAGCATGTTAACAGGTCACGCACAGGCGCACATTTCGACAAACGGATTACAGTTGAGCCAGATAACCGTTTTGGATAAAAAACATCCCGGACTAAACGGTTCAATCGACATGAACGCAAACGTGGGCGGGGACGTTCTTCAGTCCTCTGGGATAGAGCGCTTTGCTCTGTCTGCTATTCAAGGCGATATAAATATAAAGGACCTTCGCGACACCCGCCAGAGTTTCGGCGCGTTAACCGCACGTGCGGACACTTCAAATTCCGGTATACAGTTCAAACTTAGTTCGACCCTCGCCGGCGCATCGACCACAGTTACCGGCCGGACAACATTGGCCAAAGACTATCCGACCACCGTGGACACATCGATAAGCGACCTGCGCATAGAAAACGCCCTCGCATTAACCGGCGAAACGTTTCCCGCGAAAGGATTGGTTGCAGTGACGGCACACGTATCTGGGCCGATTATGGATCTCACCGGAAACGCGAAAGTCGACCTCACAGCGGCGAACATCTACGATGAGTCCATCAATAGCCTCCAGGCGACCATTGATTACTCGAGCCACTCGATCGAGTTGTCGTCACTTCGCCTGGTCGCGCCGTCAGGCCGCCTTACCTTAAATGGCTCTATTTCTCATCCTCCCAACCTATTCGACACCGGGACGTTTAACTTCCACGCCGAGAGCGACACCCTTCGCTTAGCCGAAATCCGCAATCTCCAGCAATGGAAGCCCGGTATTGGAGGCACGGCCAGATTCAATGGCGATTTGTCTGGAAGCATGAAAGGACTCCATGATATTTCAATATCCAAGATAAACGCCAACATCGGCGCGACCGGGTTCTCCTATAACGGACGCGCCTATGGCGATGCGAAGCTGGTAGCCGAGACCAGAGGGGCCGAAGTAGTGTTTAATGCCGATTCGAACTTCGCCGGAGCCGTGATCCACGCTGACGGCGAAACAACGCTTTCCGCTGGCTACCCAATGACTGCGAGGTTTCGCCTGGCAAATGCCCGATATTCTAATTTACGCGGATGGCTCGGCGGGGATTTAATCCAGCCGGGTTTCGAGGCTCTTCTCGAGGCAGATGGCGCCGTCGCGGGACCCATGGCGAATCCCCTCGACCTGAAAGGGAATGTCCGCGTAAGTCGATTGGAGTTGTCCACGGCCCCTCAAGGCTCAAAGCAGGGGTCCGTTACCGTGAAGAACCAGGGCCCCATGACTTTCGACTATGACCATGGGTCGCTTCGAATTCAAAACGCGCGCCTCACCGGCAAGTCCACCGACATAGCAATTACCGGTACGGCAGGCTTCAATGATTCAAATCCGCTAAACATTACCGTCAAAGCGAATACGGAGCTCGCCTTGCTTCAGGATTTCGAACGTGATATTCACGCCTCCGGCGCAATATCGGTAAATGCCGTGGTTCGGGGAAAGGTTTCGCAACCGCTTGTCAACGGGACGGTGCAGCTGAAGAATGCGTCTGTCAATCTGAACACTCTGCCCAATGGAATATCGAATGCCAACGGTGTGATTGAGTTAACAGGCTTGAGCGCGGCCGTCCGTAACGTCACCGCCGAGTCGGGTGGAGGAAAGATCGCTCTTTCCGGTTTTGCGACACGGTCCGGCTCCACAATTAGATATTCGCTCAATGCTAAAGCGACTCACGTGCGTACCCGCTATCAGGGCATAAGCGTCGTTAATAGCGGAGCCCTCACGCTTGGCGGGACCAGTGATAAAAATCTGATCAGCGGCAATGTCACCGTGGAGAAAGTAGTTTACAACGCCCAAAGTGATATCGGTTCCATGCTGTCTCAAATTACCGGAAAGGCTGCCCCGAACGTCTCCGATGACACTTCGGGACCCTTATTCAACACTCGACTGGACATTCGCATTCGCACTGCTCCCGATGTTCGCTTTGAAACGACCATGGCCCAGACCCTGCAAGCCGACGCCGATCTCACGCTAGGAGGAACATTGCAGCAGCCGGGCATGGTCGGACGGATCAACATCACCCAGGGCGACCTTATCTTCTTCGGAAATGAATACACAGTCGATCGAGGCTCGATTACCTTTTACGATCCGACTGCCATCGATCCCCGTCTCTCGATCAATCTCGAGACTACGGTCGAAAGCATCACCGTCACGCTCGGCGTCACGGGTCCCATGAATAATCTGAAGCTTTCTTACCACTCCGATCCGCCTTTACAGTTTGAGGAAATCGTCGGATTGCTCACAACGGGAAGGCGACCGTCTTCCGATCCGAATATCGTGGCTACGCAGGCCGCGCCGCCACAGCAGTCCGCAGCGGAAATGGGGGAATCCGCACTCGTAAGCCAAGCCGTCGCCTCGCCGTTGTCTAGCCGGCTTCAACGAGTGTTCGGTGTAAATCAATTGCGCATCGATCCCACCTTTGCCAGCGGTTCGGCGCTTCCGACAGCGCGCCTGTCACTGCAACAACGCGTCGCCAATAGCGTCACTTTCACTTACACACAGGATGTCAGCCAATCGAACTCGGAGCTGGTCCGCGTAGAATGGGCGGTGAATCCCCGATTTTCGGTGGTCGCCACTCGAGACGAAAATGGGATTTTCGGTGTCGATTTCTTCTATAAGCGACAATTCAGGTAATAAGAGTATGCCAACGGTACCGCGGATCCCGATGCTTGCCCGGGTCTGGGAGCTTTGGAATGCGCATGACGCTGCCCGTCTGGCGGCGGCGCTCGCCTGTTACGCGATTCTTTCCGTGGCCCCGTTGGTTGTCTTGCTGATGGCTGCTACTGCGTCGCTATTCGGCGATAGGATCACTCGAAGCGACACGCTCTATCAGATTCAGCGGCTGTTCTGGCTCTTCCGCCGCCGACTTGGTCGTCAGCCTGACCAGTGACGCCTCCGGCCCGGCGAATCACTCGGCGATAAATAGCTTCGAAGTCTTACTGTTGCTTTTCGGCGCCTCAAGCGTTTTCGTGGAGCTGCGATGCTCCTTGAACATGATTTGGGATATGCGAGAGCCAAATACCGCTTGGTACACCGGTCTGATTAAAGATCGATTAGTCGCCTTCGCCATGGTGTTGGGATTGGGGATGGTCTTGACCGTGTCGCTCCTCATCAGCACGGCTGCTTCGATATCGGCGGAATTCCTTTCGCATCGCCTCGCCTTACCCAAGCTCTTGCTTCACAGCGCAAATCTCACCATCTCATTTGTCATCACAGCGGGTGTCTTTTGCTTGATTTTCCGCTTTGTTCCCGCAGTCCGCATAAGCTGGCGGGATTCCGCGATCGGGGCGCTCGTCACCGCGGTGCTTTTCGATCTGGTCCGTGTTCCCATCTCTTTGTATCTGTCCCGTGCCCACGTCGGTTCGGCCTACGGCGCCGCCGGTTCGTTGGTCGTGTTTCTCTGCTGGGTGTATCTTTCGGCGCAGGTGTTCTATCTTGGCGCTGAATTTACAAGAGTCTATTCGGAGTCTTTCGGAACGTTGTCAAAATTACCAGACTGATTGTTAACGATGTCGCTCATTGGAGAGAAGGATTCGCAAAACGCATCGTTCCGGCGGAGCAAGTCCCGCTAGATTACGTCCGCCTGAGCGCTTCGACATAAAAGGTCTCAGCTTCCCCGAAGAGTACAAATCTAAAATAACGGGATGGACATAGTATTTACGGCAAGTCGCGGGTCTATTCCCCAAGTTTCGCGCCACTTCCTGGATCGCCGCGACGATATTCTTGTTGATCTCCGCCTTGATCTTCGATTCGCCACAAGCGTCCAACTGCTCCGCCGCGCACACTGTTCCATGCCAGGTTCGAAAATCCTTTGCTGTAATATCTTCGCCCGTAATGGCACGCAAATATTCATTGACCATTCCGGAATCAAGGCCGGCGTGATCGCCCCGTTCGTCCACATATTGAAACAGCTCATACCCCGGAAGATCCTGGCAGCGCTTTACGATTGTCGCGAGCTGTTTGTCCTTTCAAATCGATCGTGTGAAGTTTCCCCGATTTTCCCTTGAATTCAAAGTGCAGCATGGTCCCTTCAATCTCGACATGCCGGTCGCGCATGGTGGTAAGTCCGAAGGATTGATTCTGGCGCGCGTATTCTTCATTCCCCACCCGTATGTGAGCCAGGTCCATCAGCCGAATCACGGCCGCCAGCACTTTCTCTTTTGGAAGGCCGGGCAAAGAAAGATCATGTTCTATTCTTCGCCTGATTATAGGGAGCTTTCGGCCAAACAGGATCATCCGATGATATTTAGTCTCTTCCCTTACCGCACGGTACTTTGGATGATATCTATATTGTTTCCGATTTCGAGCGTCGCGCCCCGTGGCCTGTAGATGCCCGCGAGGCTCACGGCAAATCCAGACATCCTTCCAGTTGGGCGGGATGACCAACGACTCAATCCTGCATAAAGTACCGTGATCCCGCACGGCTTTTCCGGCGCCATCGAAATACCGAAACCGGGCTCCGTTTTTTCGCCGGGAGATTCCTGAGCTCCCATCTGTCACATACAGCAGCCCGGCCTCCACTGCCGATTCCGAAGGTGAGGCCGTAAGGTCCAATCATCTAATTGGGCAGCACTTCCAAGGCCTTTCTTCCACACAAACGATGGAAACATGACGCCGCAAAGTTGGATCTAAAACATATGAGGTACCGTGTCGCATTCGCGAAAAGGCTGCAATCCGATGGCGATTCAGCCATGGAGCCCAGCGCCGAACTTGATCTCAATCTTTCAGATGGCGTGGTCGCCGAGAAGGTATTTGTCGAACAACTGGAAACTGAAGCTCAGCATAGTCAGGAAGTGCTGGATGAAGACGATGCCTTTCTCGGATCCGCCACTCCTGAGGTCTGGGAATACGAAATCGTGGACGCGCGCGTTCCGGAGTTTGAAGAGGCGATACAGAATTCCGACCTTGTGCTCGAATTTGACATCGTAGACGCAACCTTGACTGAGCCTAATGAAGTCACGACAGCAACCGTAGGTGATGGCAGTGGTGTATATCCGCCGGATGGCACGCAGGATTCGAGAGGCAATGCAGGGACCGCGACACCCGCCGGGTCTGGAGAACGGTCCGGCGACGATGGTCCCGCCGGCATGCCGACTGGCGATCCCAGCGCGGGCGGCTTGGGTAGCCGAACTGCCGCAACCCCCACCGACGCACAGCAAGTCGTATACGCGACCCGCGATAATGACGATCTTCATGTTACTTCGTCGAAGGATCCTCGCCTCGGTCTGACGAATCGAGGACAAAAGCCCGCCGAAGATTGGGCTGCAAACACGGGTCCCGCCCGGAATCCGGATCGCGGCGTCGAAACCACTGACATAGCCGACGACTCGAGCACCCTTTCTCGGCCGAAGCGCAGGAAATCAAGCTAACTATTAGCTCTTGTCCATCGATGATATCCTTGTCGGCGGGAGTGAATCGTGAGAAAAATCCTGCCGGTCTTACTGGCGGCTGCTGTCAGTGCTCGCCCGGAGACGATTAACTGGCCTGGATTTCGCGGCCCGGATCATCAGGGTATTGCCGATGGCAGAGTTGTAACTTCGTGGAATGCCGACGCTGGTGAAGGCGCCCTTCGCAATATCCGCTGGAGCACTCCCATCCCCGGCCTGGCCCATTCGAGCCCGGCCATTTGGGGCAACCGTATCTTCATCACCACCGCGATCAGCTCCGGTGGCCCGGCGTCGCTCAAGGTGGGAATCTATGGCTCCGGCGATCCCGCTGACGACAACGGTGAGCAGAGCTGGGTTGTCTATTGCCTCGATAAGAACACCGGCAAGATCCTCTGGCAGCGCGTTGCCGCCAAGAATCCTCCGAAAACGAAGCGCCACACCAAGGCGACCCATGCCAACGCCACCCCGGTAACGGACGGCAAGCGCCTGATCGTTTTCCTTGGCTCGGAGGGCGTGTATTCTTACGATCTCGATGGCAAACTGCTGTGGAAGAAAGATCTGGGCACGTTCGACGTCGGCCCCATCGGCTATGACCTTCAATGGGGCACCGCCAGTTCCCCGGTTTTGTTTGAGGACAAGCTCGTCCTGCAATGCGACCAGAAGCAAGGTTCTTTCCTGGTAGTTCTCTCAGCGAAAACCGGAGACGAGCTGTGGCGCACATCCCGCGAAGGCACTTCCAGCCAAAGCTGGGCGACTCCCGCGGTCGTCCGCACCCCTGATCGAACGCAGATCGTCTGCAACGGCTGGCCCTACATCGCCTCCTACGATTTCAACACCGGCAAGGAACTCTGGCGGCTGAAAACCGGCGGCGATATTCCGGTCCCGACTCCCGTTTTTTCGAACGGCCTCATCTATGTTACGAACGCCCATAGCGGCCCGACGCCTCTCTATGCGATTCGCCCTGACGCCTCAGGGGATATCACGCCCGAAGGGACTTCCACCACCAGTCGAGGCTTGGCTTGGTTTGAGCCGCACAACGGCGCGTATATGCAAACCCCTCTCATCCTGGGCGATCTGCTCTATAGCTGCTCCGATCGAGGAGTTCTGAAGGTGTTCGACGCGAAGACCGGCGAAATCCGTTACACTCAGCGCCTCGGCTCCGGCATGACCGGATTCAGCGCGTCGCCCATCGGCGTCGATTCCAAGGTTCTCTTCACCAGCGAAGAAGGCGAGGTCTATGTGATTAAGGCCGGACCTCAATATGAGCTGCTCTCGAAGAATCTTCTCGGCGAAATCGCCATGGCCTCGCCCGCCGTTTCCGAAGATGTCCTCTACTACCGGACTCGTGGCCATGTCATCGCAATCGCTTCACCAGCCGCCGCGAAATAAATGAATCAGTTCGATTACCAGGATCGCTACCACCATAGCCTCCAGTACAAAGGCCCTTGCCTGGTGAAACTGATTCATCATGAAATCGTAAAGCTCCCCCGCCATGCTCAGTTTCTGTTCCACCAGGTTTCGATAATCCGTCACGCCGACGCGATTCGCGGCCAGCCGGTACGCCCGCGCGTAAAACATATCGCTCAGAAACTTGATCGCGTTGTCCGTCCTCTCGGTCAATTCCATGATGTCGAGCCGCAGTGTGTTGAGGCGCTCAGCCTCGCCCGCCATCTTCCACCGCTGCAAGGTTCCGCGATGTTCCAGCGTCTTATAAACCCGCTCTAGAACCCGGGTCAGAACTTCATCGTAGTGGCGGAACTCCAGCAGCTGCGTGTTCGCATACTCCAAGAGCTGGATCGTCGGCGCCGCGCCCGCGGGCGTATCGTATACCAGCGCCGCCACCCATCCGACTACCAGCAGATCGGTCGGATAGTAGGACAAGCTGGAGTTCAATATTTCCTTGCACTCCGCCTCCGATAACCGCAGCGATTCACCGCGCACCATCTGCGCGATCTCCTCGCCGTGCGCGGTCAGCATTCCCGCAGCCGTCATTGGCTGCCCTCGCTCGTCCAACGCTTCCTGAATCTGAATGATGTAGTAGTCCTCGTTGAGCTGCGCGGGATAGGGCTGGTGGAGCGCCGTCCGCGCCTTTGGCAGCCGCGCTTGCAGCAAGTCTGCCGTCAGCTTCTCCATTTCCGGCGCCGCCACCCAGCGATTCGACAGCCGCAGCAGCTCCTCCCAATCCGCCTCGAAATGCATGGAAAGCTCGACGCTGATGATCCCGTAGTCGAAGTACTTGATCTGCGTCTCGAACCGCTCGCCCGTCTTCGTCTCCACCGCTACCGGAGTCTCGATCACCGGAGGCCGTTCAAATCGGACGTATTCAGGCGCAGGATGTTTGAAGCTCGGCTGCGGCCTCACCGCTTCCGCTCCGATCAGTGCGTGCAGTTGATCCAACCGCATTTCCTCGGCGACATCGTAGAGCACTAGCACCCGGAACCAGCCGCGAAGCGCCGCCATATCCGTATTGTCACGCAAGCCGAAGGAGGCTGCCGCTATCGAACGTCGAAGCGGTAAATCGTGGTGGACTCGAAGTGTTGCCCGGGACGCAGCACCGTCGACGGGAAACTTGCCTGATTCGGCGAGTCGGGAAAATGTTGCGTCTCCATGCAAAACCCCGAGTACGGTGGATACGCCTTGCCACCTTTACCCGTACCCTCAAGCGTGTTCCCGGTATAGAACTGCAAGCCCGGCTCCGTGGTCAGCACATCCATCGCGCGTCCCGATTTCGGATCCACCGCGCGAGCCGCGAAACCCAGTTGACCCGCCGGATGGTTCAACACCCAGTTATGGTCGTATCCTTTTGCCAATTTCAATTGCGGATCGTCCGCCTGAATATGCACCCCGATCGCGAGCGGCGATCGGAAGTCGAACGGCGTACCCTTCACCGGCTTCAACTCGCCGGTTGGAATCAACCCTGCGTCGGTCGGCATGAACCGGTCCGCGTCGATGTTGACAACCTGATCCAGGATGGTCCCGCTTCCTTCGCCCGCCAGATTGAAGTAGGAATGATTCGTCAAATTAACTACGGTAGTTTTATCCGTCACCGCGCGATAATCGATTCGCAGTTCGTCCTTCGTTGTCAGCGTAAAAGTAACCACGGTCGACAGATTCCCCGGAAACCCCTCCTCGCCGTCTTTACTTAAGTACGTCAGCTCCAGCGCCGGCGGATCCGTCGATACCTCACGCGCCTGCCAAAGCACCTTGTAAAATCCGCGAACCCCGCCGTGGAGCGAGTTTTCGCCATTGTTCTTGTCGAGTGTATACCCGACTCCATCCAGCGTGAACTTGGCCTTTGCGATCCGATTCGCATAGCGTCCGACGGTCGCTCCGAAGTAGCGCGGCGTGTTCAGGTACTCGTCGAACGTATCGAACCCAAGCACGATATCGCCCGGATCCCCGTTCCGGTCAGGCGTTTTCAGTGAAACCAGAATCCCGCCGAAGTTCGTGATTCGCGCTTCGATCCCATGCGCATTCTTAAGCGTATAGAGATTCACCGCCTCTCCATCCGGCATGATTCCGTATTGCTGTTTGGTCAGGCTCGAAGTCACGGGTACGTGTTTAGACGGCGCGCACGATGCGAGAAGAACTGCCAGCGCAAGAACAATGTGCCGATGCGTCTTCAGAACACCTCCAGCGTCTCAGAAGAACAGCTTCAGTGCAAATTGGAGCACTCTGATACCCTAAGGGCATGCTCGATCGACGAACTTTCATCGTGGCCAGTGGCGCGGCTGCGCTCGCCCCCGCGGCGACGCCCGCTACCACCGTCTTATACGGCGAGCGGTCAACCTCGCTCGTCAAAATCCAGGCCGATCCTAAGAATCTGTGGGTCCGCAAGGCCGATCTGCCGAAGATCAACGATTTCGAGGTCAAGCCGCAGGGCGCGTGCCGCAACGATCTTTGCATCCCGCTTTCGAAGGATTTGACGCACGGCGAATTCTTCAACCTGACCGGCTTCGCGCAGAAGATCGGGCAGGCCGTCGTCGCCGACGCCGGCACTCGCGTCTGGAGCCTGGGTGAAATTCCGGTGCTCAGCGGCTCCTTTGTCAGCTCCCGCATCGCTCCGGATTTCGCGGTGCCGGACCGGCACGGAAAAATCGTCCACCTCCATGATTTTCGAGGCAAGAAGGTTCTGGTCGTCACCTGGGCATCCTGGTGAGGATGCCGCCTCGATCTGCCAGGCTGGCAGAAAGTCTACACGGAGCTGAAGGATAAGAATTTCGAGATCGTCGCGGCCGCGCAGGATACTGGCGGCGAAAAAGCGGCGGGTGAATGGTACGACAAAGCCCAAGCTAGCTACACCACGCTGGTCGACGTTCAGCATTCCATCAGCAGCGCGTATCAATTCATCAACGTGCCCATGGGAATCTGGATCGATGAAAGCGGCCGCGTGGTGCGTCCGGCCGAGCCTGGCCTGGACCACCAATTCGACCTTGAAAATCGGCCAAAAGAGCATCGTTACCGAAGGCGAAGCTTATCTGACGGGGCTGCGGGACTGGGTCGCCAACGGCGAAAAGAGCAGTTATGCCATGTCCGACGAGGAATTCGCGCGCCGCGTAAAGCGCCGGTCGCCCGAGGAGATGGAAGCCGATGCGAGTTTCAAGCTCGCGGTCTATTTTCATCAGAACGGCAACCAGGAGCTAGCCGAGAAATACTTCGCGCACGCCCAGCAGCTCAATCCCGACGATTGGAATTACCATCGCCAGGATTGGAGCTTTACGCCCGGCGAAGCGGGAAAGAAATGGCTCGAAAAATTCAATAAACTCGACGATTCCTACTATCCGAAGCTGGACATGCCCAAGAAGCCCTGACTTGGCCGCGGATTGTGTATAATACGGCAATGCGCTTACTCCTCACCAGTCTGATCGTTCTGCTGCCTCTCTGCGCCCAGGAACCCGCGAAAGAGGGCAAAGCCAAAGCTCCGCCGCCGCCTCCGACGAATCTGAAAATTCTTAAAACCACCTCGGGCGTGGAAGTCCGGCAGATCATGCGGGCCTTTACTACCGGCCTCGGGGTGCAGTGCAATTATTGTCACGTCCAGGGAAATTTCGCCGCCGACGATAATCCGAAGAAGGAAGTCGCGCGCCACATGATTGAGATGGCGGAGAAGATCAACGCCAATTTCCCCGACGGCAAGATGCATGTCACCTGCTACACTTGCCATCGTGGCGAGGCCGAGCCGAAGACCGTTCCGGAACCCAAGCCCGCCCAGTAGCCGCCTGCTAATCTAAAGCCGGATGGCATTTGACGGTCTCCGGGTCCTATCTCTTGAGAGCCAGGCGTTCCCGCGAAATGGAGCGCCTGATTCTCAGCCGCGGCGGTGTGCCGTTTCTGGCGCCGTCCATGCGCGAAATTCCCATCGAAAACAATCCTGAAGCGCTGGCCTTCGCTGAGCGTCTGTTCCACGATGAGTTCGAAATGATGATTCTGTTGACCGGCGTCGGCACTCGTCTGCTCGCCCAAGCGATAGAGCCACTGGGTTCGCTTGCCGAGGCTTTGCGTAAACTGACGGTAGTCGCGCGAGGATCGAAGCCCATCGCAGTCCTGCGCGAGTGGAACGTTCCCGTCGCCATCGCGGTTCCCGAGCCGAATACGTGGCGCGAGATTCTGGCCGCGATCGAGGGGCGTCCTGAACGGCGTATCGCGATTCAGGAATATGGCCGCCCCAGTAGCGAGTTGATCGACGGCCTCCGCGCGCGCGGCGCCGAAGTCACCTCGGTTCGCGTCTATCAGTGGGATTTGCCCGAGGACTGCGAGCCTCTGCGCGAAGCGGTGCGCCGGCTCGCCGGGAATCAGTTCGATGTGGTCCTGTTTACGACATCGGTTCAAGTGGTGCACCTCTTCAGGATCGCGCGGGAATTGGGTCTCGAAGACCAAATGCGTCCCGCGCTTAGCCGGATACGAGTAGCCTCGGTCGGGCCGACAACCACCGAAACTCTTCTTGACTACGGCCTCAAAGCGGATTTTGAGCCTTCTCATCCGAAGATGGGATTTTTAGTGAACGAAACGGCCGCGTTGGGGCCAAAGCGATGAATCCGTGGATTCAGGTAGCGCGTTATTTGGGACTTGCCGTCTTGCTGCCGGCAGCATCGGTGGTGGGGTATGCGATCGGCTACGGGCTCGATTCGGCGTTCGGGACACATTCACTGAAGATGGTTTTCCTGGTGCTCGGCACGATTGCCGGATTCGTGCAGTTGATTCGCGGTTTAGGAAAAGGATGACCGGGGATTTCTACCAGCGAGCGCTGGGAAGAATCACGTGGCTCGTCATCATTCTGGGTCTCGCCGGGACTGTTTTCACGTGGTCCCGGCATGGGATTCGGACCGGCGCGGGGTTTCTGGCGGGGGCGCTGATTTCGTGGTTCAGCATCCATAATTTTCGCGAAGTTGCCGGGAGTCTGGGTGGTCCCGTGAATCGCCGCAGGGCCATTTTCGCGGTGATTTATGTGTTCCGCTACGGGCTGATCGGCGGGGTGGTTTATGTTATAGTGAAGTACTTAGAAGTCAGCTTGATGGCAGTCCTGGCGGGCCTGTTTGTCTCGGCCGCAGCCGTCGTAACCGAAATCCTCTACGAGTTAATTTATGCCCGAACATGAGCTGTGGCTCACGAAAATCTTCAACGATACCCTGGCAGGCCCCGCCAACTCGATTCTGAGCCTGGTGCACGTCGAAGCCGAGAATCCTCAGCGCCCCTGGACCAATTGGATGGTCATGGAGCTGTTC
Organism: Terriglobia bacterium; assembly: GCA_963705675.1. Classification (GTDB taxonomy): domain Bacteria; phylum Acidobacteriota; class Terriglobia; order Bryobacterales; family Bryobacteraceae; genus Palsa-187. The sequence continues at coordinate 17,362 of CAVPKR010000087.1, forward strand.
GTGGTCGCGATTCTGCTGGTTCTATTCGCCGTTCTCCGCGGCAAGCTGTCGGTGGATAAGCCGGGAAAGACCCAGCATCTCTTTGAAATTATCTACCTGTTCATCAAGGACACCGTCGACGAAATCGGCATTCATCACGGCGCCAAGTATGTGCCGTACTTCGCGACCATCTTTATTTTTATCCTTTTCATGAACCTGATCGGGATCATTCCGGCCTTCGAATCGCCTACCATCTACGTCGGCGTGCCGCTGGGGCTGGCCTTGAGCTCCTTTGTTTTTTATCACTATAACGGTGTCAGGGAATTGGGGCCGCTGGCCTATGCGAAGCAGTTCCTGGGCCCTATCTGGTGGCTGTTTCCGCTGATGATTCCGCTCGAAATCATCAGCCACTTGGCGCGTCCTCTATCGCTGACCGTCCGTCTTTACGCCAACATGTTCGCGGGCGAGCAAGTGACAGGAGCGTTCCTCGGGCTGACGAAACTGATCGTCCCGGTGGTCTTCATGGGGCTGCACTTGTTTGTCGCGGTTCTTCAGGCTTATATTTTTACTCTGCTCTCGATGATTTACGTGAACCTGGCCACTTCACACGAGCATTAATTCATAACGGCATGATCGCCGCCGGGTGTGAGCCGCCGGTCCCCCAGGATCGGATTGGAACCACCTCCCCGGCGGACTTTAATAAGGAGAAAGAAAGAAAATGCGTACAAAACTTGCGTTAATCGCACTGGTGCTTCTGGTGCTCTGTGCGAGCCCGATATTCGCTCAGGCCCCTGGTGGAACCGTGGTCACCGATTCGGGAATCAAGTGGATCGGTATCGGAATCGGCATGGGAATCGCGTCGGGACTTTGCGGAATCGGCCAGGGCACTGCCACGGCCGGCGCTGCGGAAGCCATCGCGCGCAACCCAGGCGCCGCGGCTGGAATCCGCTTCGCGCTGATTCTGGGACTGGTGCTGATCGAGTCACTGGCGCTGTATACGTTCGTCATCGTTTTCGGTAAGTAACTTCCATTCGGGCCGGCTGGTTGTCCAAAAGACGCGGCCGCTCTTCCTCCATGAAGCTGCAAGGTATTTTCGTTCCCATCGTCATCCCCTTCGATCACAATGGGGCGGTCTACAAGATCAAAGTCCAGCACAACGTAGAGAAATGGAATCGCGCCGCGCTTACGGGATACGTAGTGTGCGGAGACGAAGGCATTTACCTCAGCTCCGAAGAAAAGATTCGCGTTTGGCAATGGGTCGCGGAACATGCTGCGCCGGAAAAGATCCTGATCGCGGCGGCGGGTCAGCCCAGCGTCCATGAGACCGTGGAACTGGCGAATCGCGCCGAAACCATGGGGTATAAGGCCATCGTGGTGCGGGGACCATCGGCGATTTATTTTCGCGCCGTTGCCGATCGGGCCAGGCTTCCCGTGATCGTCGACGGCGACTTGCCGGAGGGGTTGGACGCGCATCCCAATGTCCTTGCTTATATCGGCAAGATCGGCGTGGCGGCCGGGGTTCAGCGCGGGATTCAAAGCGGATCAGAGATGGACCGGATCGGGCGCCACGGTCGCCAACGATTTCGCGGCGGGAGCGGCGGCAGCGGTGCTTTCCTTTGCCAACGCGGCGCCCTACGCTGCGATCAGCATCTGGGAGGCGCATCGGACTCGGGATACGGAAGCGGCGCTCGATTGGCAGCAAAGGATCGCGCCGGCGGTAGCGCTGGTGACTGAAAAATATGGGATTCCAGGGCTGAAATATGCCATGGATTTGAACGGCTATTACGGTGGGCCTCCGCGGCTGCCGCTGGTGGCGCTGTCGCCCGCGGCTCAGAAGGAAATCGAGCAGGCGTTCGACGGGATCAGAGGCTAGAAACCGCTCGCCCGAGTTCTTGCAGCTCTTCCGGATTCATGATCGACTGCGGATCCAATACGCGGCGCATCCTTCCGCTCGACCGCACGCTGCCGTTGCGGAAGTCGCGATCGCGAAAAGTTACGAGCTCAGAGACGCGGTCGGCCACAAAGCCGATCAATTGCGAGCCGGCGACTTCAATCACAATCACGCACGGCTGACGGCCGTGGGTGCCGGCGGGAAGGCCCAGCTTGCTTTCGAGGTCGATTACTGGAAAGTCGCGGCCTCGAACGGCGGCGATGCCGACCAGCCATTGGTGCGGCCCCTCGACGGGAATCAAGTCGTGGATCGGCAGAAGGCCGCGGATGCGCGCCGCGTCCATTGAGAAATCCTGGCCTGCGACGCGGAAGTTGATATATTGACCCGCTCTGGTATCCACACCAATCTCATCGGCGAGGGCCCTTTTCCGCTAATAGGAGGGACTATAATAGAGGCAGGTGCTGCGGATTCTGTTTCTCTCCGCGTTGTTACTGGCCCAACAGGCTACCACGCCCGAGCCACCTAAAGATCCCGCCGTAATCCAGGAACCTGACATCGAGTTTGTTTGTCCCATGGACAAGGACGTCAGGTCGAAGACGCCGGGGAAATGTCCCCGTTGCGGCATGACGCTGGTTGCGGGAATCCCGGATGAGCACGAATATCCGGTTAGGATCGTTACTACTCCAAAGGCGCTAAAGGCCGGGGAGAATATCGCGCTCGAGTTCCACGTGGAAGATCCGGTCACGAATCAGCCGGTGCGGAAATTCGAGATCATGCACGAGAAGCTGTATCACCTATTCGTGGTCAGCCAGGACACGAAATTCTTCGAGCATATCCACCCCCAGATACAGCCGGACGGCAGCTTCCATTTAGGCGTGACGTTTCCGCATCCGGGTCTGTATCGCGTGCTGAGCGATTTTTACCCGACCGGAGGGACGCCGCAGTTGATTGCCAGCACACTCATGGTTCCGGGTGAAGGATTTAAGCTGGAGCCGGCGAAACTGAGCGCCGACGTCGCGCCTCAAAAGGCGGAAAACCTGGAAGCGGAGCTGGTGATGGATCCTCCACAGCCGCTGGCCGGGTTCAAGACGCTGATGTTCGTCAAGCTGCGGCCCAACGATGGGATCGAGAAGTACATCGGAGCGTGGGGCCACATGCTGGCGGCGAGCTCCGACCTGATCGATCTGATCCACACGCATCCGTTCCTGGTGACCGATCCGGCGGACGTGGATTACAAACAAATCCAGTTCAATTTGATCTTTCCGCGCGAGGGGATCTACCGGGTCTGGATTCAGTTCCAGCGCAAAGGCGTGGTGAACACGGTGGCGTTCAACATTCCGGTGCAGGCGCTGAAGTAGTCTGGTAGGGTGATCTCCGAAAATCCTTATCATATTGACCAGGTCGATCGGCTGCTGACTCCCGCGCTGGCGATTTATCCCGAAATTGTCGACCACAACATCGCCGCGACCATACGGTTGCTGGGCGGCGACGTGAATCGCTGGAGGCCGCATGTAAAGACGGCGAAGCTCGGGTTCATCATGCGCCGGATGGTGGAACTGGGGGTCGCTCAGGCGAAGTGCTCGACTACGGTGGAGCTGGCGACGGCGTGCGCATCGGGCATGAAAGACGTGCTGCTCGCGTATGCGGTGGTAGGGGCGAACGCTGCGCGGGTGCGGGACCTGGCGAATGAATATCCGGGTGTCCGGGTATCGGTGCTGGTGGAAAATCCGGAGCAGGTAAACGCGTGGAAAGGCAGCCGGCTGGGCGTTTTCATCGACGTGAATTCGGGGATGAATCGCACGGGTGTCGAGCAGGAGCGGATACCGGAGATCCTCGAAATTGCGCGGGCGATCGGAGCAGCGGGGTTGGTGTTTCGAGGGCTGCACTATTACGACGGGCATGTCGGCGCGGCAGACCTGGTGGAACGCGAGAAGGCGGCGCATCGAGGATATGACCGGTTGATGGAGATCGTCGGGGCAGTGGAGCGGGCTGGGTTTCCGGTGGAGGAAGTCATTACGTCGGGCACGCCTTCGTTCCCGTGTTCGGCGTCGTACGAGCCTTTCCGGTCGGCGCGATTTGTGCACCGGGCTTCGCCGGGGACGGTGGTTTATAGCGACGCGACCAGCCTGACGCAATTGCCGGCGGAGTGGGGATATCAGCCTGCGGCGGTGGTGGTTTCGACGGTGGTGAGCCATCCAAGAGCGAACTATCTTACCTGCGATGCAGGGCATAAGAGCGTGTCGGCGGATGCCGGGGTTCCGACTTGCGTGGTCGCGGGGCGGCCGGATCTGACTCCGCTGAAGCCGAGCGAGGAACATCTGCCGATCGAAGTGAAGGCCGATGCGAGACGGCCGGAGATCGGCGAGGCCTTATATTTGATCCCGAGGCATGTTTGTCCCACGGTGAATAATTTCGACGACGCGGTGCTGGTTGCGGGAGGTCGCGTTATCGGAATGGAGCGCGTGACGGCTCGCGGACATGAAGCTCCCATGCAGAGGCGAAGCGCGGGCGCGTAGGCTTTCAAGAAAAATTGGTGGCCACCACCGATCGATTTCCCAGACCGGCAAGGGACCATTCGATACCCAAATGGCAAGGATCGCCGTTTAACCCCCAGCGACAAGGGACCAATGTTGTCGATCACTGATCCTCGCCCATCGTCGGCAAGTTAAGCTACGTTGCCACAACAGTGTCTCGAGAACTTACTGCGGCTAGGTGGGCTGATGGCCGATGGGGGCGTCAACCTCTCTGCCTACAAATTAAAGCTCGGGTTTGCGGATGCGATTCGGGCGAAGCGGCATGTAGCGGGAACGGCGGGAAATAGAGTTTAGGGGATCAAAGTGATCGAAGAGCCTTGCCGATCAAAGTGATCGTAAAGCAAGGTTCACGGCGATCATCACGACCGAGGCCGCTGGGATCAGCAGTAGAGCCTTTTTCAGGCGCTTAGGATCTCCACCGGCGATAGAGCCGATGATGCGGGAGCTGACGGCGAGTCCCAGCCAGCCGGAGCTGATCGCGATACCTTGAGCGGTGGCGGTCATGGTATGGAACCGGTCGGCGACCATGGCGAGGACGGTCGGGAAAACGGGGGCCATGGCGACGCCCGCTAAGAATACGGCGATACCCGCGAATTTGGTGGTGCGGAGCATCGCGAAGGTCGTAATCGCCATCAGGACAGCGGCGGCTAATGTTACTGCTTCCGGCGACACGGTTCGCAGGACCTGGGACACGACGACGCGGCCGATCAACAGGCCTAGCGCGAATCCCAGCGAAAGAATATTCAGGGCTTTCGATTCGGGCACTCCTTGAGCGATCAGGTGCTGGGCGAGCCAGTTCCATACGCCTACTTCGCAGGCAACATAGAGGAACAGCATCAGGGATAAGAGAAACAGCGCGGGCTTTCCCAGGACCGGACCAATGTCAGAGAAGACAAAGCTTTGGCCGCCCGCGGGGGGAGGCATGGGGGTCATCAGGTGAATCGCCAAGGTGACGGCGGTCAGGGTCGCGACCAGGTAGCACAGGCGAACTGAGTTTCGGCTCAGTAAGTTAGCGGAAATGAATGGAGTCGCTAGGCCGCCTAAACCAAAGAATAAGTTGAGAAGATTCAACGTGGTGCCGCGGCTGGATTCGCTGACGTCGCTGGCGAGGGCGTTCGCTCCCGTGACGATGATTCCGCCGCCCAAGCCGAGCAGGAAGAGATACAGCATGATACTGCCATATCCGCTGGAGCGGGGAGGAGAAAGAGGGCGATGGTGACCAGGGCCAAGCCTAAGACGAGGCCTATCTTCTTGCCTTCGTAATCGATCAGGGGGCCGACTCCGACGGAGGCGATGATCAGTCCCAGGGCTTGCACTGACGCGATGGTCCCGTTCTGTTTCGGGGTGAGGCGGAAGCGGGCGGAGAGGTCCGGGAGGATGGTCCCGAGCATGGCGGCGATCATGCCGTAGACGAAGATCGCCAGTATCGCCGCAAGGATAAGCATAGAGGGTGAGTTTATCAGATGGCGTGATATGCTCGGGGCGTATGGACATGGAGCGGACCATGCAGTTCATCGTGGAGACTCTCGCGGACGTGGCTGTACGTCAACAGAGGGCGGAAGCTCGTGCTCCTCGGGCGGACGCGAGGTTGGAGAAGATTGAACGTCAGATGAAGGGCCTTCAGACCCTGGTCAAGACGGGCATGAATATCCTGATCGCACATGGCCGTAGCATGAAGAACATCGATGTAAAGATCGCGGCGCTGACCGACGCGCAGATTCGCGCGCAGCATGAAATGCGGGAGCTCCGGGAATCCATGAAGCGCACGGACGAGAAGTTCGACCGGTGGCTGGACTCTATGAATCGAGGGTCCAACGGGCATAAGAAGAAACCAAATTAGGCGGCTTTGCCGCAGTGTTGTATACTCGTATTAGGTTTCGAGCTAAGGGAGTGGGCGAAAGCCCACTTTTTTATTGCTCGACTAGATTTTATGGCGGACCGGACGGCTGTCACGGAAAAAATTCAAGAGATCGCCGAGCGTGTCGGGTCGAGCGCGGGCCTCGAAATTGTCGACGTCCAGCTGCTGGGCGGCGGCGGGAGCCGGTTGCTGCGCATCTTTATCGATAAGCCGGAAGGGGTGTCGCACGCCGATTGCGAGTTTATCTCACAACAGGTTGGCACCATTCTGGACGTGGAAGACGTAGTGCCGGGGTCGAAGTATACGCTGGAGGTCAGCTCGCCGGGGGTAGAGCGGAAGCTCACCAAGCCGCGCGAGTTTGAACGGTTCGTCGGCCAAAAGGTCAAGGTTACGTTGCGGGAGCCGGTCGAGAACCAGCGCCACTGGATGGGATCGCTGAAGAGCTTCGCGGAAGGGATCGTCACCCTTGAACCATCGCCGGGGCGGAACATACAGTTTCCGCTGGAGCAGGTTGAAAAGGCGAATCTGAAGTTCGAGTGGTAATCCCCGAAAAACGAAAAACGGATTTATATGAGCCTGGGAACGATTTATCAGTCTATCGAGATCCTGAGCAAAGAAAAGGGTATCGATCCGAAGATTATTCTGGACGCGGTTAAGGACGCCATGCTGGTGGCCGCGCGGAAGCATTTTCGGACGACCGAGGATCTGGTCGCCGATTTTGACGAGCACACTGGCGCCATCCAGATATTCGGAGTGCGGCGCGTGGTGGCCGAAGTCGCGGATCCCGACAAAGAAATTTCCCTGAAAGACGCGCAGGCGGTGAAACCCGATGCGGAACTGGAACAGGAAATTCGCTTTGCAAAGCCCACCGAGGCTCTGGGGCGGATTTCCGCGCAAACCGCTAAACAAGTGATTCTTCAGAAGGTCCGGGAAGCCGAGCGGGAGAATATCTACTCGGAATATTCGGGGCGAGTGGGCGAATTGGTGACGTGCATCGTGAAGCGCGTCGAGGGTCAGGACTTGGTCGCCGATCTGGGCAAGACCGAGGCGCGGCTGCCTAAGAAAGAGCAATCCAAGCTCGAAAGCTTCAGCGTGGGCGACCGGATACGCTGCGTAATCAAGAGCGTGGAAAAGGCCGGGAAGAACGCGGGCGTTCTGGTTTCTCGAGCCGCGCCGGAGCTGGTCATGCGGCTATTCGAACAGGAAGTGCCGGAGATTTACGACAATACCGTGGTGATCAAGGGCTGCGCGCGCGAGGCCGGCGAGCGGACCAAGATCGCCGTGTCCAGCCGGGACCGGGACGTGGATAGCGTAGGCGCTTGCGTGGGGATGAAGGGGATGCGGGTGCAATCGATTATCCGCGAACTGCGCGGAGAAAAGATCGACATTATCGAGTTCAACGACGACTCGGTGGTGTTTGCGACGCATGCGCTGAGCCCGGCGAAGATTTCGCGGGTCACGATTCTGGATGCGATCGATAAGCACATGGAAGTGATTGTCGACGATACGCAACTGTCGCTGGCGATCGGAAAAAAGGGACAGAACGTCAGGCTGGCGGCGAAGCTGCTGGGTTGGCGTGTCGACATTAAGAGCGAAGAAGAGAAGCGGCAGGAAGTGGAATCCCAGATGGCCGCGCTGGTGGTGCCGGGGGCTCCAGTGTCGGTGCTGATCGACCACGGAATGACTGAGGCGATGGTCGAAAAGCTGATGGCGTCGGAAATCGCCACGGTGGAGCGGCTGGGTTCGATGACGCCGGAGGATCTGGAAGCCATTGAAGGCGTCGATCCGGAAATGGTGGAGCGGATCCAACTGGCGGTGAACAGTTATTACGGACAGTTTGAGGAGTCGGTTGAACCGGCGGATGAGTCTAAGGTTGAGGAGCCGGTTGAAAAAGCAGAGGCGGAAAACGAATCTGTTACGATAGAGAACACGGTGAATCCGGAGGTTCCCGGGGTTCTTTAAGAGAGGTTTGCCGGTTGAAACCCTGACGCTGAAGTATGGGCGATTCAGGGACGTAGCGTATGAGCAAAATCCGCATCAATGAGCTCGCTCGCGAGCTGGAGGTCAAGCCGAACGTGATACTCGAGTTGTTGCCCGAGCTAGGCGTCATGGATAAGAAGACGCACTCGAGCTCGCTCGACGATGACGTGATGGCGGAGGTTCGCCGCCGGTTGGGCGGAGGAGGTGGCGGTGGCGCCGCTCCCGAAGTGGAGGACGAGCCATCCACGCCGGTAGTCGAGCCGGCGGAGCCTGTAGCGGAGGCGGTTCGTCCGCAACCCGCTGCCAAGACTGAAGCCGCCCCGGCGGTAGCTGAGGCCCCCAAAGGAATCGCGGAAGAACCGGCTGCGCCAGCTCCGCGGCCCATTCATCCGCTGCGTCCGCCGTTGGCGAGTTTTTCGACTCCGCACGCGGCTCCGGCACACCCTGCGCCTCCGCATGCAGCTCCGGCCGTGCCTCATGCTCCGGCTATCCCGCATGCTGCTCCGGCTGCCCCGCATGCGGCTCCCGCGGCTGCGGCTCCGGCTACGGTTAGTCATCCGGGGGTTCCGATTCACGCTCCCGCGCGGGGTTCCGCGATTCCGGCGAGGCCCATGCCGGCGCCGAAACCAGGACAGATCTTGTCGGGTCCGCGGCAGGCCATGCCGTCGAATGCTGGAGAAGGCCCGAGGTCTGCTCCTTCGGTAGCGATTCCGGGCGTTCCGCGCCCTCCCTCGGCACCCGTTCCGAGTATTCCGACGCCTCGGCCTGCGATGCGGCCCGGGCCGCCCGCTGCACCGGCTCCTCCGGCGACCGCCGGCGGAGGCGGACCTTTGCGTCCACCCGCGAAACCGAATCTTGCGGGGCAGCCGGCTGCGCGTCCCATCGTCCCGCCACGGCCGGATATGGTCGCGCGGCTGGCGCGGCCGCCTCTGCCTGGCGCGCCCGCGCCTCCACGTCCTGGAATGCCGACCAGCCGGCCAGCGAGTCCGGTTCCGGGGCGGCCGATTTATACCGGTCCGGTTCGTCCGGGCCAGCCTTTGATGCGGGGTCCCGCGGGTCCGGGTGGTCCTCCGGCTCCGTATGGGCGCCCTGGCGATCGAGGCCGGGGGCGTCCGATGCACCCGACTTCGCCTTTACGCGCCGAGCCGACCACGGTTCCCACAGATCCTGGCCGCCGTCATGCGACTAAACCAGGGGCGCGGACCGACCGTCGACGGGATGCGGACCCGGAAGAGGGTCGTTTACGTCCGATGATGCGCCGCGCGGAGGCGTTCGCCCCGCCGCCGATCGATCGGGAAATTACTATTGCAGAAGGCGTTACGGTAAAAGAGCTGTCTGAAAAACTGGGTGTCAAGGCGAACCAGGTCATCAAGAAACTGGTGGAGAAGAAGATCTTCGCGACCATCAACCAGACGCTGGATGTGAAGCTGGCGGAGGAGCTGGCGCGCGACTTCGGCGCGTCGACCAATAAGGTCAGCTACGAAGAAGAAACCCGGCAGGAGATTCAGGAAGCCGAGGTGGAGCAGGATCGCGAGAAGCGGCCTCCCGTGGTTACGATCATGGGGCACGTCGATCACGGAAAAACGTCGCTGCTGGACGCGATCCGGTCGGCCAATGTGGCCGAACACGAAGCCGGCGGAATCACGCAGCACATCGGCGCGTATCACGTCGACAAGAACGGGCGGAAGATCGTATTCATCGACACCCCGGGCCATGAAGCGTTCACGCGCATGCGGGCTCGCGGGGCGAAAGTCACCGATATCGTGGTTTTAGTGGTGGCGGCGGATGACGGCGTGATGCCGCAGACGCTGGAGGCTATCGATCATGCGAAAGCGGCGAAGGTTCCGATTATTGTCGCGATCAATAAGATCGACAAGGGTGACGCGCAGCCGGAGCGGATCAAGCAGCAGCTAGCCGATCGCGGGTTGCTGGCGGAAGACTGGGGCGGGGACGTGGTGATGGTCCCGGTCTCGGCGCGCGCCAAGACCAACCTCGATCTGCTGCTCGAAATGATTCTGCTGGTGGCCGATATTCAGGACTTGAAGGCGAATCCGGCGCGGCCGGCCAGCGGCACCGTGCTCGAAGCGAAACTGGATCGCGGACGCGGCCCGGTGGCTACCGTGCTGGTTCGCAACGGGACGCTGCATGTAGGCGATTATTTCATCTGCGGGTCGGTCTTCGGGCGCGTGCGCGCAATGTTCGACGACCGCAGCGCGCCGGTTCGCGAAGTGCTGCCGTCAATGCCGGCCGAAGTGCTGGGACTCGAATCGCTGCCGGACGTCGGGGACACCATGCAGGTGGTCACCGATACGGCGAAGGCGAAGCAGATCGTCATCTATCGCGAAGTCAAGGCTCGCGAGGCGGCGATGTCGAAGACCAATCGCATCACGCTCGAACAGCTCCACGATCAGCTTAAAGAAGGCGAATCGAAGGAACTGAACATCATCCTGAAGACGGACGTCGGCGGCACGGCTGAAGTGCTGACGGATACCTTGCAGAAGCTTTCGACCGACAAGGTCAAGATTCGCGTGCTGCACTCAGGTGTGGGCGCGATCACGGAAACCGACGTGCTGCTGGCATCGGCGTCGAACGCGATTATCGTCGGGTTCAACGTACGGCCGGAGCGCACGGCGCAGGCTGTGGCGGAGCAGGAGAAAGTCGACATCCGGCTGCACTCGATCATCTACGAGCTGGTGGACGAGATCAAGAAAGCCATGAGCGGCATGCTCGATCCGGTGTTCAAGGAAGTCTACAAGGGACGGGCGCTGGTTCGCGAGGTGTTCCGCATCAGCAAGGTGGGGGCGGTGGCAGGCTGCATGGTGAACGACGGTTCCATCAGCCGGGATAGCCAGGTCCGGCTGCTGCGCGACAACGTGGTGGTCCACACCGGTAAGGTGGAGGGCCTGAAGCGCTTTAAGAATGACGCGAGCGAAGTGAAGCAAGGCTTCGAGTGCGGTATCTCGCTCGCGAATTATAACGACATCAAGCCGGGCGACGTGATCGAGGCATTCGCAACCGAGCGCGTCGCGACCGAAGCCTTGGTGTAGTGCCGAGCGTCGGCGTCATCACTCTGGAGTTGCGGCTCGACGAGTCGCATTCGCTTAAAGACAAGCGGCATTTCATCAAGAGTTTGAAGGATCGCCTGCGCGGCAAGTTCAACGTGTCGGTGGCGGAAATCGATTATCAAGACTTGTGGCAGCGGGGGTTGGTAGCGGTCGTGACGGTGTCAAGCGACCACACCCACTCGGAGCAGGTGTTACAAGGCGTCGAACGCGAGGCTGCGCTGCTCCTGGGGCCGCTTTTGGTTGCGGTTACCCGCGAGTGGTTAAGCTGAATCTCCCTGTTTTCTACAATTCCCCAATTGTTAACACGATTGTAACGATACCTGAGTGTCTGACGTGATATCGTGGCAGGAAAGGGGGCTTTAATGAACAGGTTAGTTTTGTCGATCTTGCTATTGCTGTCGGCGGCATCGGGATTTGCGCAGTTTGAAAGCGCGGATGTGCTGGGAACGGTGCACGATCCCGCGGGGGCGGTGGTTTCGAAGGCGACCGTGACCCTGATCAATCAGGACACCGCGATCCAGGCAAAGACCACCACCGACGATAGCGGCAACTATTTATTCTCCAACGTGAAGGTCGGCCGGTACACCGTAACGGCCGAAGCCCCGGGATTTTCTAAAGCGGTGGCGCAGGACATCCAGGTGGACGTCAACGCTCGCCAGCGCGTGGACCTGGCGCTGCAAGTGGGTGAAGTGACCAGCTCCGTACAGGTGACGGGAGCGGCGGCCGCGATCGAGACCGATTCGAGCGAGCATGGCCAGGTGATCAACACGCATCAGATTGTCGAGCTCCCGCTGAATGGACGCAATTACGCAGATCTGGCGCTGCTTTCGACCAACGTAATTAAGTCGCCTATGGCGGTTTCTTTTGGACCGACGGGCACGCCTCGGGAAGGCGCGTTCAACGTGAACGGCATGCGCAGCACGTTCAACAATTTCCTTCTCGACGGGCTGGACAACAATATGTACGGGACCAGCAACCAAGGATATTCGGCGCAGACGGTGCAGCCGTCGCCGGATGCGATTGCCGAATTCAAAGTGATCACCACGAACTACAGCGCCGAATACGGACGCGTGGGCGGCGCGGTGGTGAATGCGGTGATGCGGTCAGGAACCAACCAGTTTCATGGGACGGCTTACGAATTCCTGCGCAACACGGCTCTGAACGCGGACGGATTTCAATTCGTTCCGCTGGTATTCAAGCCGACGCTGCAGCGCAATCAGTTCGGCGCCGTGATCGGCGGACCGATCATTAAGAACAAACTCTTCTTCTTCGGCGATTACGAAGGCTACCGTCAGTTGCAGAATTATCTCAACTTCGATTCGATTCCGAACTCGACGGATCGCCAGGGAATTCTTCCCGTGACCGTAGTAGATCCGATCACGCAGAAGGTTTATCCGGCGGGAACGCAGATTCCGGTAGCGCAATTGAATCCGCTGGCGGGGTATGCGCTGAGCAATCTTCCGGCGGCCAATGCGGGCGCCGCGGCAGCCGGTCGAATAACGACGAAGCGCTGCTGCTGATTCGCGACTACAGCGACAAGTTCGACGCCAAGATCGACGATCAACTGAACGACAAGATGTCGCCTTTCATACGCTTCAGTCAGCGCAAGGATTTGCAGTATTACGCGCCGGATTTGACTGGGCCGGCGGGCGGGGACGGGAACGGGTATATCCATATCATCGATCAAAATGCTTCGATCGGATATACGTGGACGGTCAATGCCACTTCGATCTTCGAAGCGCGATTCGGATTCACCCACGTTCTGGCCGGCAAGGAGCCGCCGTTTCTCGGCGGGCCCAGCCTGCAAGCTCTATTCGGGATTCAGGGGCTGCCGACGTCTCCTTCGCTGACGGGCGGCCTGAATACGCAAACCATCAGCGGGTTCGCGACCGCACTGGGGCGCCAAACCAGCAATCCGCAGTTTCAGAATCCGACGTCTTTCGATCCGAAGCTGAATTTTTCGAAGATCATCGGACGGCATTCGCTGAAGGTGGGCTATGAGCTTGCGATCATCCGCACGGAAGTCCTGGATGTGAATCCGTTGTATGGGCAGGACACCTACAACGGGCAATTCAGCAAGCCGACGTGCGCGCAACTGGGGCAGGCGGCGGGGTGCACGATCCCATCCGATTCCACCAGCTACAATCTCGCTGATTTCATTTTCGGCCTGCCGAGCAGCGTGAACCTGGGGAACAACTTCGTGTCGAATCTCCGGCAACATGTGAACTCGCTGTATGTTCAGGACGACTGGCATGTGACGCCGAAGTTGACGGTAAACCTGGGGCTGCGCTGGGAGTTTGCTACTCCGCTGGTCGACCGCGACAACAATTGGTCGAACTTCGATCCGGCGACGGATAAGATGATCCGCGCCACCGGCGGCAGCTTGTATAACCGCGCGCTGGTGCATCCCGATTACAAGGACTTCGGTCCGCGGCTGGGATTCGCTTACAACTTCATCCCGAAGACGGTGATTCGCGGCGGGTACGGAATCAGCTACGACTTCTTCAACCGGGTGGGAAGCGCGATCGAAGGGATCAACGCTCCGCAGGCCCTGTTCGGCGTGTTCTCTCAGACCATGCCGGCAGGCGGGCCGCCTCCCGCGGGCTTCCTGACTACCGTGAACAGCTTCACCAGTGGGATCGCAAATCCGGCGAACTTCAACCCGCTGGTGTCTAACGTCGATTACATCGATCCCAACACGAAGAATCCGTACATTCAGAACTGGTTCCTGTCTCTGCAACGGCGAATTGGGCTGGAACACGGTGCTCGAAGTCGCTTACAACGGAAATCACAGCCTGAGGCTGCCGATTATCGCGGATTATAATGAAGCGGCTCCCAATGCGCCCGGCGGCACGCTGACGTATCAGCAGCGCGCTCCCGTTCCAACCTTCGGTCCCATCACCTGGGTGGACCCCGCAGGCAACGATCATTACAACGGACTGTCGGCCCGGCTGGAACATCGGTTCTACACGGGCTTGTACTTCCTGAACTCCTTCACATGGGGGAAGGCTATCGGCGATTCGGAGCAGGCGCTCGAATACTACGCAGGCTACGTCGAGGCGAATCCGCAGAACATTCACAACCTGGCCGCCGAAGCGGGTCCGTCCAGCTACGACGTGAAATTCAACAACGTCACCAGCATGGTTTACGATCTGCCGTTCGGTAAGGGACGCAAATATGGATCGAACATGAACCCGATGCGTGGATGGCGTGGTCGGCGGGTGGGAATTGAACACCATTAATACCTGCGCACACGGGGACTCCACTCAACGTGTATTACACTCCATCGACGGCGAACCAGACCAGCGGGCTGTCGAACGATTATCGCGGGGAGCCGTTCCTTCGCCCCAACGTTTCGGGCAGCGCTGCCAGCCAGAGCAAATCTCAGTTGATCAATACCTATTTCGCGGGCTATACGTTCACCACGCCGCCGGTAATGCTCCGTTTGGCGATCTGGGCCGCAACGCGTTCCGCACGCCGGGGCTGGAGCAATGGGATTTGTCGGCGAACAAGACCTTCCGGATCACGGAGAGGGTCAGGGTCCAGTTTCGCTCCGAGTTCTTCAACGTAGCCAACCATACCAATTTCGGAATCCCGAACACGACCACGACGTCGACCTCATTCGGCACAGATCCGGACCACTTATCCGGCGCGGCAGATCCAGTTCGCGTTGAAGGCGATGTCTAGGAACAAGGCAGGCGCGGACGGTGTCCAACTAGGGATGCGGTCCGCGCTTGAGACTACGCTTGATACGACGTGGCAGGACGCCCGCTACGCGGTTCGCGGGCTGATTCGTGACCCCGTGTTCGCTCTGACCGCGATCCTGGCAGGCGCGCTGGGTATCGGCGCCACCAGCGCGGTATTCAGCGTGGTCGACCGGATTCTGTTTCGAGCTTTGCCCTACGCGCACGAGGATCGGCTGGCGTCGGTGGGGATGATGGCTCCGCTGGATACCACGGAGTTCCTGCTGGCGGATCCATATTTCAGTTTGCGCCGGAATCCTGGGCCGTTTGAGGAAGTGACGGCTTTCCAGGCGGGAACCATCGACACCGATCTCACGGAAGAACGTCCTATCCGGCTGCACGCGCTGCGCGTCGAGGCGAATTTCCTGGGAGTTTTCGGGATCCAGCCTGTGGCGGGACGTGTTTTCACTCGCGAAGAAGATCGCCCTAACGGACCGCGCGTGGCCATGATCTCGTATGGAATCTGGCGCGGCCGTTTTGCGTCCGATCCTCCGCGGTGGGGCGTACTCTGTTGCTGGATGGCGTGCCGGCAGAGATCGTCGGTGTTCTTCCGAAGAATTTCGAAATGCCTACGCTGACGCCAGCCGACCTGCTGTTCCCGCTCGCGTTGAACGAAGCCACTGAACACTCAGGGCGCGCTTTTCGCGTTTTCGGGAGGATGAAAGCTGGGATCACGAGCCGGGAAGCTCTCGCTGAACTCCAGCCGCAGTTTCAACTCGCGCTACAGACCGTGCCGGCACAGTTTCGCAAGGAAATATTCTTTCGATACGGCCGGTACGCGACCGGCAGGTTGGCGACGTTCGAGCGGCATCGCTGGCGCTACTCGGTTCGGTACTGGCGGTGCTGCTGATCGCCTGCGCCAACATCGCGACGCTGTTGCTGGCGCGGGCCGTGGCGAGGGAACGGGAACTGGCGATGAGGGCAGCGTTGGGCGCTTCGCGTTGGCGGCTGGCGCGGCAGGCCCTCACCGAGAGTTTGATATTGAGCTCCATCAGCGGCGTCGCGGGATGCGCGCTGGCGTGGGCGCTGCTGCGGATGTTCGTCGCGATCGGGCCGGGGGCGTTGCCGCGGTTGGAGCAAGCTTCGATGGACGGGCGCGTGCTGCTGTTCACGGTTCTTGCGGCGTTAGGATCGGGGGTACTGTTCGGCATCGCGCCGGCATTGCGCCAAACAGGGTCGCTGGTGGTGGGAGGGTGGACCTCAACGGCGCGGTCGCGGGGAGGATTGCGATCCGCGCTGGTGACGCTGGAGATCGCATTTTCCATGGTGCTGTTGACAGGAGCGGGCCTGTTGCTCCACAGCCTATGGAAACTGCAAAGTGTTCCACTGGGCCTGGAGGCGGATCACGTGATTACGGCGCGATTCGTGCTCGGACGGCAGCGCTACGCCGCGAACGAGCAGCAGCTTGGGTTCTTCAACGAACTGGAGCGGCGGGTGGCCGCGGCTCCGGGAGTCGAAGCGATGGCGATCACGGATTCCATGCCGCCATCGGGCGGGATGCGCGGGCGGCCGCTGTCGACCATCGGAATCGAAAGGCCGGCCGGAGAGGCCGGAGGGAACCGGCGGAATGGTGAGCTGGCGCTATGTGTCGCCGGGCTATTTCGCGACGCTCGGGATTTCCATCGTACGCGGGAGGGCGTTCACGGAACGGGATCGAGACCCAGCGGCATTTACCGCGATCCTGAGCGAATCGCTGGCGCGGCGGATGTTTCCGCACGAAGACCCGGTCGGAAAGCGAATCCTAAAGGGGCCGCAAGGCCAGTGGACTACGGTGATCGGGGTGGCGCGCGATGTGACGAACCTGGGAGCGACCAGGGAAAGCTGGCCGGAATTTTACATTGTGCGAAAACCTTCCGCCGATTACAATTTCCAGAACCAGGAGCCGCCGACGGGCTGGCGCGCCGCAACTGTGATTGCGCGCACGGCGGTCGATCCAAAACTCGCCGCCGGTTCCATTCGAGAAATTCTCAGGTCGCTGGATGCGACACTACCAGTCGAAGTGGAAACCATGCGCCAGCGCGTGGAGCAGGTGGACCAGAGGCCGCGTTTCTACGCCCTGCTGCTGGCGGCGTTCGCGGGAATGGGCGTGTTGATCGCGGCGGTGGGGCTGTACGGCGTGATGGCATTTCTGATGTCGCGGCGCAGACGCGAGGTGGGAGTTCGCATTGCCTTGGGAGCCACGCCCGCGAGCATTGTGCGCATGACGCTGGCATCGGCTGCGCGGTGGACGGCGGCGGGAGTCTTGATCGGCGCGGGCGGATCGTTGGCCGCGGCGCGCCTCTTGCGGTCCCTATTGTTTCAAGTGCAGCCTGGAGATCCGGCGGCGGTGGGCGCGGCCGTCATCGTGCTATGCGCGGTCACACTGGCCGCGGCCGCGATTCCGGCGCGGCGAGCGTCGAGGCTCGATCCGATGCAGATCCTGCGTCAGGATTAGCCGCTTCTGTTTATGCCAGGTCGAATTTCTCGTGGTGGAGCAGCGGATCGCTTTTGACCAGGACCGGCCTGCGCAGAACTTCTTCCAGCTCTTCGAGGAACTTGTTCTGGTGCGACTTCAGCACCTTGGCGACATCCGGGTGGACGCGCAGCATCACATCCTTGCCTTCGATACTCGAAGACATCTTGCGGGCCTCGGCGAGAATCTCGGTCACCACGGTTTGCACGCTCTTGATGTAGCCCGCGCCGTCGCAATGCGGGCAGGGAGCGCACAGGGTCCGTTCGAGGGATTGCTTTACGCGTTTGCGCGTGATTGCGACCAAGCCGAAATCGTTGAACTGGAGAATTTTGTAGGGCGCGCGGTCGACGCGCATGGCTTCTTCGAGCACCTGCATCACCTTCTGGCGATTCTTACGCTCGTCCATGTCGATGAAGTCGATCACGATGATGCCGCCCAGGTCGCGCAGGCGGATCTGGCGGACGATCTCTTTAATCGCCTCGGTATTGGTCTTGACGATGGTGTCTTCCAGGCGATTCGACTTGCCGACGTACTTGCCGGTGTTGACGTCGATCGCCACCAGGGCTTCAGTTTGATTGATCACGATGTAGCCGCCCGATTTCAGCCATACCTTGGGGCGCAGGGCCTTTTCGAGCTCCGCGGTCACGCTGAAGGCGTCGAAAATGGGCGCCTCACGGGTATACAGCTTCACCTTGCCGACCAGCGCGGGCTGGAAACGCTCGACGAAGCGCAGCACGCTTTCGTAGGTATCTTCGTTATCGATCCAGATGGCTTTGAAGCTGTCGGCGAGCTGGTCGCGAAGAATGCGCTGGACGATATCGAGATCGTGATGCAGCAGCATCGGCGCGGGACGCTTCTCGGCCTTGGCTCGAATATCCTGCCAGAGGTTGTAGAGGAACGCCATGTCGCCGGCGATCTCCTCTTCGGTGCGGCCTTCGGCGGCGGTCCGGGTGATGAATCCGCCCACGGGTCCAGGACGGCGGCCTTGCAGAATGCGTTTCAGGCGAAGGCGTTCGTCGTCGCTGGAGATTTTGCGCGACACGCCCATGTGCTCCAGGGTCGGCATGTAGACGACGTAGCGGCCGGGCAGGGCGATGTGCGAAGTGATGCGCGCGCCCTTCTGTCCCAGTGGCTCCTTGGCGATCTGGACGATGATCTCCTGGCCTTCCTTGAGGACGTCGGAGATGGAAATAGGTTGACTCGTCGGACGAGCGACGGTCATGCGCTCGGGTGCACGATTCTGTTCCGGCGGCAATGCGGCACGCGGCTCGGTGACCGGACCGCCGCGTTGATCCTGCTGCTGGGAGCCGCCTCGACCTCGCCGGCGGGTGCGCCGCGACATGCCGCGATGAGGATAACGTCCGCTGCGCTCGCGAACCTCAGCCGCGCCGCTCTCGGGTTCCTGCGGGGGTTCGGCAGGCTCGGAGGAAGGCTCCTCGGCGCCGTCTTCAGCGGCGTCTTCCGCGCCTTCCGCGCCTTCGGTATGACTCAGGATCATTTCCTGAATATCGCGATCTTCTTCCTCATCGAGCATCGGCGCGACGATGGGACCGGCTTCGCTCGCGTCTTCCTCGATTTGGTCCTCTTCCTCGACTGCGATGACGGCTTCCGGCGGGGCCATGGCAGGTTCAGAGATTTCAACACTGGGTTCCGCTACCGGCGCGGCGTGTTTGTGCACCGGAGCATCCGGCATCGCATTCTCGGGCGGATAATGAACGGGCTCATCGAATTCGTTTTCGATCTCATCCCCTGGCTCCACGAGAGGCTCCTCGGAAACGGCCGCGGCGTCCTCAACAGGGGGCACGGGCGGCGGGGAATTGTTCTCGCCATTTTTGTATTTCGCCAGCGATTCCCCTGGAAGGATGATCCTCACCGGTGGCTCGATACCGTGTTCGGACTCGGGTTCGGTCTCAGGTTCGGACGCTGCGGCTCGCTGGGGCTCGGAGGAGCCTTCCGGACCCTCCGGTGCGTATTTGGAATCCGGGAATCCCCGGCCTCGATTGCGGCGGCGGCGGGAGCGTCGTCCCCGGCGGTCGTCTCCGGAACGGTCGCCTTGCCTCTCGTTGGGCCGTTCACTCTGGCGATCCGGGGGGGAGCTGCCGCTTCGACAGCCGGCGCTAAGACGGGCTCGGCGATGGCGAGAGAAGCAGGCAGC
This sequence comes from Terriglobia bacterium, assembly GCA_963705675.1. Classification (GTDB taxonomy): domain Bacteria; phylum Acidobacteriota; class Terriglobia; order Bryobacterales; family Bryobacteraceae; genus Palsa-187. The sequence goes on from CAVPKR010000087.1 coordinate 37,019, forward strand.
GGCGGGGGTTGCGGCGGGCGGCGTTCGCGGTCTCGCTCTCGATCCCGCTCCCGCGGCGGACGTTCGTCGCCGGTCACCTGATCGAAGTCTTCGTGTTCCTCCAGGAAATCGGAGACGTAAAGAAATGTGTCCCGCTCCAAGCCTAGATCGACGAAGGCGGATTGCATGCCGGGGAGGACTCGCGTGACGCGGCCCTTGTGGATGCTGCCTGCGAGCGAGTATTCGTTCGCGCGCTGAAAATAAACCTCGACGAGCTGATCGTCTTCGAGGAGTGCAACTCGGGTCTCATGCCGATTGGCCGAGATCACCAGTTCCTTACTCATGCTCACCCTCCCTGCTCGCGGCAACAGCCGTGAGGCACCTGCGGGCTAACGCCTCTGGCGGGTGGAACAAATCGAAAGCGGTTTCGGCGTCGGAAGCTGGCTATCGGAGTGGAGCCGTCCCTCTCATACACTCCGGCTTAACTGCTCGCTCGGCCAGCATGGAAGCCGCCCGATGGAAGGGTCGTTTTCATCTGAGAACCCGGAGCGCCATTCGATTTCAGCGCCCGCCGCTGCACTACACGGCTTCCTGATCGATCGACTTCAAAAACTTGTTATACCGAAATCCGCTTCTTGTCCCCGCATCCATGGAGCGTCAGGACCGCAATAAAATTTCAACTTACAAACCGCCGGAGCCGAACATTATTCACCAACCCCAGCATCATAAATACCGAAAACGTGTTCGAGCCGCCATAACTCATGAGCGGCAATGGAATTCCCGTCACGGGCATATACCCTACGACCATGCCCACGTTCACCAGAAGATGGAACAGCAGCAGCGTCGCAATTCCCATACAGATATACATTCCGGCGCGATCCGCGCCGTCTGCGCATTCTGCACCACTTGCATCAACAGCAGAAAATACAAACCGAGAGCCACCACCACACCGACGAATCCGTGCTCCTCGGCGAAGGCCGAGAAAATAAAATCGGTGTGCGGTACCGGAAGAAACCGCAATTGTGTCTGAGTCCCCGGGTGACGCCCTTGCCCCACATCCCGCCATGTCCGGCGGCGATCTTGGACTGAATCACCTGGTACCCGCGTCCGCGCGGATCGGCGGAAGGATCGACAAACGTGGTCAGCCGCGCCCGCTGGAAATCCTTGAGGAAGTACCAGCCGACGGGCAGCGCCAGAGCGCAGACGATTGCCACTACCGCCAGATAACGCCATCGAATCCCGGCCAGCAAGACTCCTCCGGCGAGAATCGGCAAATAGGTCGCCCCAGTGCCGAAATCCGGCTGGCTCATCACCAGCACCATCGGAACCCCGACTAACCCTCCTAATTTCAGTAGATCGCGCCAACCGATCTCGTCGCTTTTCAGCTCAGAAAGATAGCGCGCTACCAGTAATACTATCACTATTTTAATAAACTCGGAGGTTTGAATCTGGACCCCGGTGCCTGGAATGGCAATCCAGCGGCGGGAGTGGAACACCATGTCGCCGATGGCCCAGGTGAGCAGCAGCGCTCCGATCGAAAGGCAATACAGAAGCGGGACTTGGCCTAATAGCGTATGGTAATCGATGGACATGACGACCAACATCAGTCCCAGGCCGACCAGAATCCAGACGACTTGTTTCCACCACACGTTGTGCCACTTGGTGTCATGGGTGGCGGAATAGATCTGGAGCACGCCCAGGGCGCAAATGATCAGGGCAATGATCAACAGAGGCCAATCGATGTCGCGGAAACTTCTGTAGCGGGCCACTTTACTCCGTA